>JASGGS010000012.1:0-39248 GCA_047602685.1 Sphingobium sp.
GTCGTTGTCGCCCGCCTCTCCAGGCAGGGCGCCCCGCTGCGCCTTCATCTTGTGCGCGGTCTGCCAGGTCCGCGTGATGACCTCGCCCACGCGTCCCATGGCCTGACTGTCGGAGGAGAGGATGGACAGCGCCCCCATGTCGTGCAGCATGTCCTCCGCCGCGATCGTCTCCTTGCGGATGCGGCTCTCGGCAAAGGCGAGATCCTCCGGGATGGACGGATCGAGATGATGGCACACCATCAGCATGTCGAGATGCTCGTCTATGGTGTTGACGGTGAAGGGCATGGTGGGATTGGTGGAGGAGGGGATGACATTCCCGAACCCCGCCAGCTTCAGGATATCCGGCGCATGGCCGCCGCCCGCCCCCTCCGTATGGAAGGCATGGATGGTCCGTCCCTTGAAGGCGGCGATGGTGTCCTCGACAAAGCCGCTCTCGTTCAGCGTGTCGGTATGGATCATCACCTGGATATCCATCCGGTCTGCGACCGACAGGCAGCAGTCGATGGCGGCAGGCGTCGTGCCCCAATCCTCATGCAGCTTGAGTGCGGCCGCGCCCGCCTGGATCATCTCCTCCAGCGCCTGCGGCTGGCTGGCATTGCCCTTGCCGGAAAAGGCGAGGTTGATGGGCAGGCCCTCGGCCGCCATCAGCATCCGCTCGATATGCCAGGGGCCGGGCGTGCAGGTGGTGGCGTTGGTGCCCGTCGCCGGGCCGGTGCCGCCACCGACGAAGGTGGTGACGCCGCTCGCCAGCGCATCATCCACCTGCTGCGGGCAGATATAGTGGATATGCGCATCGATGCCGCCCGCGGTGACGATCTTGCCTTCCCCCGCGATCACCTCCGTCCCTGGCCCCACGATGATGTCGACGCCAGGCTGGATGTCGGGATTGCCCGCCTTTCCGATGGCGGCGATGCGCCCGCGCCTCAAGGCGATGTCCGCCTTGTATATGCCTGTCCAGTCGAGGATCACGGCATTGGTGATGACCGTGTCCGCCGCGCCGTCAGCATTGGTGACCTGGCTCTGCCCCATGCCGTCGCGAATCACCTTGCCCCCGCCAAACTTCACCTCCTCGCCCAGAATGGTGCAGTCCCGCTCGATCTCTACGATCAGGTTGGTGTCAGCAAGGCGCAGCCGGTCGCCCGTGGTCGGGCCGAACATGTCGGCATAGGCCGCGCGGGACATGCGATAGGGCATCAGTCCAGTCCCCCCATCACACGCCCCTGAAAGCCGATGATCGTCCGCGTCCCCCGCACCGGCACCAGCGCCACCTCCCGCGTCTGTCCCGGCTCGAACCGCACCGCCGTCCCCGCCGGGATGTCGAGTCGCTTGCCCAGCGCCGCCTCCCGGTCGAAGATCAGACCGCCATTGGCCTCCGCGAAATGATAATGGCTGCCCACCTGAATGGGCCGGTCGCCGCTGTTCGCGACCTTCAGCACCGTCACCGGCTGCCCCGCGTTCAGCACATGTCCGCCCTTGGCCGGGAGCAGTTCGCCGGGGATGAGGGGCTTATCGTATGGGGTCATGGACGCTCACCAGCTTGGTGCCATCGGGAAAGGTCGCCTCGACCTGCACGTCGTGGATCATCTCGGCCACGCCCGCCATCACCTGTTCCCGGGTCAGGACATGCCCGCCCGCTTCCATCAGGTCCGCGACGGACCGCCCGTCCCGCGCGCCCTCCAGCACGAAGTCGGAGATCAGCGCGACGGCCTCCGGATAGTTGAGCTTCACCCCGCGCTCCAGCCGCCGCCGGGCGACCATGGCGGCCAGCGCCAGCATCATCTTGTCCTTCTCTCGGGGCGTAAGCTGCATATCAGCACCTCCAGACACGGGGCAAGGACCGCTGTCCGCGCAGCACGGCGAGAGCGGTGGCGACATCGCGACGCAGCGTCTCGCCATCCGGTGCCAGCAGGCGCACGGCGAGGAGGCCATTCCATGCGCTCGCCGCCGCCCGTCCATGCGCGCTGCCGAGCGCCTCGCGCACCGGGTCGATCAGGGACGCAGCCCTGGCGGAGGCATGGACCAGCACCGCCATGGCGCCCGCGCCCCCGCCCAGCGCGGCACGCGCCATCAGCGCCTCCACATCCGCATCTAGGGCCAGCGTGTCGGCATAAACAAGTTCTCCGGCCCGCCAGATGCGCAACCGGTCCCTCAGGCACCCCGACCGCATCGTCTCGCCCATGGCAGCACGGCCCAGGACAATCGCTTCCACGCCAAGGAAGCTGACATCCTCGTCCAGGATGATCCGCGCTTCCCGGCGCAGGCGCGCCCCATCGAACAGGATGGTCTCCTGCGGCAGCCATTCCGCCTCCGCACCCCGGCCCACTTCGATCCGCGTCTCGATCTCGCTGCCATGGGCGAGCGCGCGATAGACCTTTTCCGCCGCCTGCGTGGTGACCGTCGCACAGGTGCCCGCATCCCATTGGATGGACTGCTCGATCCGGTCGCCTTCGGCGACGCCGCCCGCCGTGTTGATGAGCACGGCACAGGGCGCCTCGTCCGCATGCTCGCGGCGCGGCAGGCGCATGCGGATACATCCTGCCTGATAGGCACGGCCTATGGCGGTGGCGCCATCCCTGCGCTTGAAGGAGAGGTCGAGGCGGCCTTGGCTGCGCAGATATTGCGGCACCGCAGCATGATCGAAAGACAATGGAATAACCGTAGATCCATCCACCCTGTCAAACCGTCCATGCACTGTGGAACACTCCCTGATGCCATGATTATGCGCTGCAAAATCAGGCGTTCAACGGGAAACTGGAGCCAGCATGTACCTTATTTGACTTATAGGAACCGCAGAATCCAAGTCCGCCGCCCCTTTTCCCGACCCTTCACCACTGGCCTAAGTCAAATAACCCATAACGCCCCGCCGCCGCGCCGCACAATCATTCGTGACGTCATCGGGGGCAATCCGTGACCAGCCGCGCAGGAACGCGATCATCACTGCCAGCACCCATTGAAACGACTGGCAATAACGGAGGCACGACATGGGCAAGTTCTTCAACAAGCGACAGTTCATAGCCGCAGCGCTCGCCTGCACCGCGCTGGTCACGGCCTGCTCCAAGGGACCCCAGGGCGGGAATGCGACGAGCGGCGCGGAAGGCGGCGAGGTGAAAGTCGGCATCCTCCATTCCCTGTCCGGCACCATGGCCATTTCCGAAGTCACGGTGAAGAACGCCACGCAGCTCGCCATTGACGAGATCAACGCGGCCGGCGGCGTGCTGGGCAAGACGATCGCGCCCGTGGTGGAGGATGGCGCCTCCGACCCCGCCATCTTCGCGCAGAAGGCAAACAAGCTCATCTCCGGCGACGGCGTGGCGACGGTCTTCGGCGGCTGGACCTCCGCCAGCCGCAAGGCGATGCTGCCCGTGTTCGAAAAGACGGCCAACCTCCTCTGGTATCCGGTCCAGTTCGAGGGCAATGAATGCTCGCCCAACATCATGTATTCGGGCGCGCAGCCCAACCAGCAGGCCCTGCCCGCCTATGACTGGGCCAAGGAGAAGGGTTACAAGAAGATTTTCCTGGTGGGATCGGACTATGTTTATCCGCGCACCGCGAACCTGATCCTCAAAAAGCATATCGAGAAGGATGGCCTCACCCTCTCCGGCGAGGAATATCAGCCGCTGGGCGGCACGGAATTTTCCGGCGTGATCGGCAAGATCAAGGCGGCCAGTCCCGACATCATCCTCAACACGCTCAACGGCGACAGCAATGTCGCCTTCTTCAAGCAGATGGCGGCGGCGGGCCTCGCGCCCAAGGCGATCCCCGTCATGTCCTTCTCCATCGGCGAGCAGGAAGCGCAGGCGATGGGTCCGGCGCTGGTCGAGGGCAGCTATGCCGCCTGGAACTATTTCCAGACGCTCGACAATCCGGAGAACAAGAAGTTCATCGAGGCCTATAAGGCCAAGTTCGGCAAGGATGCCGTGCTGACCGATCCGATGGTCCATGGCTATCTGGACGTCTATATCTGGAAGGCCGCCGCCGAGAAGGCGGGCTCGACCGATCCGGCCAAGGTCCGCGCGGCCGCCGTCACGCTCGACGCGGTTCCCACCCCGCTCGGCACGGTGAAGTTCCTGCCCAACAACAGCCTCATCCAGACGGGCTATATCGCCGAAGCGCAGCCGGACGGCCAGTTCAAGATCCTGTGGGACAGCAAGAAGCCCATCGATCCCGACCCATATGATCCGGTCAGCTTCCCCGGCAAGACCTGCAAGATCGGATGAACCCCGCTTGGCCGGGTGTGCGACCCCTCGCCCGGCCCGCTCCGCCCCCTTGGGTGTCCGGCAACCACTCTTGTCACCCGGCGCCGAAGGGGGCGGCAGCAGCCCCGCGGCAGACAGGAACAAAGGCAATCAGGCCATGGATGCAGTCTTTCTGACCGGCCAACTCTTCAACGGCTTCAGCGTCGCCTCGCTTTATATATTGGCGGCGCTGGGCTTGGCGCTGAGCTTCGGCCTGATGCGCGTGATCAACATGGCGCATGGCGAAATCCTGATGGTGGGCAGCTATCTCGCCTATCTCACCATCCTCTGGGTGCCGGGGCCGCTGGGCATATTGGCGGGCATGGTCGTCGCCTTCATAGGCGCGGGCCTGCTGGGCGGCCTGCTTGAGGTCGGCCTCGTCTCCAAGCTCACATCCCGTCCGCTTGACACATTGCTCGCGACATGGGGCGTCAGCCTCATCCTCCAGCAGGCGGCTCGCGACCTCTTCGGCGCGACGGGCGTGTCGGTGACAGCGCCCGCATGGCTTGACGGGGGCATCGATATATTGGGCCTCCAGCTTCCGACGACGCGCATCTTCATCATGGCCGTCGCGGCGGCGGTCCTTGGCGGCCTCGCCGCGACGCTCCGCCTCACGCGCATCGGTCTGCTCGTCCGCGCGGTCAACCAGGACCGCCCGACGGCCGCGGCCATGGGCGTCAATGTACGGTTGGTCGACTGCTTCGTCTTCGCGCTGGGCGCCGCGGTGGCGGGCGTGGGCGGCGTGGTGCTGGCGCTTCTCGGCCCAGTCACGCCCAATGTTGGGCAGAGCTATATCGTCACGGCCTTCCTCGTCGTGATCCTCGGCGGCCTTGGCTCCATCATCGGCACGACCATCGCCGCGCTGATGATCGGCCTGTTCATGGCCCTCAGCCAGGTCTTTGTCGACGTCAGCTTCGCGCAGGTCCTCACCCTGCTCTTCGTCATCCTCTTCCTCCAGTTCCGCCCGGCTGGCGTCATCGCCGTCAAGAGCCGCGCGCTGGATGCAGAATAAGGGAGCGGCTCGCATGCCTTCGCTCAACAGCCTCAAGCCGATCGCGGGCGGCTTCGCGCTGGTCCTCGCCATCGCCGCGCCCTGGCTCCTGTCGTCCTATGACCTGAACCTGCTCGCCCGCTTCCTCGCATTGTCGCTGACCGCCATGGGTCTCGTCCTTCTCTGGGGCGAGGGCGGCGTGCTCAGCCTCGGACAGGGCGTATTCTTCGGGCTGGGCGGCTACGCGCTGGCCATGCACCTGAAGCTGGCGGGGCTGGCCGATGGCGAGATGCCGGACTTCATGGTGTGGACAGGCGTGGAGGCGTTGCCCTGGTGGTGGGCGATCTTCAAGAGTCCCGTCGCGGCGATCCTCGCCATCCTCATCGTGCCGACCGCCATTGCCGCGCTCTTTGCGTGGGCGATCTTCCACCGGCGCATCGGCGGCGTCTATTTCGCCCTCATCACCCAGGCGCTGGCCCTTGCCTTCGCCACCCTCCTCATCAGCCAGCAGGACAAGACGGGCGGCTTCAACGGCCTCACCGACTACCGGACGCTGTTCGGCTTCAACCTGAACCTGCCCTCCACGACGCTGGCGCTCTACTATGTCACACTGGTCTTCGTCGCGACGGCGCTGCTGGGCCTGACCTGGCTGCTCGCCAGCCCTTATGGCAAGATGCTCCGCGCGGCGCGCGACGGCTCGAATCGGCTGCGCTTCCTCGGCTATGATCCGGCTCCGTACAAGATCGTCGCCTTCACCGTCGCAGCGCTCCTCACCTCCGTATCCGGCGCGCTCTTCACCCTGCATGCGGGCGTGGTCTCCCCGGCGCTGGTGGGTGTCGTGCCCTCCATCGAAATGGTGATCTGGGCTGCCATCGGCGGCCGGGAAAGCGTGATCGGGGCCATTGCGGGCGCGCTGCTCGTCAATTTTGCCAAGGACAAGATCAGCACGGCCTTCCCCGAACTCTGGCTCTACGGTCTCGGCCTCCTGTTCATCGTCGCCGTCACCATCCTGCCCAAGGGGCTAGCTGGCCTGTTCGATCCCGACCACCCCTTCAGGCCTGCCAAGGCGGGCGACATATTCGCCCGCTGGCGCAAGAGCCGCGGGGCTGGCCCCGCTGCTCCGTCCCGCCTCGAACCTAGCGCCCGTGAAGAGGAGACCACCGCATGAAGCCGCCGATGCTCCAGATGCAGAATGTCGTCGTCGATTTCGATGGGTTCAAGGCCACGAACGACCTGTCGCTCACCATCGAAAGCGGCTCCATGACCGTGGTCATCGGCCCTAACGGTGCAGGCAAATCGACCATGTGCGACGCCATTATCGGCCGGGTGCGTCCCACCTCCGGCAAGGTCCTGTTCCACGGGCGGGAGATACAGGGAACGAGCGAGCATGGCATTGTCGGCCTCGGCATCTGCCGCAAGTTCCAGACGCCCGGCGTGCTCGTCGCCCTGTCCGTCCTCGACAATCTGACCATCGCTGCCACGCGGGACCGCCGCTGGTGGAAGAGTTTCGGCAAGGCCGGGCAGGAAGAGGCGCGCGCCCGCGCCGAAGAGATCATGGGAAAGGTCGGCCTGACCGAACGGCGCGACGCTATTGCGGGTAATCTCTCCCATGGCGAGAAGCAATGGCTGGAGATCGGGATGGTCGTCGCGACCGACGCCGAATTGCTGCTGCTGGACGAGCCAACGGCGGGCATGGGCGCGGCCGAGAGCACCCAGACCGCCAACCTTATCAAGACATTACTTGGCAAGCACGCGGTCCTCGTCATCGATCATGACATCGATTTCGTCAGCCAGCTGGGCGGCCATGTCATCGTGCTGCACCAGGGCAGGCTGCTGCGCGAGGGAACGCTGGCGGAGATCCGCGCCGACGAGGAAGTGGCCGCCATCTATCTGGGGAGGCAGAAGTGACCGATCTCCTGAACCTGCGTTCCGTCAGCGCCGCCTATGGCAAGGGGCAGGTGTTGTGGGACATCGCCTTCGACCTGAAGGCGGGGGAGGCGGCAACCGTGCTGGGCCGCAACGGCGTTGGCAAGACCACGCTCATGAAGACGATCATGGGCCAGCTCCCCTGTTCCGGCGGGTATATATATTGGCGAGGCGACGAGGTGACGGAGATGCGCGCGCACCAGCGCAGCCGCGCCGGCATCGGCTTCGTGCCGCAGGGCCGCCACGTCTTCCTCCATATGACCGTGCGGGAGAATCTGGAGGTCGGCCTGTCCGCCCTTGCCCGCAAGGGTTTCGCAGGACCGAAGAAGGTGCCGGACATGGTATTCGAACTGTTTCCGAAACTCGCGCAGATCGCGGACCGCAAGGCTGGCGTTCTGTCCGGCGGCGAGCAGCAGCAGCTGGCCATTGGCCGCGCTCTCTCAGGCCAGCCCGAACTGCTGCTGCTCGATGAACCGACGGAGGGCATCCAGCCCAATATCGTGCAGCAGATCGAGGATGCACTGATGCGGGTGCGCCGCGAACTGGGTGTCGCCATCCTGATCGTGGAGCAGAATCTGGATTTCGCCTGGGCTTTCGCAGACCGCTACTTCGTCATGCAGCGCGGACGCATCGTGCAGGAGGGGCTGACAACCGAACCGGCCGATACGGTCGCCCATCTCGTCCATGTCTGAGCGGCGCGTCCTTCAGATGGCGCTAGATCCCATGGCACAGCGTCGTCGTCGCCCGTCGTCAGGCGCGACGCACGGCCGGACCGGCGCGCGCCGCGATCAACTCTTGCATACAAATTAAGGGCCGAGACCCGGCAGAAAGCCGGGGTCGGGAGAGGGGATGTCTGGACGCTAACCAAGACAGGGAGCGACCCGACATGCGTACAAGAAAATATCTCACAGGATTGGCCGCGCTCGCGATGATGGGCGCGAGCGGGACGGCGATGGCCGATGACAGTGGACTGGAATTGCACGGCTTCGGCGACATCGCGCTGAAGAACGACTATGTGACGCCGCGCGGTCTCGTCGTGACGACGCAGGGCGCCACGATCCAGGTGCTGAACGGCCTCGTCCTCACCACTCCCGCTGGCATCAACTTCCATGCGGGGACCTGGGTCGATCTCAATCCTGGCTACAGCCGCGCCGACGGCAATATCACGGCGGTGAACGAGTTCGACTTCTTCTTTGGCGTGGACGGCAATATCGCCAAGAACCTGAATCTGGGCGTCGAATATTCGCAGTTTGTTTCCGGCCAGCCTTCCGTGGCGTTCAGGGACGAGCGCAATATCGAGTTCGCCCTGAAATATTCGGACAATCCGGAAGGCACCCTCTCGCTCAATCCCTATGCGAAGTTCTTCTGGGCATTCGACAGCCGGTCCTCGACCGTGGTGCTGGGCAGACAGGGCAAGACCTTCGACGTGGAACTGGGCGCAGTGCCGACCTACAAGGGCAAGGGTTTCTCGCTCTCCGTCCCCACTTGGGTCACGGTGGGTCCGGAAAGCTACTGGGGTCGCGGTGACAGCGCGCTCACCCAGCCGGACGGTAATGTCGGCGTTATCTCCACCGGCTTGAAGGGCGTGGTACCGCTCAGCTTCCTGGGCGGCGCGGGCGCCAAGGCGTCACTCTACGGACAGGTACAATATTATCACCTCGTCAACGACGCCTTGCTCCGCGCCAAAGGCGTCCTCAACAGCGGCGCCAGCAACAGGGACCATCTGGTCTTCGGCGCCGGACTGAATTTCGGCTTCTGACACGGGAAAGGGCGGCCAGAAGACCGCCCTTTCCGCTTTCGGGAGGAAGGTACTATATATCTCTTGTTCCTGCACGTCCCTATGAGTTTGCCCTCAATACGGCCAGGGCGGCTCTCCTCATCATCGACATGCAGCGCGATTTCATGGAACCGGGCGATTTCGGCGGGGCGCTGGGCAATGACGTGTCGCAACTCCGCTCGGCCATCGCGCCGCTCAAGGCGCTGCTCATGGCAGCGCGTAGGGCGGGCCTGTTCGTCATCCACACGCACGAGTAGCACTAGCCCGACCTTTCCGACCCGAACGAGACGAAGCGGACCAGGGACGCGGCGCCACGACCATCGGCGACGAAGGCCCCATGGGCCGCATCCTGATCGTGGGCGAATCGGGCAGGACATCATTCCCGAACTCTATCCGGTCGCGGGCGAGCCGGTGATCGACAAGCCCGGAAAGGGTGCCTTCCATGCCATCGAACTCGGCGAGATCGTGGCGGAGTGCGGGATCGCGCAGATGATCTTCTGCGGCTTCACCACCAAGGTATGCGTCCATACCACCGTGCGGGAAGCGAACGACAGGGGCATAGACTGCCTTGTCCTGTCGGACTGCATCGCCTCCTATTTCCCGGAGTTCCACGCAACGGCCTCCGCATGATCGCCCCACAGGGCGGCATTTTCGGATAGGCCAGCGATTCAGCGAGCGTGATCGCTGCGCTCACCGCACCGGCGGAACCGGCAGCTTGTTGAGGATGGGGTCTAACATGACGAGCGTGACCAAGAAGACCGGCACGGCACCGGCGATACCCTGTGGACACCGGGGGACTGGAATTCCCTTTCGGTTTCGGACGAATATCCTTGTCAATGTGCTGGTCCTGACGGGCCTGCTGCGCGTCGTGCTCAAGATGCCGGACGACATGATCCTCGCCGCATTCTACCGGCCGCAGGCCTGACCTGGGTCTTCATGCAGAGCTTCACGCTGATGCGCAGCGGCTTCGTCGCGCCGGTGATCCGCAAGATCACGCCGCGCGCCGCACCGCTGGGCTCACTGGCATCTCCCTTATCCTTGACGCGCTGTTCTGGCCATCCGAGTTTACCGTGGGGATCGGGCTTGGTCAGTCTCTCTACGGCATCGACGCCATACGGGTATTCCGCGCCAATCGTCCCGGCGGATCGCCGTGACGCACGCTTCTGAAGCTCGTCATTACCAACTTCGGCACTGATTTCGCCATCGCCAATGCCGAGTTCCAGCGCGCCGGAGCGTCAGCGGCTTCCTGTGCGGGGGCTGGGCTGGCCAATGCGCGCGAGATCACGCATTATGGCGATTGGCGCGCCTATGCCTCCGCTGCGCCGATGGACTGACGCACCCGCCGGCCCCCGATCAGATTCCGGCACGCTTCCTCGGCCACCCACTGGACGCGGGCGCCCGTTTGCGGGTACGGGCTTTGCCATGGCAATCTGGCGGCGGGGGGCGCTGTCAGCCGGACGGTCGGCCGGACTCCGCCAAGGGTCCGCGCGGGATAGAAATTTGCGAAGATGACGCTCAGTTTCCAAAGGGTCGATGAAAGACAGGACGAGACGGAAGGCGATCTCCAGATCGCCGTCATCGTCCCGGTCCTCAACGAGGCGGGCAATGTCCGCCCCATGTTCGCGGCTTTGTCGCAGGCGCTTGGCCATCTCTGTTACGAGGTCATCTTCGTGGATGACGGCTCGACGGACGGCACCATCGCGCTGATCGACGATCTGGCCCGGCATCATCGCGAGGTGCGCGCGATCAAGCGTTTCAACCGCAAGGGCCTGGCCTCCGCGGTCATCGAGGGCGCGATGAGCAGCGCCGCCGACGTGATTGCCGTGATCGACGGCGACATGCAGCATGACGAGCGCCAACTCGCACCCATGTACGCGGCAATTGCGGAAGACCGCGCCGACATGGTGGTGGGCACGCGCTATGCCGATGGCGGTGCCGCCGACGGTCTCAGCGCTGCCCGGCTGAAAGGCAGCCTGCTTGTCACCCAGTTCACCAACATGCTGATGCGCACGCGATGCAGCGATCCGATGAGCGGCTTCTTCGCCATCCGCCGCGATCGGCTCGTGGAACTGTGCCCGCATCTCTCCGCCATCGGTTTCAAGATCGTCCTCGACATACTCGTCAGCGGCAAAGGAAAGCTCCGCGTGGCCGAACAGCCCTTCCAGTTCCGCAACCGCCACAGTGGCGACAGCAAGATGAGCCTCAAGATCGTGACGGAACTGCTCGTCTTCTTCATCGACAAGACGCTGGGCCGCATCCTGCCGACGCGCTTCATCCTGTTCATGATGGTAGGAACGGTCGGCCTTCTTGTCCACCTCCTCGTCCTTCGCCTGATGATGGGCTTTTCCGGAGGCGATTTCCGTCTGTCCCAAACGGTGGCCGTGCTGACGGCCATCGCGTTCAATTTCACGCTCAACAATATCGTGACCTATGCCAGCCAGCGCCTGCGCGGATGGGCGATGGTGAAGGGGCTGCTGTCCTTCTATATCGTCTGCGGCACGGGTGCGATCGCCAATATCGGCGTCGGCACGCTGATGTTCGGCCAGCATGCGACATGGTGGGTCGCGGGCATTGCGGGCGCCACGGTCGGCGCGGTCTGGAACTATGCCGCGTCCTCGCTGCTGACCTGGAAGGCAAGATAACATATGGCAGGCACGGCAGCGCGGCAGGGGAAGCCGCTGGCGCGTGGGTGCTGGACCGATGCGGGCATCATCGCGCTCGCGACCGTCGCGCTGCGCATCTGGTGGGTCGGCAATCCCCACATCCATGTCGATGAGGAGTTCTACCTTCTCGTCGGCGGCCGGATGCTGGACGGCGCCCTGCCCTATATCGACATATGGGACCGCAAGCCCTTCGGCCTGTTCCTGATCTATGCCGTTGCCGCCCTGTTCGGGGACGGCGTGGCTGCCTATCAGCTTATGGCCATGCTCTTCACCTTCGGTACGGCGATGCTGGTCTACGGCATGAGCCGCCGCTTCGCCGACCGGCCGACGGCGATATTGGCGGCCGTCGCCTATGGCCTGCTCCTCAACCTGTTCGAGGGCATGGGCGGACAGGCGCCCGTCTTCTACAATCTGTTCGTCACGGCGGCCGCCGCCATCGCCATGTCGCTGTTCCTCGACCGGGATGGCCTGAGCAGGGGGCGCCTCCTCCTCCGGGGCGCGGCGCTGATGCTGCTGATGGGCATCGCCATCCAGATCAAATATGCCGCGATAGGCGAGGCGGTCTTCTTCGGCCTGTTCCTCCAATGGCTGGCATGGCGGCGCTGGGGCCTGGGCCTCGCGATCGGCGGTGGCCTGCTCTGGGCGGCCATGGGCCTCGGCCCGTCCATCCTCATCTGGCTCTATTATGTCTGGCTGGGCGCGGGGGATATCTTCGTCTACGCCAATATCACCTCCACGCTGGATCGGGGCAGCGACCCCCTGAAATGGGTGGTCGGCCGGTTCATCAGCATCGTGCGCGTACTGGCCATCCCCGCCGTCATCGGCCTGTGGGGCGCGTTCACGCGTGGGCCGGACGGGACGAAGCCGGTCCGCACGGACATCTTCCGCTTCGCTGCCTTCTGGAACGCCGCCGCATGGTCCTCCTTCCTCGCTTTCGGCACCTATTTCCCGCATTATGCCCTGTCGCTGGCGGCGCCGACAGCGCTCCTCTTTGCCTTCGCCAGTGGAAATTGGCTCAAGCTGCGCGCTGCCGTGGTCGTCATCGGCGCCCTGATCAGCCTCGATACGGTGCGCCACGATGTCGGCGGCGGCGGTGGCGGCAAGGTCATCACCGACACGCTCGCCGCCATGGGACCGTCGCCCAACTGCCCTTATATGTATGAGGGCTCGCCCATGCTCTATCATCTGGGCGGCTATTGCCTGCCCTCACGCTATCCCTTCCCCTATCACCTGACCATCGTGCGCGAGCATGACGCGCTCGGCATCGATCCGGACCGCGAACTGGCCCGCATCCTGTCGCGCAACCCCTATTATATCGTCGCCCGCTTTCCCTTCAGCGAAGAGCATAATCCGAAAAGCGACCGGTTGCTCTCGGATGTGCTGAAGGCGCGTTACACGCCGGTCATGTCGACGCGCCAGTGGAAGCTCTACGATGTGACGCTGTTCCGCCTGAAGCCGCAGTTCAGGCCGCTGCCCAATGGCGCGGATTATTCGGGCGTTCCGCCGATAAGGGGACGCTAAGACCGCCGCCGCCGTCGATCGGGAGGGGCCGTCGCCTCGTCTCTTCGATGGGTCGCCGATATCGTGCAAGGCCGCGCATTATACGGCCGCCCCGTGTCCCGGCATGAGTGACGATATTTTCATTGATGATAATGATTGTCATTATATTATAGTCCGCCCATTCGGTCGCACGGAGTTTCCCCATGCCCCTCACCGCACAAGCGGAAGGCTTGCCGCCCCCCGACGCTATTCGCCCGTTCAACCTGAAACCGTTGATGTTCGAGACCTTCGTCTGCTCCATGGCGATGATGGCCTTCGTGGCTCTGGCCGGTCCGATAGCGCGCGTGATCGGACTGCAAGCCTGGCATGTCGGCGCGGCCATGACCATTGCGGGCATAGGCTGGATGACCATGGCGCGCATCTGGGGGGCGGCAAGCGACCGGCGGGGACGGCGGCCGGTCATACTGATGGGCCTGTCCGGCTTCGCGCTCGTCTATGCGCTGCTCGCGCTGTTCATCGACCTTGCCCTCCGCACGGCCATGGCACCGATGCTCGCCTTTGCGGGAATGGTCATCGGGCGCGGGCTGGCAGGCGTCTTCTACGCGGCGGTTCCCGCCACCGGAACCGCTCTCGTCGCTGACCATGTGCCGGGCGACAAACGCGCGGGCGCCATGGCGGCCATCGGCGCATCAAGCGCGGCCGGCATGGTCATCGGCCCCGGTTTCGCGGGACTGATCGGTCCCTACAGCCTCAGCCTGCCGCTCTATATCACAGCCTTCCTCCCCGCCGTCGCGCTCCTTGTCCTGTGGCGCGTCCTGCCACGCAGCGCGCCCGTGGCGCCGCCCCGATCCGCACCGCCGCGTCTGGGCGACCGACGTCTGCGACGCCCGATGACCATCGCGTTTGTCGCCATGTTCAGCGTCGCCATCGCGCAAATCACCGTAGGCTTCTTCGCGCTCGATCGGCTGAACCTGCCCCCGGCAGAAGCGGCGGGCGCATCCGGCATCGCGCTGGCGGCGGTCGGCGTCGCGCTGGTCGTCGCACAGGTCGTGCTGCGCAAGCTGGGTTGGCCGCCCGCGCGTTTCATCCTGGCGGGCGGCGTTATCAGCGCCATGGGCTTTGGCAGCGTGGTACTGGCGACCACGCCCGCGATGCTCTGGCTCAGCTATGCCTGCGCCGCCTTCGGCATGGGTTGGACCTTCCCCTCGGTTTCGGCACTGGCCGCCAATTCCGTCGAAGCGGGCGAGCAAGGCGCCGCCGCTGGCAGCGTGGCCGCCGCGCAAGGGCTGGGCACCGTGCTCGGCCCGATTGCGGGAACCGCCCTCTACACCATCGACAATGGCGCGCCCTATGCAGTCATCGGCCTTCTGCTGCTCGCCGCCACGCTCTGGCCGACCCGCGCCCGACGGCAGGCCATGGCATGAGCGCTAATGCACAACAGCGCATCGACTGGAATGGAGACAGCGGCGCGGGCTGGCTCGCCAATCAGGAGAGGCTGGACCGGATGCTGGCCCCCTTCGGCGCCGCCGCGCTGGACCGCGCCTTGCTGCGACCCGGCGAGCATGTTCTCGACATAGGCTGCGGGTCGGGCGAGAGCACGCTCGCCATCGCCGATCGGGTCGGGCCATCCGGCCTGGCGCTGGGCATAGACATATCGGAACCGCTACTCGGCCGTGCGCGGGAAAGGGCTGTCGATATCCTGTCGCTCGCCGATTTCCGGCTCGCCGACGCCAGCAGCACCCCCCTCCCCATGGCGGGCTTCGACTGCCTCTTCTCACGCTTCGGCGTGATGTTCTTCGATGACCCGATGGCGGCCTTCTCCCATTTGCGGACCTGTCTGAAACCGGGCGGACGCTTCGTCTTCGCCTGCTGGCGCGGCGCGGCGGAGAATGACTGGACAAAGCTACCCATGACTGCGATCCGCGACATGATCCCGGCCGATCCGCCGTCCCTGCCGGAGGCGCCCGGCCCCTTCTCCTTCGGCGACCCGCGCCGGGTGGAGCGCCTGCTGGCGGGGGCGGGCTTCACCGACATCGACCTTGACCCACTTGACCGCCCCATCGTCTTTGGCCGTGGCACCACGAAGGAGGAGGCGGTGGACGATGCGCTCGGTCGCGCCTTTGCGGTCGGTCCGCTTCGCCGCGCGCTGGCCGGCAAGTCCGACGACGTGACGATGCGCGCCGCAGCAGCCGTCCATGCCGCCTTCGCCCGCCGCGTCATCGGCCGGGAAGTGGTGATCGACGGCGCGGCCTGGATCGTCTCCGCGCGCAATCCGCGGTAACGACTAGAGCAGCAGATGCTCGCGGCCAATGGCGGCCACGGTCCCGCATCCGAGCTGCGCCATGGCGAGTTCCAGTTCCGCGCGCAGCATGTGCAGCATGTGCGCGACCCCGGTGAAGCCGCCCACCGCCAGCGCATGCATTTGCGGCCGCCCGACAAGCGTGGCCTGCGCGCCCAGCGCCAGCGCCTTCACCACGTCCGTCCCTGTCCGCACGCCGCCATCGACCAGCAACGGCAGGGACGGTCCCACCGCGGCGCGTACCAGCGGCAGCATCTCGATCGCGGCGGGCATGCTGTCCAGCACCCGGCCGCCATGATTGGACAGGATGATCCCGTCCGCCCCCTGCTCCGCCGCAAGCCGCGCATCCTCCGGCGCGACCACCCCCTTGACCAGCAGCGGCAGCGTTGTCCGCTCACGCAGCCAGGCTAGGTCCTCCCAGCGCGGCGCATCCTCGGTGAGCGGCGTGCCGAACAGGATCGCCCCACTGGCCGTGGACTGGCTCTGCGGCGGCACGCCGCGCAGATTGGCGGCCTCCACCCCCGGCGGGAGCTGGAAGCCGGCTCGCTTGACCGCCGCGTCGACGGTGAAGACGATCGCGCCATATCCCGCCTCCTCCGCCCGGCGCACCAGGGGCAGCGTCCGCGCCCTGTCTTCCTGGAAATAGAGCTGAAACCACAGGGGCACAGGCGCCCGGCCCAATTCCCGCGCGGCCCCGGCGGCGGCGGCCGCCACCTCCTCCAGCGTCACGCTGGACAGCGTGCTGAGGATGGTCGTGATGCCCAGCGCCGTCGCCGCGCGCACGGTCGCCAGTTCCCCCTCCTCATGCGCCAGCTTCTGATAGGCGATTGGCGCCAGCAGGAACGGCGCGGCATGGCCCTGCCCGAACAGACGGACAGCGGTCGACCCGCCGCGCAGGTCCGCCAGACGACGCGGCAGCAACCGTATGCGGTCGAACGCGGCGCGGTCCACGCCGGGCGCGGAACCATGGCCGCTCCCCTCCTGCACATGGTTCCAGCTGGCTTCCGGCATCCGTTCGGCCGCATACCGCTCATAATCCGCCAGGGTCCGGATGTCGGGGAGCAAGCCGGTCATGTGATCGACCATTCGCGCAGCAGATTGTGATAGAGATTGGTCAGGCTGTCGACCGAGCCGTGGTCGGGATGATCCGCGCCCAGCCCCTGTATCGCCAGATCCAGCTCGTAGAGCATGCGGCGGCGATGGTCCTGCGGCACAAGGCTCTGCGTCCACAGGAAGGAGGCAAGCCTTGCCCCGCGTGTCACCGGCGTCACGCGGTGCAGGCTGCTGCCGGGATAGAGCACGGCGTCTCCCGCCGGCAGCTTGACCCGTTGCTCTCCGAACGTGTCCTGTATGACCAGTTCTCCGCCATCATATTCCTCCGGCTCGCTCAGGAATATGGTCATGGAGATGTCGGTGCGCACACTGACGCTCGAGCCAGGCACGGGAAAAATCGCATTGTCCACATGATCGCCATAATTGCCGTCCCCCGTATAGCGGTTGAAGCGCGGGGGCAGGACGCGCAACGGCAGCGCGGCGGCGAGGAAGGTGGGATTGCGCGTCAGCCGTTCGCCGACCAGCGCGCCCAGCTTTTGCGCTTCGGGACTGTCGGGGGGAAGCTGCTCGTTATTCTTGACGCCCAGCGCGCGGTGCCCGGCGGTACGGCGGCCGTCCTCCCACCGCGCCCCTTCGAGCAGGGCGCGCGCCTCGCGCACGTCGTCGCCGGTCAGGAGGGCAGGAATGTTCAGCAGCATGGCGATGCGAATCCTTCGCAAAAGAAGACACCCGCATGGCGCCATGCGGGTGTCTGCCCCTTGAGGCAAGGTGGAATGTTACGGAAGGCGGGGCATCGGCGCCCGCTTTCCGTCCATCTTACATCTTGTAGGTCAGCGTCACCACCGCGGAGCGGGCATCGCCCGGCGTGGCCCAACCGTTTCCATTGGAACGGATGCGGGTATAATAAAGCTTGTCGCCGATATTCTTGACGTTCACCTGTGCCGATAGCGCCTTGCTGAAATCATAGATGATGTTGGCGTTATGAACCAGATAATCGTCGGAATAATAGACCGTCGCACCCTGCGTCGTCGGTGCATTGAATGCGAATTTGCCCTGGTAGGTCGCGCTGTAGCCGATGGTCAGGCCGAAGGGCAGCGTATAGGCGGTATAGATGCTGCCCGAATGCTTGGGCACCGCTTGAAGCTCATAGCCTGCGCCGGGATTGGGATTGGCCACCGTGTTGGTGCAATTGCCCGAGCCGGGATTGGCAAGGCACTTGTCCGATACGCCCTGAAGCAGCTTGCTCTCCAGATAGGTGTAATTGGCCGTGATCGACCAAGCCGGAGTGATATGCCCCGACGCGCCCAGCGAGAGGCCATGGACCCGTGAACGGCCGTCGGTCTGCTGATCGGGAACCAGCGGGTCGCCCGACGCCACGCGATAGCTGTCACGCTCGTTGCGGAATAGTGCCGCCGTCAGCAGCAGTCCCCCGTCGAACAATTCAGCCTTGCCGCCAATCTCGTAGTTCTTGGCGCCTTCAGGCCGCGAGGAGCAGGTCGAGCTGGGGATGGTCGCGGTCAGGTTGCTGGTGCAACTGCCGTTTACCGTGCTCTGCGATGGGGTCTTGCTGTTACCATAAGCGACATAGAGGCTCACCGTTTCGACCGGCTTGTAGACAAGGCCGATACGATAGGAGAACAGATTGTCAGCGTTTCGCAGGACCGCTCCGGGCGTCACGACGCCGAAGTTCGGGTTGACGGTTGCGGGCGCGGTAGGGGCGGACACGTTGATCGAATCGGTTTGTGACCGTCCGACATTACGCTCCCAACGCACACCGGCGTTCAGTTCGATATGACTGCCCAGCTTCATCGCATCGAACAGATAGAAGGCGTAGTTCTCGACCCGCGAGCGCGGCCGCGAACTGACGAGGAAGTTGACTGGAAGATTATACGTGTTAGCCGCATTCGGAGCATAAGTAGGATAGAGATAGTTGGTCGTCGTCGATGTGCCATTAGGCAGGCGCTGAGAATTGCCCGTCGCCGCGGTGTAATTCTCACGCATATAGGCGAAACCCAGATCCAGCGTATGCTCGATGAAGCCGGTGTTGACCACAGCTTTCAGGTCGGTCTGGTTGAAGGCGATACGGTTACGCGTCTGGCGGGTATTACCGCGCGAACCGCCTGAAGCGAGAAAATACCCCGCAGGAACCGTTATGGCCGAGGCACCGCTCCCGCTAACGCATGCGGCGCCGGTCGGGGTTAAGTTATTGGGCAGGCAGAAGGTGCCCTCCGGACCATCCGCGACGGTGAACTGGCGCACGTCCTGATAGCGGGTGTAATTGCGTAGCGAAAGGGTGTCACTGAACGCATGGTCGAAGATCAGGTTGATTTGGTCAACCTTGATCCGCTGCGTATCGAGGTTGCGGAAACCATAATAGGAGGACCGGTCACCGCCCGGCAGCGCGCCGACATAGGACGCACTGACGAAATAGGGGACACCGAACTGCGGGATATTGACATCTTCCTGATGCAGATATTGCACGGTCATTTGCGTCGGACCGCCGATGCCCAGCGTGATCGCGGGCGCAACCCCCCAGCGATCATTCTGCTCGACCTCGCGGCCGGGAATGTCGTTATGATGGTACATCCCGTTCAGGCGGACGGCGATGTTGTCGGTGAGTTTCTTGTTCACATCAGCCGTGACACGATAATAATTATCAGTACCAAGGCCAGCCTGAAAGATCGCTTGGTCACGGTCGAGCGGACGCTTCGAGACGAGATTGATGGTACCGCCGACCGATCCGGAACCGCTGGTCACCGAATTGGCGCCGTTGGTGATCTCGATCTGCTCGATGTTGAAATTGTCAGTGCGGCTGTACTGCGCGCTGTCGCGGATGCCGTCGACGGTGATGTCGTTATTGGCGCTGTAGCCGCGCAGGTTGATGCTGTCGCCGTAGCCGCTGCCGCCCTCACCCGCGCCGAAAGTGATGCCCGGCACAGTGGAAAGAGCCTCGGTCAGCGAGATAAGATTCTGTTGTTGCAGAACTTCCTTGCCGAGCACGGTAATCGTCTGCGGGGTGTCGCGGATGGGACGCACGGCCTTGGGCGAAGCCTGCTGGCGGCCCGGTTCGGCTTCGTTAATGGCGCTGTCGGTAACGGTAACGCTGCCCAGCGAACGGCTTTCGCCCTGAGCGCTGGATTGCGCGTGGAGCGGCGCGGCGGCAATCGGCAGCAGCGCGGAACCAACGCAGGACAAGGCGAGCGAGGCACGCAGGCCCGCTTGGCGAGATGATTTTACCATGAATTGCTCCCCATCGATAAGTGCGAGCGCGCCTATCGGGAGCAAGGTTTCACGTCAATAACGATTCGCAATAGCGTTCTCAATATGCGGGAGCGTTGCCAAAATGTTACAAATTTTTGCCAAGCTTTTTTCCATATTCGATCGCCCAGGCCCGGAAGACACGAATATAGCCGGACTGCCGCACCCACGTCGGCATGGAGATGCGGGCTGCCGCGACTGGGCATGGCGAGGGCAGCTTGATCGAACGGCTATGCCCTGCGGGATAACGCAGGTTCGAGATACGCAGCACCGCCATGGAACGCGGCGGACAGAGCATCGCCTTCACCGACGTCACTGATCCTGCGCACGATCGCCACGACGCTGGAATACCATGTGCTCGAACGCACGGCGGAACTGCGGACCGTCAATGCCGGGCTTGAAGGCGAGGTGACAGAAAGACGCCAGATCGAAGCACAGTGCTGAAGGCCAGGATGGACGCCCTCTCCATTCCCCCTGCTCGGCAAGCCGGTGAAGCCCGCGCCGTTGCGGGCACTTCTGAGGACGACATTGCACTAGGTCCGTTTCAGCTACAGTATCGGACCGATCGGCGGACAAAGCCCCTTCGGGACCCGCTTGTCCCGCCGGGGGTTGTTCATGCTATCGACTGGCGCATCCCATCTGGACAGGAAAGCGAACATATGCGGATTTTGGCACCATTGGCCGTTCTTCTCGCCCTGACCGCCTGCGGGGAAGCCCCCGAAAAGCCCGCCGCCCGGAAAGCCACGGCCGCCCTGGAAAGCGGCGCCGCCGCGCAAGTTGCCGCCCTTGACGAGCAGCAGCGCAACGGCGTCTTCGCAAGGGCCATCCGCGCCTCGGGCAGCGCCGGCTGCCTGAGCGTCGCGCAGTCGGAACGCACCGCCCTGCTGGACGGCGCGCCCGGCTGGAAGGCGACATGCGACGACGGCACCGCGCATCTGATCGAGATACTGGCCGACGGCACCGCGAAGGTGACCAGCCGGACGCATTGACCGCGGCCTGGCTGCTTCCACACCAGTGCGACCAGCCCTGGCTACGAGATGTTTATCCCGTGTGCTCTGGCGCAACGGATGTTGCGAGACGTTAGCTTGGGGAGCATGCTGGGATGAACATCCACAAAAAAGCCCGAACCACATCTTGCAGTCGAGCCGAAATCACCCGCATAAAATCGTTCACTGGAAATCCTACCGAAGAGGGCCAGCCGAATCGAACGACCGGCTGGCCCATTTCCGTGTCCCGGTCAGGCAAACCCCGGTGCCGGCCGTTCGGCGTCACGGCGATGCGCCAGCCGGTACAAGGCGGGCAGAATCAGCAGGGTCAACATGGTCGAGGAAAGAATTCCGCCGATCACCACGGTCGCGAGAGGTCGCTGCACCTCCGCACCTGCCCCCACATTGAAAGCCATGGGAACAAAGCCTAAAGAGGCGACCAGCGCGGTCATCAGAACCGGGCGCAGGCGGCTGAGTGCGCCCTGCCGCACCGCTTCGTCGAGGCCCAGCCCCTCCGCCCGCAACTGGCGAATGAAGCTCAGCATGACGACGCCGTTCAGCACCGCGACGCCGGACAGCGCAATGAAACCCACTCCGGCGGAGATCGACAGAGGCAGCCCCCGGACGAGAAGGGCGGCGACGCCCCCGCTGAGTGCCAGCGGCACGCCGGAGAAGACGATGGCGGCGTCCTTGCCAGACCGGAACAGCGCGTAGAGGAGACCGAAGATCAGCAGCATCGCCGCCGGCACGACAAGGCGGAGCCTCTGCGCGGCGGAGATAAGCTGTTCGAAGGTTCCCCCATAAGTGACCCAATAACCGGCCGGCAGTTCCACCTCATTGCCGACCCTGGCCTGCAACTCTTCGACGAAGGAGCCGAGATCGCGTCCCCGCACATTGGCAGTGACGACGACGCGGCGCTTGCCGTCCTCGCGGCTGACCTGATTGGGTCCGATGACGACCTCTACCTTCGCCACATCCTGCAACGGGACAAAGCCGCGCATCCTCTCTCCATCTGGCGGCAGGGGAATGCGCAGGCGGCCAATTTCATCAGCACGCCTGCGGATATCCTCCGGCAGACGGACGATGATCGGGAAGCGGCGGTCGCCCTCGAAAATCTGTCCCGCTTCCGCGCCGCCTATGGATATGGACACCACATCCTGGATATCCCCGACATTGAGGCCGAGACGTGCCAGCGCCGGGCGGTCAGGCATGATCTGGAGGACGGGCAGGCCCGTCACCTGTTCCACGCTCACATCGGCCGCGCCGTCTATACCGGCCGCCACCTTTTCCACCGCCTGCCCCAGCTCGTGCAGCGTATCGAGATCGTCGCCGAACAGCTTGACCGCGACATCCGCGCGAACGCCGGACAGCAATTCGTTGAAACGCATCTGGATAGGCTGGGTGAACTCATAATTATTGCCCGGCACTGTCCGGGCCGCCTCTTGTATCTCGCGGACCAGTTCGGCCTTGGGCTTGCGCGGGTCCGGCCATTCCCTGCGGTCCTTGAGCATGACGAAGGTATCCGCGACCGAGGGCGGCATGGGATCGGTCGCGACTTCCGACGTGCCGATCTTCGCCACCACGCGCTCCACCTCCGGAAAGCGCCTCAGCCGCGCTTCCAATGCGGCTTGCATGCCGACCGCCTGTGTCAGGCTGGTTCCGGGAATGCGCAGCGCGTGGAGGGCGATATCGCCCTCGTCGAGATTGGGGATGAATTCCGACCCCATGCGCGTGGTCGCAAAGCCCGCCAGCGCGAACAGAGCGATGGCAGCGGCTACGATCGCCTTGGACCGCGACAGGGCAAAGGCGAGCGCCGGTTCGTACCACCCCCGCGCCTTCGCCATGATCGGGCTTTCCTTTTCCTCGACCTTGCCGGTCACGAACAGGGCAACCGCGGCGGGGACGAAGGACAGCGACAGGATCAACGCTCCGGTCAGCGCCATGACGACAGTGATCGCCATGGGATGGAACATCTTTCCTTCCACCCCGGTCAGCGCAAAGATCGGCACATAGACCAGTGCGATGATCAGGACGCCGAAGAGCGACGGCCGGATGACTTCCGAGGTGGCGGAGGCCGCGACGGCAAAGCGCTCCTCCAGCGTCAGAAGGCGTCCCTTGTGATGCTGCGCCTCGCCGAAGCGGCTGAGGCAATTTTCCACAATGATGACCGCACCGTCGACGATCAGGCCGAAGTCGAGCGCGCCGAGACTCATGAGATTGCCCGAAACGCCCGCCTCCACCATGCCCGTGATGGTCATCAGCATGGTGATGGGAATGACTGCCGCCGTGATCAGCGCGGCGCGGACATTGCCCAGCAGGAGGAAGAGGATCACGATGACGAGCAGCGCGCCCTCCAGCAGGTTCTTCTCGACGGTCCAGATCGCGCGTTCAACGAGATCGGTACGGTCATAGATCGCCTTGGCCACGACACCGGCGGGAAGCGCCTTCGCGGCCGCCTCCAGCCGTTCGGCCGACGCCTTCGACACCATGCGGCTATTTTCCCCGGCCAGCATGAAGACGGTGCCCAGCACCACCTCCCTGCCATTTTCCGTCGCGGCGCCGGTGCGCAGCTCCTCGCCCATGCCGACATCCGCGACATCGGCAATGCGAATGGGAATGCCGCCGCGATTGGTGACAATGATCCCTTTCAGATCCTCGATACCGGAGGCCTGGCCCGGCACGCGGACCAGATATTGCTCGCCATAGCGCTCGATATAGCCGCCGCCGACATTGGCATTGTTGCGATCAAGCGCCTGAATGACGTCGCCCATGGTCAGACCATAGGCGGACAGGCGTTCAGGCAGCGGCGTCACATGATATTGCCGTTCGTAGCCGCCTATGCTGTTCACCTCCGTCACGCCGGGCGTGTTGCGAAGCTGGGGCCGGATCACCCAGTCCTGAAGCGTGCGCAGATCCTCCGGCGTATAGGGTGTCCCGTCCGCCTTGCGCGCGCCCGGCTCCGCCTCCACCGTGTACATGAAGATTTCGCCAAGACCCGTCGCGATCGGGCCCATAGTCGGCTCCACTTTTTCCGGGAGCTGGGAACGGGCGCTTTGCAGGCGCTCATTGATGAGCTGGCGCGCGAAATAAATGTCGGTGCCATCGGCAAAGACCGCCGTCACCTGGCTCAAACCATAGCGCGAGACGGAACGGGTATATTCCAGTCCCGGCAGGCCGGCTATCGCCGTCTCCACCGGGAAGGTGACGCGCTGTTCCGCCTCCAACGGGGAAAAGCCCGCCGCCTCGCTGTTGATCTGCACCTGGACATTGGTGATGTCCGGCGTCGCGTCGATGCGCAGGCGCTTGAAGCTCCAGATGCCGAGGGCGCACAGAAGCAGCACGATAGCCATGACCGCCCAGCGAAAGCGTATGGCGGCGGTGATGATGCGCTCCAGCACGGGCGTGCGGCCGGGGAGTGTCGATGCCTCAATGGTCATGGCTGGCCCCCGACTTCTCGATGTCGGCCCGGATCAGGAAAGCGCCGTCGGACACATAGTCCGTGCCCGGCTCCAGCCCGCCCAGCACCTCGGTCCATTCCGGCGTGCGGCGACCGATTTTGAGCATGCGTACCTCATAGATGTTGCCGACGCGCGCGAAGACGACCTCGAAATCACGGAAGCGCTGGATCGCGCGG
The DNA here is from genome assembly GCA_047602685.1 of Sphingobium sp. GTDB lineage: Bacteria > Pseudomonadota > Alphaproteobacteria > Sphingomonadales > Sphingomonadaceae > Sphingobium. The sequence continues at coordinate 24,323 of JASGGS010000012.1, forward strand.
GTCCGCACGGCGAGCGGCACCGACTGTTCGCCAATGGCGAAGGCCCCTTCCACGCCCAATCCCGGGCGGAAGGCGTCGGCCGCCGATTCCGGCAGATGGACATGGGCCATGAGCGTCTGGCTGACGAGATCGGCGGTCGGCACGATCGCCTCCACCTCCGCCTGGAGGCGCCTGTCGCCCGACAGGCTGCGCACCTCCACCTTCTGCCCCACGCGCACGCGCTCGGCATCACGCGGATAGACGAAGAATTCGGCGTGCAGCTTCCTGGGGTCCGCCACGACATAGAGGGGGCTGTCGCCCGTCACCCCGCCGACATTGGCGTTCTTCTCCACGACGATGCCGCCAATGGGGGTCGATATGGGATAGGTGATGAGCGAATGCTGCGATTCCACGCGCGCCATCAACTGCCCGCGCCGTACAGGCTGGCCCAGTTCCGGCCCCATCCAGGTGATGACGCCGGGCAGGCGCGCGCGAATCTCCGCCTTGCCCTCCGGCGTGATCTCGATGCGGCCCGCCATCTCGACCAGTTCGGCGATATTGGCGGGGCCGGCCTTCTCCACCTTGACGCCGCCGGCATGGGCCGCATCTGCGGAAATGGTCGTACGCCCTTCATAGGAGGCATAGGACCAGCCATGGGTCCGCCCACCCTCGACGGCGGTCACCTTCACATCGAAGCTATGCGGTTCGTGGACCACGCCATTGCCGCGCAGATAATCGCCGCGCGGCGTGAAGGTGAAACGGTCGATCCGGCCCCCCAGGCGCTTCAGTTCCACGGAAAGCCGGACGTCCGAGGGCAGGACAGGTTTGTCGTCGCGATAGGCATAGGCATGAAATTCCGGTTCCACGCCATCCTCGAAGATCGCCATTTCAATGGCGAAATCTCCATCGCGGAGCATGCGTCCGCGATGCGGCCCCCGTTCGAACTCTTCCTGGGCCGCGCCATGGCCTTCCTCTTCATGGCCGGCTTCGGGTGCGCCGCCGCAGGCGGACAGCAGGAGGATTGCGGCGAGCAGGCCGCCGCGCAGCAGAAATTTCGGGTTCATCAGCGGTTCTCCGCGCTGGAAAGAAGATAGGCGTAGCGTCCCGTCAGGCGGTCTATGCGCGCCCCGGCGAGATGGTATCGCCGCAACAGGTCGACGCGGCGCTGGCGCGCCTGCGTCACCACGGTGCGTGCATTGGACGCCTCCAAATAGGTGAAGGCGAGGCCACCGCGGCGAAGCCCGTCCTGGACGAGCGACACGGACCGGCGGGCGCTGGGCAGCACATCCCGCTCGATACGCTCCACCTCGCTGGCAATGGCCGAACGGACGGCGACCAGCCCGGCGATTTCCCGATCGCGCTCGATTCGCGAGACGGTCAGTTCCGCCTCGGCGGCGCTTTGCTCCGCCATGGCGCGTTCGACATTGGCGCGATTGGCCTTGCGCGTGCCGAGCGGGATGGAGGCGCCAACGACCAGCGCGACATCGTTCGTCTGGGCCAGATGGCGTACCGCCGCCTTTACCGTGGGATCGGCGACATTCTTGCTCTCCTCCATGCGGACCCGCGCGCCCGCGGCATCCCGCTCCGCGGTCAGCAATTCAAGGTCAGGCGAATCCCCCGTCGCCGCACCGGCGCCGCCGAGCACTTCGAAGGGCGCGCTGTCGAGGGCGAAATCGCCCGTCCCGCCCCAATAGAGCGCCAGCCGGTCGCGAGCGATCCGGGCGGCCTGCACCGCCTGGTCGCGGGCGATCCGCGCCTGCGCGACGTCGGTGCGCGCGCGCTGGACGGTGAACAGGGGATCGAGCGCGGCCGAAACGCGGCGTCCAACCTCCCCTTCCACCTCGCGTGTGACGCGCAGATGCTCGTCCGCCACGGCGATGGCCGCTTGCGCGGCCAGCGCCTCGACCCAGGCCTGCTCGACCCTTTCGAGCATGTCGAGAGTCCGCAATCGTCCGCGCTGGGCGACGACGCCCAGTTCCGACCGGGCGGCATCGATACGGGCATGGCGCTTGCTGGCACGTTCCCATGTCCGTTCGTACCAGGCGGTGCTTTCAGCCATATTGGGCGGCCCGTAATTGCCCGTCCCGGCAAAATTCTCCGCATCCAAGGTGATGCTGTCGAGCGGCCTGACACCGGCCTGACGCACGCCGGCCTGAGCGGCCTCGATCCGCGCGGCGGTTGCGGCAGTCGTCGGGTCGGCCTGAGCCGCCCGCTGCATGACCTCATGCAGGTTCAGCGTCTGCGCAATCGCCTGCGGACTGACGGTCAGGGTAAAAAGGACGGCGCCGATCCGCAGCGACCGTGCGGCGTGCAGACCGGCACGCCAGACAAGACAAGGAAACATGGCAAGCCCCCGCAAAAAGGCATGGACTCATCCACGCCTTCAGCAAGACGCGGATATCAGGCGGCGATGGCCGCGATTTTCGGGGGACGTTCGGGGGCGTGGACCACCATGCCGATGACGGCCGCGCCCTGTGGAATGCCGATGCGCAGCGAGGAGATCGCGAAAACCGCCTCATGCGTCAGGAAAGGGGTGGGCAGGCTGGCGCCATGATCGGCATGGTGGTGATGATGGACCGGCATGGCGCCGCCCATGCCCGGATCGGCATCCTCCGCTTCCAGCCGGGCTTCTGCCAGCCGGTCCTCCTGATCCATCGTCAATTCGCTGAGGAACAGGTGATGATGTTCGTGCGGCGCGGCACCGGCGGACATATGCTGGATACGGTCAAGGGCATTGGTGCCCTGCATCGCTGCAAACAGCAGGACGAGGAACAGGCAAAGCATCGCGCACAAATAGCGGGCAGAAGAGGATGCCGTGTCCGTCACGACCGCAAAAATAGAGGCTATCGTCTTTTCAGGCAAGCCATGCAGTCAGGCATGATTTGCAGGCAGCATAAAATGCGGCTGCCATTTGCGCTCTAAAATCGCCTCTCGCGGCGCATCATGCCGTAACGGACGACACCACTGGCAGAGCCGCCCAATCCGCCCGCCATCTTCGGCATAATGTCTCTTGCCTGCCCGATAGCCTTTTCGATGAAGCCGGGGCGCTCTTCACGATCCCGCGACGTAAAAATCTGCCGCTTTCAACATCCTGGCCATCGGGGGTGCCTTATGAGCGTTCTGCAGCGTCGCAACTTCCTCAAGGGTTCGGGGCTGGCGCTCGCCGCCCTGCCCGCGGGCCAATCCATCGCCGCACCGATCGTCGACGGCACGGTCCCGGACCCACGGACCCTGCCGGGACCGGCTTTCCGCCAGCGCAGCCCGCTGGCGCCCGTCAGGGCGTCGCTCGATCGCCTCATCTCGCTGGAGGTCTGCACCCGCCCCTTCCGCCCGCAGGGGCCGCGCATCGAACGCGAGGCAATCGGGCGCAAGGTGGTCATCCATAATTATGGGCATGGCGGCAGCGGCTGGTCGCTGAGCTGGGGATCGGCCCGCCGGGCGGTCGCGCTGGCCAGGGCGACGGGGGAAAAGAGCATTGCCGTCATCGGCTGCGGCGCCATCGGCATGACCACCGCCGTCGAAGCGCAGCGTGCGGGCCTGAAGGTGCGCGTCTACAGCAAGGAATTCTTCCCCTATGTCCGCTCCTTCCGCGCGACCGGCGTCTGGTCGCCCAGCGCGCGCATCGTCGCGCTGGAACATGCGACGCCGGAGTTTCGCAAGATTTGGGAGGACATGGCCCGCTATTCCTATTTTCGCTATTCATCCTTGCTGGGCCTGCCGGGAAATCCCGTCGAATGGACGGAAAATTACAAGCTGTCCGACACGCCCTTTGCGACAGGTTCCTCGCTCTACACGCATAATCCCTATCCCGATGAACCGGATTACCCGCATCTGGAGGACGAGCACACGCCCGATCTGATGACGAAGATGCAGGATCTGACAAAGGATCAGCATCCCTTTCCCGTTGCCTATGCCCGCCGCGCGAACACGCTGATGTTCAACATCCCCGCTTATGCCGACTATCTGATGGAGAGGTTCATCGCGCAGGGCGGCGAGGCAGTCGAACGGGAGTTCGAAAATCCCCGTCAGTTTGACGATCTGCCGGAAAAGACGATCGTCCACTGCACCGGCTATAGCGCCAGAGCGCTGATGAGGGATGACAGCCTGGTTCCCGTGCGTGGCCAGACCGCGCGCCTGATCCCGCAACCGGAAGTGGACTATTCCGTCAGCTATGACAGCAGGAATGTCTATACCATCTCCCGCCGCGACGCTCTGGTCGTGCAGGCATGGGACCCCGGCGACTATGGAAGCGAGGGCATCACGCCCAATCCGGCCACGACGATCGCCGCCATAGAGAAGGTCGCGGCCCTGTTTGCCGCGTCCAAAAGCGAGATCCCGAAAGCCGGGCAAGAAAGGGCTGGAACCGTCCCGCAGCATAATCAGCGCTGATCCGGCCCCATACTTCGCTATATAATGCCTGAACGGGGCATCAATTTGGCAGCCGCTGTCTCAGCGGACCCATAGCCTGTTTGCCATGAAATGATCCCGAGGGGAGATCGCGAACATGGCATCCGGAACCACGGCCGACACGCGCTGGCCAGCAACAGCCCCACCCGCGGAGGGCGCCGCCCATCCGGCCGCCGCGCGCACCCGTCTGATCGCTATCGATGCCCTTCGCGGTCTCGTCATGCTGTTCATGCTCGTCGATCATGTTCGCGAGACATGGTTTCTCCACATGCAGGTGTCCGATCCGGTCAATGCGCATATGGCGGACCCGGCCCTGTTCTTCACGCGGCTGCTCTCGACCTTCTGCGCGCCCGTATTCGTCGCGCTCACCGGCCTGTCCGCCTGGCTGTATGGCCAGTCGCACAGCAAGGCGGAGGTGTCCTCCTTCCTCCTGAAGCGGGGCCTGTTCCTGATCTTCCTGGAACTGACCTTCGTCGGCTTTGCCTGGACCGCGAAATTCCCGCCGAGCACATTCTGGCTTCAGGTGATCTGGGCCATCGGCATCTGCATGATCATCCTGTCCGCCATGATCTATCTGCCGCACAAGGCGCAGATCGCCCTCGGCCTGCTGATCGTATGTGGACATAATCTGCTCGACCGCATTGAGCTGACACCGGATCAACCCTTTTTCCCGATCTGGGCGATCCTGCATCAGCGCGCTGTCATCGATCTGGGCGGCGGCATGATGGCCAAGACCACATATCCCATATTGCCCTGGATCGGCGTCATCCTGCTGGGCTATGCGACGGGTCCCTGGTTTGCGAAGAACAGCGATCCGACCACCCGCACACGCCGCCTGGCCCTGCTCGGTGCGGGCCTCATCATCGGCTTCATCCTGATCCGTTTCGCGAACATCTATGGCGACAAGCCCTGGTTCCACGCCGAAACGCCGCTGCGCACGGTCATGAGTTTCCTGGCGCTGACCAAATATCCGCCCTCGCTGCTGTTCCTGATGCCGACCATCGGCTTCGGCGCGCTGATGCTGGCGCTGTTCGAGAAATTGCAGGATCACCGGGCCATGCCGATGCTGGCCATGCTGGGGGGCGCGCCGATGTTCTACTATCTGCTGCACCTCTATGTGCTGAAGGCGCTCTATCTTATCGCGCTGGCCATTTACGGCCCCACCAAGGGGACGGTGTTCGGCGTCGACAATGTTTCGACCGTCTGGATCTGGGTCGCGATCCTGATCGTGCCGCTTTATCTGCCGACACGCTGGTTTGCGGGGGTGAAGCAGCGACGCAAGGATATCTGGTGGCTCAAATATCTGTGACCACGGGACTAGGCTGCGCGCGAAATGATAATCAGGCGGCCCGGCAGATTACACGCAAAAGGGGAGGCATTCACCACATTACGCTGTCGGCAATGGCTTCTTCGATGAAATATTCTCAAGCCATTGCGTAGGCTTCAAAATACAAACAAGGCGCACGGAAAGACGCCACCCTAAAAAAAACGCAGGATTTCGACCCTGTTCGACATGTATCGAACAGGGATGAGGCAACTCGTCGATTGAAAAGGAACGGAATAGACCAGCTCTAATTATAAGGGGTGTATCATGAGGAGCAGTTCCGCATTCAATAAAAGCCTCATCTTCAGCACGGCCATTCTGTCAGCGACGATAGCGTCGCCCGGTTTTGCCCAGAGCAATGAAGATGAAGGCACGATCATCGTCACCGGCCAGCGTCAGGCCTATGTCGGTGACTTTCCCGTTCAGGACATACCGCAGAATATCCAGTCGCTAAGTGGCAGCGTCCTCAAGGATATCGGCATCACCCGCCTCGACAATGCGCTCACGCTGGTCAGCGGCATCTCGCAACTCAACAATTTCGGCGGCCTCTGGGACGCCTATGCCTTTCGCGGCTTTGCAGGCGATGCCAATAACGTACCCTCGGGTTTCCTCGTCAACGGCTTCAACGCCCGTGGTTTCTCGGGACCGCGCGACACCTCCAGCGTCGAGCGCATCGATGTCCTGAAAGGCCCGACCTCGGCTCTCTTCGGTCGCGGCGAACCGGGCGGCACGGTCAACATCGTCACCAAGAAGCCGGAATTCACCCGCAAGGGCTCGATCCAGCTTCAGGCCGGCAGCTGGAACAGCTACCGCGTCGATGCGGACTTCACCGCTCCGCTCAGCGATACCGTCGCCTTCCGCATCAACGGCGCCTATGACGATGCCGAAAGCTATCGCGACACGATCCATACCAAGAAGATATTCCTCACCCCGTCGCTGCTGTGGAAGCTGAGCGACAAGACCAGCATCTCCTACGAGATGGAATTCTCCTCGCTGAAGATCCCGTTCGACCGCGGTATCCCGATCTACAATAATGATTTCACGCGCCTGCCCCCCTCGCGCTATCTGGGCGAGCCGAGCGACGGCCCGATCAAGGTCGATACTCTGGGCCACCAGGTACAGGTCCAGCACGACTTCAACGACAAATGGAGCCTGCTGGTCGGCGGAGCCTATCGCACCACCCATTTGCGCGGCATTCAGGAAGTCGCGGAACTGGCGTCGGGGCGACAGCCCTTCCTCGCCGGCCCCAGTGCGGGCACGATCCTCTCGCGCCAGCGCCGTTTCAGCGACTCCCGCTCTGAAAACCTGATCGGCCGCGCGGAAATCACCGGCCATTTCGACATTGGCGGCATGGCCAATACGCTGGTCGTCGGCATCGACTATGATTATTTCAAGCTCGACCAATTCCAGAGCCGCTATCGTCCGGGAACGGGTGCCGCGACAACGGACTTCAGCAATCCGGCGAATATGGCGGCGTTCAACGCCATAAACGTGTTCAACCCGGTCTATGGCGCCTATGCCGCGCCGAATGCCTATGCCTCGCTGGTCTACGACCGGCTGGAAAAGGATTTCGCCTGGGGCACCTATTTCTACGACCAGATCGACCTGACCCCCTGGCTGAAAATCCGCGCGGGCGGCCGTTATGACGAGTTCCGTCAGCGTTTCGCGTCATGGAACACTTCCGGCGTGGCGACTCGGACCTATCAGTCGGTGAGCAAGTTCAGTCCGCAGGGCGGCATCGTCGTCCAGCCGACGGAAACCGTCTCGCTCTACGGCACTTATGGCCAGGGCTTCCGCCCGAATAATGGTGCGAATGTGAATGGCCAGACGTTCCAGCCGGAAGAGTCCGAATCCTATGAGATCGGTGCGAAATATCAATCGCCGGACAAAAAGATCACGGCTTCGCTTGCCCTCTACACCATGTCGAAGACCAACATCCTGACCTCGGACCCAGCCAATGCCGGCTTCGTCATCGCGGTGGGTTCGGCCCGGTCCAAGGGCATCGAGTTCGACGTAAACGCGCAGCTACCCTCCGGCTTCAATCTGATCGCATCCTATGCCTATACCGACGCCTATTGGACGGCCGAATTCCGCGACCCGGATTTTGCGCTGCCCATCCTGCCCGGTGATCCCCTGATCGGCGTGTCCAAGAACAGCGGCAACATCCTGCTGACCAAGGACTTCATGATCGGGGATTCGCGCAAGGCGAATATCGGCGGCGGCGTACAGTTCATCGACAAGCGCCTGGGTGAAACGGCGGCCAATTATTATCTGCCCTCCGCGACCCTCGTTCGCCTCGTCGCCTCGGTGGACATTACCGAAAATCTGCGGCTCAGCGGCAATGTCGAAAATCTGTTCGATGTGCGCTGGTTCGCCAACAGCTACTCGGCGCTTTGGACCTACCCGGGCGCGCCGCGCAGCTTCTCGGTGCGTGCAAATTACAAGTTCTGAGGGCTTGTCGCCCAGCGCCCTCGTCCGTCGGCGCTGACTCGGCGCGGGGACACCTTGTCCCCGCGCCCTTTTTCATGGAGCACTATGCCATGAGCTTCCTCTTTCTCGGCGACATGGGCCGTGCGGCCAAGATGCGCTCGGTCTTCGAAAGCGAGGCCGGCGACATTCCCTTTCACGATCGCGAGACGCCGGGCGATCCCGCCACGATCAACTATATCGCCACCTGGACCCCGCCCGCCGACATGGCGGAGCGTTATCCCAATCTCGAACTGGTCTTCTCGACCGGAGCGGGCGTCGATCAGTTCGACATGCACCAGTTGCCACCGCAGGCCCGGCTGGTGCGGCTGGTCGACCAGCATCTGATCGGCGGCATGGTCGATTATGTGGCCGCCGCCACTTTCTCCCTGCACCGCGACTTCTTCGCCTATGCCCGCGCGCAGAAGGACGCGCGCTGGGAGGAGTTGCCGGTCCTCTTCGCGCCGCGCAGGCGCGTGTCCATTCTCGGCGCGGGCGAACTGGGTCGGGCCGTCATCGCCGCCCTCTTTCCCTTCGGTTTCCAACTGTCCGCCTGGAGCCGCTCGCCGCGTACGATAGAGGGCGCGGCACATTATTCGGGCGGAGACGGGCTGGACCAGATGCTGTCAGCCACCGACATCCTCATCTGCCTCCTGCCGCTGACCGCCGAGACGAGCGGCATTTTATGCCGCGACCTGTTCGACCGTCTGCCTCGCGGCGCCGCGCTGGTCAATGTCGGCCGGGGGCGCCATCTCGTCGAGCAGGATCTGCTCTCCGCACTGGATGACGGCCGGATTTCGCAGGCCATATTGGATGTCGTCACGCCCGAGCCTCTCCCCGCCGATCACCCATTCTGGGCGCATCCGCGCATATTGGTGACCCCGCATATCGCCAGCGTCACCGATCCGGCCCGGGCCGCGCGCGCGATGATCGCGAATATCCGGCGCCATCGGGCGGGGGAAGTGCCGGAGGGCCTTGTCCGCCGGAACATCGGCTATTGACAGTACGGCAGAAAATGCCGGCTCATCGCGCCATGATGGGGCGCAACTCCGCATTTGAAGTGGAAAGCAGTCCTTGGGGGAACGCGGCAAACTATGCCGAATGAGGCTGCAAATGGCATGATATGCGCCGCCAGCCCCCCTGAGATCGGAGCAAACTTTCGGCGCTGACGTGCGGTAATCATGGGGTGAGAGCCGGTCCCGCCGGCCCGACAACCACCAATAAAGGGAACGCTTGGATGACCTTCCGGCCGAAATTCATCAGCTTCGACTGCTACGGCACGCTGACACGCTTCCACATGTCCGACATGGCGCGCGAATTCTACAAGGAAGTCATCCCCGCCGAGAAGATGGAGACGTTCCTCGTCGATTGGGCGCGCTATCGCCTGGACGAGGTGCTGGGCGCATGGAAGCCCTATAAGGACATCATCTGCAATTCGGTCGAGCGCACCTGCAGGCGCTGGGGCATCGCCTATGACGAGGCTTTCCCCGTTTCCGTCTACGAAGCCGTACCGACCTGGGGTCCGCATGCCGACGTGCCGGGCGGCCTGTCGCCGATCGCCGACAAGATTCCCCTCGTCATCCTGTCCAATGCCAGCAACAGCCAGATCCAGTCCAATGTGGACAAGCTGGGCGCTCCCTTCGCGCATGTCTACACGGCGGAGATGGCGCAGGCCTACAAGCCGCGCATGCAGGCATTCGAATATATGTTCGATCAGCTCGGCTGCGGCCCGGAGGACATGATGCATGTCTCCTCCTCCTTCCGCTACGATCACAATACCGCAAAGGATCTGCGCTTCGGTTGCCAGGTGTTCGTCGGCCGCGGTCATGAGCCGTCCAATCCCTTCTACCGCGATGTCGAAATCCCGCATATCGGCTGTCTGCCCGCCGTCGTGGGTCTCTGAGGTCGATGGTGCAGCCGATGACTAGGCCCAGTCCCCTCTCCTACTGGCTCGCCACCGCCCCGGCCTTCACGGCCGGTGCCGGTGGCGCTCCGGAGGGGCAGGTCGATGTCGCGGTCATCGGCGGCGGTTTCACCGGATTGTCGGCGGCGCTGGCTCTGCGCGAACAGGGGGCGAGCGTCGCCGTGCTCGAGGCCGGCCATGTCATTGGCGAGGCTTCGGGCCGCAATGGCGGCCAGTGCAACAACGGCACGCATCAGGATTATGGCGCTCTGGTCGCCAGCCTGGGCCGTGAAAGGGCGCAAGCCTATTATCGCGCCCATGTCGACGCGGTGGATGCGGTGGAACGGCTGGTTGCCGATCAGGATATCGATTGCGCCTTTGGCCGCTGCGGCCGCCTCAAGCTGGCCGCCAAGCCCGAACATTATGCCAAGATCGAAAAGGCCTATGCCCTGCTGAAGGCGGAGGTCGATCCCGATGTCGAGCTGATCGCGCCCGACCGCATCGAATCGGAAGTCGGATCGGCCGGATTTTTCGGTGGCCTGCTCCAGACCACCAGCGCGCAGTTGCATCCCGGCCGGTTCGGCATCGGCCTCGCCCATGCCGCTGCCGCCAAGGGCGCGCTCATCCATGAATATGCCCCGGTCACCGGACTGGAGCGCATCGCCGATGGCGGCTGGACAGTGACCGCCGGCCAGGGACAGATCAGGGCGAAGCAGATTCTTGTCGCCACCGGCGGCGCCCCCATGCAGCCCCCCTTTCGCTGGTTCCAGCGTCGGCTGGTGGCAGTGGGCAGCTTCATCATCGCGACCGAGCCGCTGGACGATGCGACCATCGCGCGCCTGTTCCCCCACCGACGCAATTATGTGACCAGCCGCGTGATCGGCAATTTCTTCCGCCTCGCCCCCGACAACCGGCTGATCTTCGGCGGCCGCGCGCGCTTTGCCATTTCCAATGCGAAATCGGACGTGAAAAGCGGCGCGATCCTGATCGATGCGATGCGCCGCATGTTCCCCGAGCTCGGCCAGACCCGCGTCGATCATGTCTGGGGCGGCATGGTCGACCTGACCGCCGACCGCCTGCCCCGCGCGGGCGAGCATGACGGGCTGTTCTACACCATGGGCTATAGCGGCCATGGCGTGCAGATGTCCGTCCATATGGGCCGCCAGATGGCACGGTATATGGGCGGCGACATCTCGGCCAATCCCTGGGCCGACCTCGCCTGGCCCGCCATTCCCGGTCATCTCGGCAAGCCGTGGTTCCTCCCCGCCGTGGGCGCCTGGTACAAGTTGCAGGACATGCTCCACTGATGGACGACAGCGCCCGCCTTTCCCGCCGTGATCTGATCGGCGCCGCCATGGGTGCGGGGCTGGTCGCGACGGCCGGCGGCCTTCTCCTGCCCGATGGGTCCACCGCGGCCCAGCGGCCTGGCGCCGCCTTGTCGCAGGGCCGTCCGCGTCAGGGCGGCCGCATCCGCGCCGCCTGCATGTCCCTCTCCACCGCCGACACGCTCGACCCCGCCAAGGGATCGTTGTCGAGCGACTATGTTCGCCATTTCATGCTCTACAACTGCCTGACGGAACTGGATCGGTCTCTGCGCCCGGTGTCGTCATTGGCCGAAAGCATCGAAAGCGGCGATCAGGCCCTGTGGCATATCCGCCTGCGCAAGGGCGTGACCTTCCATAATGGCAAGGGGTTGACCTCCGCCGACGTGGCCTATTCGCTGCTCCGGCACAAGGAACCTGCCACTGCGTCCAAGCTGGCCGCCATTGCGGAGCAATTCATCGCCATTCGTGCAACCGGTCCGTTGAGCCTGTCCATCCAGCTCGAAGGCCCCAATGCCGACCTGCCCGTCATGCTGGCCCAGTCCCATTTCGCCATCATTCCCGACGGCGAGAAGCGTTTTGCCAGCGGCAACGGTACTGGACCTTACAAGCTGTCGGCCTTCACGCCCGGCGTCCGCACGGTAGGACGGCGCAACGAGAATTACTGGAAACCCGGCCGCCCCTATCTGGACGAGATCGAGCTGATCGGCATCCCGGACGAGGTAAGCCGCGTCAACGCGCTCCTCTCCGGCGACATCCACATGGCGCTGGCGGTCAATCCCCGCTCGACGCGGCGCATCTCGGCCTCGGCCCGGCATATCGTCCGCGAAACGCCTTCCTCGCTCTATACCAATCTCATCATGCGGCAGGACCAGTTGCCGACATCCAACCCGCATTTCGTCGCGGGCATGAAATATCTGATGGACAGGCCGCTGATAAAACGCGCGCTGTTCCGCAATTATGCGACCATCGCGAACGACCATCCGATCCCGCCCTTCCACCCCTATTATCGCCGCGACCTGCCGCAGACCGCTCTCGACCTGGACAAGGCGCGCTGGCATTTCCAGCGGGCGGGCATCGGCCGGACGCGCCTGCCGATCTATGCTTCTCCGGCGGCCGAAGGATCGGTCGATATGGCTTCCATCGTGCAGGAATATGGAGCACGCGTCGGCCTGAATGTCGCGGTCAACCGCGTGCCGGCGGACGGCTATTGGTCGACTCACTGGATGAAGCATCCGCTAAGTTTTGGAAACACCAATCCCCGCCCGACCGCCGACCTGCTCTTCAGCCTCTTCTACAAATCCGATGCCGCCTGGAATGAATCGGGCTGGAAGAATGGGCGGTTTGACAGGCTGCTCCTCGAAGCGCGCGCGGAAGCCGACGAGAAGCGGCGCAAGCAGCTTTATGGCGAAATGCAGGGGCTGGTGCGCCAATATTGCGGCACCGGCATCCCGGTCTTCATCAGCCTGCTCGACGGATATGACCGCCGGTTGAAGGGATGGTATCCTGTCCCGCTCGGCGGCTTCATGGGCTATGCCTTTGCCGAGCATCTCTGGTGGGAGGGCTGATCGCCATGGCATCGTCCCCGCGAGGAGGATCGGCCCGTGCCCGGCTCGCGCGGCTGATCGCCAGCCGGGTCGGATCGGCGGCGCTGACCCTGTTCCTCGTCTCGCTGATCGTCTTCGCCATCAGCGACCTCCTCCCCGGCGATGCCGCGCAGGAGGCCCTGGGCCAGAACGCCACACCTCAGCAAGTGACCGCGCTGCGCCATGAAATGGGACTCGACCGCCCTGCCTATGTCCGTTTCGGATCGTGGATGATGGGGTTGGCGGGCGGCGATGCGGGCACCAGCCTGGTCGCCAACATGCCAGTGGGCGATCTGATCGCGAAGCGCTTGCCCAATTCCCTGCTGCTGGCCGCGCTCACCACCCTGCTCGCGGTGCCGCTGGCCCTGCTGATCGGTATAGCGAGCGCGATGAACAGGGGCGGACGGCTCGACCGGGCCCTCAATATTGCAACCCTGTCCATGGTTGCGCTGCCGGAATTTCTGGTCGCAACGCTCGCCGTCCTTATCTTCTCGGTCAAGCTGCGCCTCCTGCCGTCCATTTCCCTGCTGCCGGAGAATGCGAGCTGGGGCCAGTTGTTCGAGACATTCGCCATGCCGGTCATGACGCTATGCGTCGTTGTCATCGCGCAGATGGCGCGCATGACGCGGGCCGCGATCATCGACCAGCTCGACCGTCCCTATGTCGAGATGGCGCTGCTCAAGGGGGTCGCCCCGCGCCGCATCGTCACCGCTCATGTCCTGCCCAACGCGGTGGGACCGATCGTCAACGCCATGGCGCTCAGCCTTTCCTATCTGCTGGGCGGCGCGATCATCGTCGAGACGATCTTCAACTATCCCGGCCTCGCCAGCCTGATGGTCAATGCCGTGACCAGCCGCGACATGCCGCTGCTTCAGGCCTGTGCGATGATCTTCTGCGCCGTCTATCTCCTCCTGATGCTGGTCGCGGACATCACCGCGATCCTCGCCAATCCGAGGCTCCGCAACGCATGACCGCACGCTCCCTCCTGCGCTGGACAAACCGGCTGCCGCTATCGGGCAAGGTCGGGCTGGCCTTCGTCCTGTTCTGGAGCGTGATTGCGCTCGTCGGACCGCTGCTCGCGCCCTATTCCGTAGGCGCTTTCGTGGATCAAGACGTGTTTAGCGGATTGTCCCGGCGATTCCCGCTGGGCAGCGACTATCTCGGCCGGGACGTTTTGAGCCGCCTCCTCTCCGCCGCGCGCTATACGGTGGGGCTGGGCGCGGGTGCGGCGGTGCTGGCGTGCAGCATCGGCACCGCCCTCGCCCTCACCGCTGCCGTCGGCAAGCCTTGGCTGGACGAGCTTCTGTCCCGCTTCATGGATACGGTCATCTCCATTCCGTCCAAGATTCTGGCGCTGGTCATGGTCGCTGCGTTCGGCTCCTCGATCTGGTTGCTGCTGCTCATCGCGGGTCTCACCTATGTCCCCGGTAATTATCGCATCGCCCGCGCCTTGGCGGTGAACCTCAACCAGATGGATTTCGTCTCCGTCGCCCGCGCTCGCGGGGAAGGGCCGGTCTATATCGCCCTGTCGGAGATATTGCCGAACATGATCCATCCGCTGCTCGCCGATTTCGGGCTGCGTTTCGTGTTCATCGTGCTGCTGCTCTCGGCACTCAGCTTCCTCGGCCTCGGCGTCCAGCCACCCGCTGCCGATCTCGGCTCGCTGGTGCGCGAGAATATCTCCGGTATCGCGGAAAGAGCGCCCGCCATCCTCATGCCCGCCCTTGCCATCGCCACGCTGACCGTTGGCGTGAACCTCCTCATCGACGCTCTGCCAAAGGCGGGGAGACGCGCATGATTCAAATGGGTCGACAAACCGGTCATGTCCGCGTCGAGAACCTGCAAATCTCCGCCCGCGCGCTGGAGGGGCAGGCCATCGTCATTGTCGATAATGTCAGCTTCTCCGTACCGCGCGGCGAGGTGCTGGCGCTGATCGGGG
>JASGGS010000111.1:0-13006 GCA_047602685.1 Sphingobium sp.
ATAGTTGAGCTGCCGCACCTGCCCCGCATTGATGGGCGCGGCGGTGGTGAAGGATGTCCGCCTGCTGCTCGGCCTCTCCGCCATAGAGATCAAGCGCAAGATCGGGATCGACTATACCGCCGCGCCCATCAATGCGGGGCAGGTGCGGCAGCTCAACTATGACGACTGGACATTGGCCCCGCGCGTGGGCGTCAGCGTGAAGCCGCTCCAGGAACTGGAACTGTTCGCCAGCTATTCGACATCGGTGAACCCCATCGCCACCTGGGGCTATTCCCCGTCCACCTACAGCGCCACGATCAACTATGTGAAGCCGCTGGTGAACCAGGACAGCGACACGGCGGAAATCGGCTTCAAGCTGCGCAACACCTTCATCGATGCCAGCCTGTCGCTCTACAAATCCTGGATTCGCAACGAATTCCTGCTGGTGGAGCTGGTCCCCGCGACCACGACCGCCTCGTCGGTGGTCAGCGGCTTCAACGCCACGCCCACCATCCATCAGGGCATAGAGGCGGGCCTGAACCTCACCCTGTGGCAGGGCCGGGACGGCTCCGCGATCCGGGCGCGCAACGCCTATACCCATAATGACTTCCACTTCCGCAACGACCCGTCCTTCCGCGCCAACAAGCTGCCGGGCATCCCGCGCCACTTCTACCAGGGCGAGCTGCTGTTCGAGCATGGCAGCGGCTTCTATGCCGGCGGGTCGGCCCAGGCGGCCTCCAGCTATCATGCCGACTATGCCAATAGCCTGAAGGCGCCCGGCTACGCCATTTTCGGCGCCAAGGCGGGCTATCGCGCGCCGGACGGCCGCTGGTCCGCCTTTGTCGACGCGACCAATATATTCGACCGCAAATATGTCGCGGCGGTCACCACCCTATTCGACGCCCGGCGGCTCGACAGCGCGGCCTTCCATCCCGGCGACGGGGCGTCCGTGGTGGTCGGCGCGACCATCGGCTTCTGACGACGCAAGGAGCGCCCATGCCCCCATGCCCGCCCGCCCGCCTGTCCCCCCGCCGTCTCCCGGCGATGCTGACGCTCCTGCTGGCGGGCCTGCTCGCCGCCTGCTCGCGCGCGCCGGACACGCCCCGGACGGGGCCGGTGACGGCGGAACAGCTCAGCCAGGTCACGTTGCGCGTGGGCGCGCCCAACCGCATCGGCAACCGCCCCTATCTGGAAGTGTCGGGCGAGCTGGCGAAGCTGCCCTACAAGGTGGAGTGGGCGGAGTTCTCCGCGACGCCCGCCCTCATGGAGGCCCTGCGCAACGGGGATATCGATCTGGGCGGCAATGGCGGCTCCACCGGCATGATCTTCGAGGCGGGCAATAACGGCCCGGACGCGATCAAGATCGTGGCGGCGGGCGCCACCGATCCCGACAATCCCGGCGGGGCGGCGCTGATCGTGCGCAAGGGCGCGCCCTACAGGTCGCTGGCGGACCTGCGCGGCGCGCGCGTCTCCGTCCTGCACGGCACGGGCACGCAATATATATTGGAGGATGAGCTCCAGCGCATCGGCATCACCACGCGCGACTTCACATTCTCCAACCTGCCCAACGACATGGCGGTGGCGGCCCTGATCTCCGGCCATATCGACGTGCTCGGCATTTGGGAGCCGCAGGCGAGCGCCCTGCTGACCCGCCCCGACCTCAGGCTGCTGCAATGGATCGGCCGCGAACAGGGCGGCTATTCGCTCCAGTTCGCCTCGGCGAAGGCGCTCGCCGATCCGGTCCGCCGGGCCGCGATCGAGGATTTCCTCGTCCGCCTCGCCCGTTCGACCGTGTGGGCATCCCGCCATCCCGACATTTTCAGCCGCTCGGTCAGCCGCCTCGCCCGGATCGAGCCGCCCGTCGCGCTGGCGATCGTGCGCAAGACCAGCTATCGCTACGGCCTGGACGAGGCGCAGCAAGCGAAGCTGAAGCAGAGCTTCGCGACGGAGATCGACTTCTGGCGAAAGCGCGGCGTGCTGCACCGCGACGTGGCGGTCGATTCGCTGTTCGACCTGCGTTTCGAACCCGCCCTGCGCGCGGCGACCGCCGGGAAATAGCGTATTTTCAACCTGGCCGTGAACGGTCGGCGGCCCGGAAAATGCGGCATCGAAGGACAAGAGCGTTTCCGCCCGATGGGAAAACGCTCCGGAACCCCCTCCCCGCGACGGGGCCGGACAGCGCCCCACCGATAAAAAACCCCTGTCCCCGCGAACAAGGCTTGCCCATCCGGCGCGCCTGCCCCTAGGGCATGTCGGGACGGCGGCGGCCGGGCGACCGGGCGCCGCTGCCGATGGGGAGAATGGGCCATGCCGCATATCGCAGACTCGCACGCGCGATCGCGCAAGGCGGACAGGGGCCAGCACCGCAGAGATGCCGACGCACCCGGACGCACTCCCCAAAGCCTTTCTTTACGGCGTGTCACAGCCGAGGAAGCATCATGGACCCCACAGCAGCGAAGACCTTTCCCCAGTTGATCCGGGCGGCGGCGGCCGCCTTCGGCGATGCGGTCGCCATCACCCTCAGCGGGGACGGCATCCCCGACGAACAGGCCAGCTATGCCGATCTCGACGCCCGCTCGGCGGTGCTGGCCCGCGCCCTCCTCGCGCGCGGGGTGGGCAAGGGCAGCCGCATCGGCTTCATCCACGGCAACGGCCCGGCCTTCGCCGTCACGCTGGCCGCCATCGCCCGCATCGGCGCCGTCGCCATCCCCATCAGCACGCTCATCAAGGCGAACGAGCTGGTCCGCGTCCTGCGCCAGTCGGACGTCGCCGGGCTGATCGTGCAGCGCAGCCTGCTCGGCCATGACTATGCGCGGCGCATCCTCGACGCCCTCCCCGCCCTGAACGGCGCGGCCACCGCCGACCTGCGCCTGGCGGAGGTGCCGTTCCTGCGCTGGATCGCCAGTTCCGGCGAGGGCCTGCCAACCAGCTTCATCCCCCTGCCCGGCCTCCTCGCCGGGGCGGAGACCGTCAGCGAGGAGATATTGCGCGCGGCGGAGGCGGAGGTGCATCCGTCCGACCAGATGGTGGAGATCTACACCTCCGGCTCCATGGCCCTGCCCAAGGGCGTGAAGCATCTCCACGGCCCCGCCATGTTCCGCGCCGACTATGTGGCGCGCATGACCAACGCGGCGCGCGGCGGACGGATCACCGCCATCCTCCCCATGTTCTGGGTCGGCGGCATGATGATGTACCTGCTGCCCGGCTGGATGACCGGCCGCGTCACCGTCTGCACGGAGGGCACGTCGACCAGCAGCCGCCACGCCATGGGCAGCGTCCTGGCGGAGGAGGATCTCGCCCTCCTCTCCCAGTCCAGGCCCTATTGGGCGCTGGGCATGAGCGAGACCTTCGGCCCCTATTCCCATGGCCGGGATTTCCGGGCCCCCGGCTATCCGGTCTGCGCCCCGCTCGACATCATCGCGGACCGGTTCGAGGTGCGGCTGGCCGACGAGCATGGCAATGAGGTGGGCGAGGGAGAGGTGGGCGAGGTGCAGGTGCGCGGCTATGCCCTGACGCCCGGCCTGCACAAGATGGAGCGGGAGGGCTATTTCACCGCCGACGGCTTCTACCACACCGGCGACCTCGGCCTGCGCGAGGGCGAGCGCATCCATTTCGTCGGCCGCGACGGCGACATCATCAAGACCAACGGCTCCAACGTCTCCCCCGCCGAGGTGGAGATGGAGCTGCAACAGATCCCCGCCGTCCACAGCGCCTATGTGGTCGGCCTGCCCGACGCGCAGCGCGGCCAGCTCGTCGTCGCGGCATTGGTGGCGCGCGACGGCGCCGCGCTCGACTTCGCCGCGATCGAGAAGGAGATGAAGGGGCGCCTGTCCAGCTACAAGGTGCCGCGCGCCTATGTCGAGCTGACGCGGGAAGAGGTGCCGATGCTCCACAGCAACAAGGTCGCGAGGCGCCAGATCGAGGCGATGATGAAGGCGCGTCTGGGGCGCTGAACCTCCCCGGCCGGGAGCCGGCGCGCGCATCGCCGGGCGGAGGGGACAGCGGCCCCCGCCCGGCTCATGCGCTGGCTCGCGGCCGGGATGAGGGCCGCGTGCAGGCGCGCCCTCTTCCCCCGTCGAACCGCGCAAGGCCGGGGACAAGATGCGGCCCGCCCTCCCCCTATGGCCGCCCTATGCGGCGATCCGCTCTCCACCCTGCCGGGCTACAGGCCGGACAGCCGCATGGAAGGGAGGAGCGCCCTCCCTCGCCCGGCATATTGATGCTGCGCGCCGCGCCGGGACGCGCTACCCGCGTACCGGCAGCATGGCGGGACGGAGGAATGATGACGGACGACGAAGACCCATCGCTGGACAGGCCGCAAAGGCGCCTGCTGCGCCGTCTCTTCAACGGCCGCACCGTGCCCGTCGTCGCGGACGGAAAGCCCTTCCTCACCTACAGGGAGGCCGCCCGCTACCTCCTGTCCCTGCCGCCGGAGGCGCGCGAGGCCGCCTATGCGCAGATGAAGGGCTTCGCCCGCGCGCCCCGCTGAACCCCGCGCGCCCGTCCCGCCCCGTCTTGCCGCGGCACCATGATTGCCATATGATCCATATATGAATCGCATATGGAGCACGGCCGCATGGGCATTGTGAGCATAGAGGATGAGCTGCACGAGCAGCTGCGCCGCGCCAGCAAGGTGTCCTGCCGGTCCATCAATGCGCAGGCCGCCTTCTGGATCAGGATCGGCATGCTGTGCGAGCTGAACCCGCATCTCACCTATCAGCAGGTCATGCTGCGCGAATTGCGGGAGGCGGGCGTCGACCCGGCGGAGGCGCATGCCCTGCCCCCCGCCCCTCCCGTCCCCGCCGCGCCCCTGCGCGCGGACATCGCCGCCGAATGACCAAGACCCCCGCCGAGATCGCGCTGATGGCCGAATCCGGCCGCCTGTTGGCGTCCGTCTTCTCCTGGCTCGACGGCCTGGCCCTCGTCGGGATGACGACGATGGAGGTCAATAACAGGGTCGAGGAGATGATCGTCGGCCGGCTGGGCGCGCGGCCCGCCAGCAAGGGGCAATATGGCTATGGCTATGTCCTCAACTGCTCGCGCAACCAGGTCGTGTGCCATGGCGTGCCGTCCACCGGAGAGGTGCTGGGCGACGGCGATATCGTCAATTTCGACATCACGCTGGAAAAGAACGGCTATATCGCGGATTCCAGCAAGACCTACCTGATCGGCGACGTCCCGCCCGCTGCCCGGCGGCTGGTGCGCACCACCTATGAGGCGATGTGGCGGGGCATCAGGGCCGTCCGCCCCGGCGCCCGGCTGGGCGATGTCGGCCACGCCATAGAGCGCCACGCGAAGCGCGCGGGCTATTCCATCGTGCGCGACTATTGCGGGCACGGCATAGGCCGGGAGATGCACGAGGTGCCGCAGGTCCTGCATTTCGGCAAGCCCGGCACCGGCCTGACCCTGCGCGAGGGCATGGTCTTCACGATCGAGCCGATGCTGAACCAGGGCCGCCGGACGGTGCGGACGGAGGATGACGGCTGGACCGTCGTCACCACCGACGGCAAGCTCTCCGCCCAGTTCGAACATACGGTCGCCGTGACGGGCGACGGGGTGCGGGTCTTGACGCTGCGGCCGGAGGAGGTGGGGTAGGGGCTGGGGGCGCGCTCCTAAGGACTGCAATATGTGAGGACGGCGCTAATCCATCTTGGCACTTCGATGTCGCAAGCGGGAGCCCATCCGCCTCATCCGTGTTAGCGCAACGACAGCTATCCACAGGTCGGCACGCGAAAGCGGTCAGGCAGAAAGCGGCCAATTCCAGCCTACCAACCGGGTTCGTAAATCATTATATTTCAATAACCTAATAATAACATCCTCCACCACTCCCCCAAGGGGGTAGGGAAACCAGTGATCTTTTCCATCACCCCGCCCCGCCCGTCCCGACTTGCCCCCGACTTGCCACAACCCCTGCCCTGCCCGCATAAGGCAGGACGGGACGAGGTGCTTCGATGAAGGTGACTTTGCGGCAGTTGCAGGTGTTCGATGCCGTCGCCAGCACGGGCAGCGTCACCGGCGCGGCCGCCCGGCTGAACATGAGCCAGAGCGCGGCCAGCATCGCCCTTTCCGACCTCCAGATCGTCCTCCGGCGTCCCCTCTTCGCCCATGCCAGGGGCCGCCCCCTCCAGATCACGGACGAGGGCAAGCGGCTGCGCCCCGTCATCCGTTCCCTGCTGGCGGGGATACAGGGGATAGAGCAGGACGAGGACCAGTCCCCGCTCGGCGGGACGCTGGTCGTCGGCGCGACCGCGATGATCGCGGAGACCGTGCTCCCCCGCCTCTGCGTCGAGTTCATGCAATGCCATCCCGGCGTCCGGATCAGGGTGCAGGCCGATTCCGCGGGCGACCTGTTCGAGCGGCTGCAACGCTTCGAGCTGGAGACCGCGCTGATCGAGATATTCCCGCAGGTGGACGGCATAGAGCTGGTTCGCTGGCGCACGGACGAGCTGGTGCTGGTGGTGGGGGCGGGGCACAGGCTGGCGGGCCGCCGGCGCCTGCGCATCGCGGACCTGCGCGGCCATGCCTGGTGCATGCGCGAGCCGCATTCCTCCGTCACCTCGCGCCTGCGCTACATGCTGCACGAGGAGCTGGGCCAATATCCCGTGGCGTTCGAATCCACCAGCAACTGGGCGGTGCGCCACGCCGTCATCGCGGGCGGCGGCATAGGCTGCCTGTCGCGCGCGCTGGTGCAGTTCGACATCGACAGGGGACGCCTCCACCAGCTCGACATGCGCGATTTCCGCTATACCCGCGCGCTCAGCCTCGCCCGGCCGACCCATATCCGGCGCAGCCGCCTCGCCATGCAGTTCGACCGCTTCATCCTCGACCGGGGCGATGCGGCGGACCCATCGATTTCTTAAATGCGGCCCATATCGAAACAGGGCATGTTCCGAACGCTCCTCCCCCTCTAAGCCTGCAGGGGCGCCACCGGACAAAGGCCGGACCGCGCGGGAGAGGATGCGATGCCCTTTGTCTTCAGCGCCGACGGCCATCTGGTCGAACCGGCCGACCTGTTCAGCGAAGGGCTGCCCCCCTCGCTGCGTCCCTTCGGCCTGCGGTCGGAGATGCGGGACGAGTTCCTCTATTCGCTGGCGGGGGACAAGGTGCTGAACCGCACGCCCCTCCATCGCGGCCCGCCCCGCCTCGGCCCGGACGGCGAGCCGTTCGGCCGCCCCGACCGGCGCGGCAACCGGGAGGTGGAGCACAGGCTGAAGGACATGGCGCTGGACGGGGTGGACGCGGAGATCGTCTTCCCCAGCCTCGGCCTCACCGCCTTCATGATCGAGAATGCGGAGGCGGAGCTGGCGACGGCGCGGGTCTATAATGACTGGTGCCACGGCCTCCTCAAGGATCACGCCGGCAGCTTCGTGCGTTGCGGCATCCTGCCCGTGCGCGACTTCGCGAACACGGTGGCGGAGATGGAGCGGCTGGCCGCGCTCGGCTTCACCGCCGCCATGCTGCCGAGCCTGATCGAGCGCGACTCCGGCCTTCCCGCCTATAATAGCGACGCCTGGGACCCGGTGTTCGACGCGGGCCAGCGGCTGGGCATCGTCTTCGTCCTCCACACCGGCACCGGCCGGACCGACGTGCGCAGCTTTCGCGGGCCGGGCGGCGCGGTCGCCAATTACACGGTGCAGGCGACGGACGGGATGATAACCATCATGACCCTGGTCGCGGGCGGCCTGCTCGACCGTTTCCCAGGGGCAAGGGTCTGCGTGATCGAGGGCGGCGCGAGCTGGCTCGCCGCGCTGGCGGAGCGGATGGACGAGGTATATCTGGCGCACGAGCCCTTCGTCCGGCCCAAGCTGTCCCTGATGCCGCGGGAGATCATCGCGCGGCAGGTGGCCTGCTCCTTCCAGACCGACCGGGCCTGCATCATGGCCCGCTCCGTCACGGGGACGCAGGCGCTGATCTGGGGCGCGGACTATCCGCATCATGAGGGCACCTTCCCCCGGTCGCGGGAAGTGATCGCCGGGCTGTTCGACGGCATCGACATATCGGAGAAGGAGAAGGCCGACATCATCGGCGGCAATGCCGCCCGCCTCTTCCGCCTCGACCGGCCCGAATTCGCGGGGGCCGGGCGATGACGGACAGGCTGGCCTGGGCACGGGCGGACGAGGCGGGGCGGCGGGAGCTGGCGGAGGCGCGCTCGCGCACCGTCTGGCGGATGCTGACCGATGCGGCGGCGCTCGACCCGGCCCGCATCGCGCTGGTCGCCGCCGACGATGCGGGCGCGGTGCGGCGCCTCCGCTATGGCGATCTCGTGGCCCGCGTCCGCCACCTGTCGGCGGGCCTCGCCAGCATCGGCGTGGCGCGGGGCGACCGGGTGGTGCTGTGGATGACCAATCGCCTAGAATGGATCATCTCCGCCTTCGCGGCCGAGCGGCTGGGCGCGGCGGTGGTGCCGATCAACACCTTCCTCAAGCCGCCGGAGGTCCGCTACTGCATCGCGCAGTCGGGCGCCCGCCATCTCATCATGCTCGACCGCTTCCGCAAGCTGGACATGCCGGAGATGCTGGCCGGGATCGCGCCCGCCTTCGGCGCGGCGACGGCGCCGGGCGGCTTCCACGATCCCGCCCTGCCGGACCTGCGCAACATCGTGCTGTTCGCGCGGGAGGGGCTGCGCCATCCCGGCGCCTTCGACTGGGACGATCTGGAGGCGGTGGGCGCGGGGGAGCGGGGCGGCTGGCTCGCCGCCGCCGACCGCATGGCGGAGGCAGTGACGCCGGACGACCTGATGATGGTCAAATATACCTCCGGCAGCACCGGCTTTCCCAAGGGCGTGATGCTCCAGCAGGGCGGCTTCGTCGCCGTCGGCCTGCTCCACGGGCGGCGCGCGGGCATGGCGCGGGAGGATGTCTATTTCAGCATGATGCCCTTCTTCCACGCGGGCGGCAGCATGTACGGGCAGATGAGCATGCTGCCGATCGGCGGCACGCTGGTCTTTACGGAGGCGTTCGACGTCGACCTCGCCATCCGCCTGATAGAGGCGGAGCGGCCGACCATCTTCGTCAGCGTGCTGGGCAAGGAAGTGGTGATGGAGGCGCATGCGCGCGGCCTCGTCTTCCCGTCCATCCGCCTCGGCCATGCGCATAATGCGGCGGCGCGGACGGTGATGCCCAATGCCGCCTATGCCTTCTCCCCCTTCGGCCTGACGGAGACCTATGGTCCCGCCTCGCTGACCGGGCCGGGCGATCCGGCGGACAAGCAGATGGTGACGGGCGGCCGTCCCCTGCCCGGCAACGAGATACGCGTGGTCGATCCCGCCACCGGCGAGACGCTGCGCCCCGGCGAGGTGGGCGAGGCGTGGATACGCGGCAACCTCATGCTCGGCTACTGGAACAAGCCGGAGGAGACGGCGCGGGCCATGGACGCGGACGGATGGCTCCATAGCGAGGATCTCGTGACCATCGATGCGCAGGGCTATGTCCGCTATGTCGGCCGCCTGAAACTCATGGCCAAGGTGGGCGGGGAGAATGTCTCGCTGGAGGAGGTGGAGAAGGTCATGGCCACCCATGAGGCGGTCACCCATTGCGCCGCCGTCAGCGTCGCGGATGCGCGCAAGATGGAGGCGGTGCGCCTCTACGTCATCCGGCGGACGGACATCAGCGTCTGCGGGGAGGAGCTGCGCGACTGGCTGAAACCCCGGCTCGCCCATTTCAAGATACCGCGCGAGATCGTCTTCGTCCCCGAATTGCCGCGCCTGCATAACGGCAAGCTCGACCGCATGACGCTCAGCCGATGGTCGAGGGAGGAAATCGCCGCATGACCGAAGCCAGGCCGACGGAGGCGGACATCTTCGCCCATTTCCACGACGTCCGCATCGACCGCGACAATATCGCCCATTATCGCGGGCTGATGGAGGGGCGCCTCCTCATCAACCGCTGCGACGATTGCGGCCGCTGGATCTATCCGCACCGGCCGCTATGCCCGGACTGCCTGTCATGGACCGTGACGCCGACGGAGGTCGGCGGCCGGGCGAGGCTGCACATGTGGACGCTGATCCACCAGTCGCGCGATCCCGACAATCCGCTGGTGGAGCCGATCGTGGCGGCGGCGGTGGAACTGGCGGAGCAGCCGGGCCTGCGCTACCTCTCGCGCATCGTCGGCTGCCCCCTGCCCGCGCTGCGCCACGACATGGCGCTCCGCCTGACATGGGTGGAGGAGGAGGGGCGCCGCTGGCCCGCCTTCGAACCCGCCGCGCGGGCGGAGGGAGGTGCCGCCCATGGCTAGGAACCCCCTGCGCGACACCGTGGCCGTGGTCGGCGTCGGCTCCACCCCCTATGGCCGCGACCTGCAACGCTCCGAACTGTCGCTGGGGCTGGAGGCGGCGGTGAACGCCATAAGGGATGCCGGGATCGACCGGCAGGAGATTGACGGGCTGTGCGGATCGGGCATGACGCCGCTCGCCATGGGCGGGGCGGGCTTCCTCTCGCTCCAGGGCGGGCTGGGCATAGAGCGCTGCACCTGGGTCAAGAATGGCTGGCTCGGTTCCGCCTTCGTCTATGCGGCGGAGGCGGTCTTCTCCGGCCTCGCCGACATGGTGCTGGTCGTGCAGACCTATATGCGCAATCCCGGCATGTCGCGCGCGGCGGCGCGCGATCCGTTTCGCCAGCGCGCCGCCCGATATGCCGATGTCGGCGGCGATGTCGGGCTGGGCGACTTCTCCAAGCGCTGGCTCCATTCGGGCGAGCCCTATGCCGCGATCAAGCGGCGCTATTGCCACGACCATGGCGTCGACAAGGATGCGTTCGGCCTGATGGCGGTGAACAACCGCTCCCATGGCAGCCGCAATCCGGCGGCGGTGATGCGGACGCCGATCACGCTGGAGGACTATCACGCCTCCCGCATGATCTGGGACCCGATGCAGATGCTGGACATGGACGTGCCGGTGGACTGCGGCGAGGCGCTCCTCCTCACCACGGCCGAGCGGGCGCGCGACCTGCCGCACCGGCCCGTCCTCGTCCATGCCATGGCGCTGGGCGGCACGCGGATCGGGGAGTTTTACGAGAATGCGCCCGGCTGGACGGAGAACGCCTTCTGGGTGGCGATGCAGGGCCTGCGGGATCGGAGCGGGATCGGCCTCACCGATGTCGACCTCTTCTACCCCTATGACGGCTATACGCTGGACGCCATCGCGGTGACGGAGGCGGCGGGCTTTTGCGGGCCGGGGGAAGCGGGCGACCTCTTCCGCGCCTCCTGGGTGCCGGGGCGCGAGGTGCTGCGCCTCAACGGACGGACGGAGGTCAACACCAATGGCGGCGGGCTGGCGCACGGCCGGGCGGGCGGCGCGAACCTCTATGCGGAGGCGGTGCGCCAGCTTCGGGGCACGGAGGGCGCTCGGCAGGTGGAGGGCGCGCGGACCGCATTGGTCGGCATAGGCAGCTTCTTCCACGACCCCTCGGCCGTCATGCTGCGGGCGGACGGCTGACGGGGCGATGGCGCGAAAGCTCACTGGCTTCCCTACCTGATTTCCCCGCGCGACAGGAGCGGACCGGGCCGGGAAATTATCATAAGTTGTTGATATACATATCTATTGCTCGATCCCCTCTCCGGTCGCTCCTGTCCGCGACGCCGAGGGGGAAGCGTCCTTCCGAAGCCGCCGCCCCGATGCGATCCGCATGCGGGGCATGGCGAAGGAACGGGGCCGGCGGAACCAGCGGCCTCGCGGAGCGCTTCGTCCTTTCAACGGAGGATCGCATGCACAAGGAAAAGGACGGCACCGAAACGCATCTCGGCAAGATCGAGGCGCGCGCCGGATCGCGCAACAAAGTCAATCGCAACGCGCTGGTGGCGGGCCTGCTGCTCGTCCTCGTCGCCTTCGCCGTGATATTGGGCTTCGGCTTCCTGAACACCGCGGACACCGGCGCCGACAGGCTGAGCGCGGACAATGTGGCGGTCAACGAGGGCGCGCGATAGGCGCGCCATGCGGCCGCCGGGACTGATCGAGGGCGGCGCGAGCGGCGGTCAGTCGCGCGCGGACGCGGCCAGCGGCGCCGGGTTGAAATATTCCCGGAACAGCGCGATCTTCCCGCCCCGGAACGCGAAAACCGCCACCAGCCGGTTCACATAGCCCCGGCCCGCCGCCGTGCGGCCCTGCGTCGAGATTTCCAGGACGACGGCACCGGCTTCCGGGCTGGGATAGGCATGGTCCAGCCTGTATTCGATCGCCCCCGCCGAGCCTGCCATGGATTTCCGCAGGAAATGCAGGACATCCTCCCGTCCCCTCACCGCCAACCCCTTGCCCGCGAAAGGCAGGTCGAGAACCACGTCGTCGGCGAGGAACCCGCCCGCCGCGTCGAAATCGAGGCGCCCCAGCGCCGTCAGGAACGCCATGGCGGCGGACACCTCGCCCGGCCCGGCGGCCTGCTTGCCAGCGGAATGGAGGGGCGGGGCGCCTGAAGGCGCGGTCAGCAACATCGCGGCGAAGACGGGTGTCCAGTTCATGCGGGCTTCCTGCGGGTCCGGCCGTGGCTTCCGGGGCCCCTGTATCCCCCGCCCGGCGCCGGGGCAATGCCTCCCTTCAGGGCGAGGACGGGGCGATCCCGGCCCCCTCCGCAACGCCCGAAGAACCGATCGCCATATGGATCAGGCGGAGACGAAGAGGACGAGATGCGAGTATCGGAGCGGAGGAAATCGCGCTTTGCAGGCTGGGGCGGCCGGTCCCTGGCGGTCAGCCGCCCGGCGGGACGCCCGCCCCCCTACCCCGCCTTCACCTTCTGGCGGAAGGCATGGAGGAGCGGTTCGGTATAGCCGTTGGGCTGCGCCGTCCCGTCGAATATCAGCGCGCGCGCCGCCTGGAAGGCGATGCTTTCCGCCTCGCGCCCCGCCATCGGCCGGTAGAGCGGATCGCCCGCATTCTGCGCGTCGACCTTCGCCGCCATGCTGGCGAGCGCCGCGTCGACCTGCTCCGGCGTGACGATGCCGTGCAGCAGCCAGTTGGCGATATGCTGGGACGAGATGCGGAGCGTCGCGCGGTCCTCCATCAGGCCGACATCGTGGATGTCCGGCACCTTGGAGCAGCCGA
>JASGGS010000112.1:0-12944 GCA_047602685.1 Sphingobium sp.
CGGCGACCGCGCGCAGACTGTCGCGCCGCCAGCGCGTCACCGGCCCCGCCGCCATCACCGCCATCAGCGCCAGCGCCAGCGGCCCCGCCACGCTGTTGAAATAGGGCGGACCCACCGAAACCTTCGTCCCCAGCGATTCGGTCAGCAGCGGATAGAGCGTGCCGATCAGCACCAGTCCGAGGATGACGGAGAGGAGGAGGTTGTTGATGACCAGCATCGCCTCCCGGCTGACGATCTCGAAGCGCGACCCTTCCCGCACCGCGCCCACGCGCAGCGCGAACAGTGCCAGCGCGCCGCCGATATAGAGGGCGAGGAGGACGAGGATGAACGTTCCCCGCTTCGGGTCGACGGCAAAGGCATGGACGCTCGTCAGTATGCCGGACCGGACCAGGAAGGTGCCGACCATGGACATGGAGAAGGCGACGACCGCCAGCATCACCGTCCAGGCGCGCAGGCCGTCGCGCGTCGCCAGCACGGACACGCTGTGGAGCAGCGCCGTCGCCGCCAGCCAGGGCATGAGGGAGGCATTCTCCACCGGGTCCCAGAACCACCAGCCGCCCCAGCCCAGCTCATAATAGGCCCAGTAGCTGCCCGCCGTGATGCCCAGCGTCAGCAGCACCCAGGCGCCCAGCACCCAGGGCCGCATGGCGCGCGCGAAACCGGCGTCCACCGCCCGCGTCACCAGCGCGCCCACCGCGAAGGAGAAGGCGACCGACAGGCCGACATAGCCCAGATAGAGCGTCGGCGGGTGGAAGGCGAGGCCGGGGTCCTGCAACAGGGGGTTGAGGCCCTGCCCGTCCGCCGCCGGGGGATCGAGCCGGGCAAAGGGGTTGGAGGCGAACAGCAGGAAGGCATAGAAGCCCAGCGAGATCAGCGCCTGCGCGCCCAATGTGGCGACATGCGTGTCATGGCGCAGCGACCGCTCGAACAGGGCGACGCCCGCGCCCGCAATGCCCATCACCATGACCCAGAGCAGCATGGAGCCTTCATGATTGCCCCACGTCCCGGCGAACTTGTACAGCCAGGGCTTCATCGAATGGCTGTTCTGCGCGACCAGCGCCACGGACATGTCGGACCGCAGGAACAGGAGGAGCAGCATCAGGAAGGCGAAGGCGGTCAGCAGGCCCTGCGCCACCGCGACCGGCCGGACCAGCCTCGTCAGGCTCTCCTCTTGCCGGGCGATGCCCGCCCATGCCGCGATGAGTTGCAGCGCCGCCAGCGCCGCGGCCAGCCACAGGGCGGCCAGGCCCGTTTCAGCGATCATTTC
This sequence comes from Sphingobium sp., assembly GCA_047602685.1. Taxonomy (GTDB): domain Bacteria; phylum Pseudomonadota; class Alphaproteobacteria; order Sphingomonadales; family Sphingomonadaceae; genus Sphingobium. Next base: position 1,268 of record JASGGS010000112.1, read on the forward strand.
GCGCTGTTCTCGATCTGGTGCGTCGTCTCGTTATAGGTCATGCCTTCCAGTTCGCGCGGCATGTAGCGCTCGTCATGCTTGGCGAGCAGGTTGGACGCGACGAACATGCCCCGGCGGTCGAACGATCCCTCGGCCACCACGCCGGACCCTTCCCGGAAGAGGTCGGGCGCTATGCCGCTGAACGTGGCGGGCACGACCGCCTTGCCGTCGCTCACGTCGAAGCGGATGGAAACGCCGTCCGCCTCCCGCTTCAGGCTGCCCTTCACCACCATGCCGCCCAGGCGGATGGCCTTGCCGGGTTCCACGCCCCGGGTCCTGGCGTCGCTCGGTGTATAGAAATAGGCGGCCTCGTCCTTCAGCGCCGACATGGCGAGCAGGACCGCGCCGATCAGCGCGGCGATCGCCACGACGACCAGGATCAGCCGCTGATGCTTTCCCTTCATCGTCCCCCCGAACCCCGCGGCCACCTCAGTCGCGCTCCCGCCGCAGCGCGTCGGCGCGAGTCTCCGCCGCGCGGGCCGCGCGCCAGGACCAGAGGCTGACCGCCAGCGTGCCCATGCCCGCCAGCGCATAGGCCGCAATCACGAAAGGCCAGGGATTCATAGGCTCTCTCTTATCCCCGCGCCATGCGGCGCAGGCGCGCCTCGATACGGTTATTGGCAAGGATCGCCCGCATCTGGAGGATGACGATGGACGCGAACCAGAGCGTGAAGCCCAGCACGGTCAGGCCCAGCGGCCACAGCATGCTCGGCGCGATGGCCGATCCGCCCAGGGTGATGCTCGGCGCCTGGTGCAGGCTGTTCCACCACACCACCGATCCCTTGATGACCGGGATGTTGATCGCGCCGACAATGCCGTAGATCGCCGTGACACGGCTGACCCCGCCCTGCTCGCCCGGCCTCGCGCTGGCCGATGCGAGCGCGATATAGCCGATATAGAGGAAAAGCAGGACGAGCATGGAGGTCATGCGGCCGTCCCATTGCCACCACGTGCCCCATGTCGGCCGTCCCCATATGGAGCCGGTGGCGAGGCAGATGGCCGTGAACAGCGCACCCGGCACGGCGACGGCGCGCGCCGCGACGCCCGCCAGCGGGTGGCGCCAGACGATCTGCATCACGCCCGACACGGCGATGCCCGTCCATCCCGCCATGCCCAGCCAGGCGGCGGGCACATGGACATAGAGGATGCGGAAGGAATCGCCCTGCAGATAGTCGGCGGGCGCCAGGAACAGCCCGGCCGCGCTCCCGGCGAGAATCAGCGCGATCCCGCCCCAGAACAGCCAGGGCGCGAGCGGACGGACCACCCCCAGAAAGCGCGTCGGATTGGCATAAGCGTGCATTGCCCCCGCTCATAATGCGATGGCGCGGCCATTGCCAGCGGGCTTGTGAGACAGCGGCAACAATGCCGCCATACCCCTCCTCGCCGCACGTGCAGGTGTGGCTATCCCGTCTCAATTCGGCTTTTATTACAATGGGAGGACAAGCGGGGGGCGACAAACGGGGATATCGTCACTATATGCGCGGTCAAACGGGCGGCGTGCCGCCCACCCCAAAAATTGAGAGCGGGCGCTTCACGATGCTCACCACCCATCCGTTCGACGATGACAAGTTGCGCGAAGAATGCGGCGTTTTCGGCGTTTACGGCGCCGAGGGCGCTTCTGCCATCGTCGCTCTAGGCCTGCATGCGCTCCAGCATCGCGGCCAGGAAGCCGCGGGCATAACGAGCTGGGACGGCACCGATTTCCACACGCATCGCGCCATGGGCCATGTCGCCGGCAATTTCGACCGCGACGATGTGATTCGCGCCCTCGCGGGCAATGTCGCCTGCGGCCATGTGCGCTACTCCACCACGGGCGAGACCGCGCTGCGCAACGTGCAGCCCCTCTATGCGGACCTGTCCTCCGGCGGCTTCGCCATCGCGCATAACGGCAATATCTCGAACGCCATGACGCTGCGCCGCGAACTGGTGCGCCGCGGCTCCATCTTCCAGTCGACCAGCGACACGGAGGTCATCATCCACCTCGTCGCCACCTCCAATTACCGCACCCTGCTCGACCGGTTCATCGACGCGCTGAAACGGGTGGAGGGCGCCTATTCCCTCATCTGCATGACGCGCGAGGGCATGATCGCCTGCCGCGACCCGCTGGGCATCCGGCCGCTGGTCATGGGCCGCCTGGGCGACGCGATCATCTTCGCCTCCGAAAGCGTGGCCTTCGATGTGGTCGGCGCCGACTATATTCGCAGCGTCGATCCGGGCGAGCTGATCGTCGTGACCCATGGCGGCGAGATCCGCTCCCACCGGCCCTTCGGCGACAATCATCCCCGTCCCTGCATCTTCGAGCATGTCTATTTCTCGCGCCCCGATTCGATCGTGGACGGCAACAGCATCTATTCGGTGCGCAAGGCCATCGGCGCGCAGCTCGCCATCGAAAATCCGGTCGAGGCCGATCTCGTCATCCCCGTGCCGGATTCGGGCGTGCCCGCCGCCATCGGCTATGCGCAGCAATCCGGCATCCCGTTCGAGCTGGGCATCATCCGCTCCCATTATGTCGGCCGCACCTTCATCCAGCCGGGGGACAAGGTGCGCCATCTGGGCGTCAAGCTGAAGCACAACGCCAATCGCGCCCTGATCGAGGGCAAGAGCATCGTCCTCATCGACGACTCCATCGTACGCGGCACCACCAGCCTCAAGATCGTGCAGATGATGCGCGACGCCGGCGCCAGCGAGGTGCATATGCGCATCGCCAGCCCGCCGACCCGGCATAGCTGCTTCTACGGCGTCGACACGCCGGAGCGGGCCAAGCTCCTCGCGCACAAGTTCGACATTGACGGCATGCGCGGCTTCATCCACGCCGACAGCCTCGCCTTCGTCTCCATCGATGGCCTGTACAAGGCGGTGGGCGAGGCAAAGCGGGCCGACATACGTCCGCAATATTGCGACGCCTGCTTCACGGGCGACTATCCGACCCGCCTCACCGACCTGGACGAACAGGACGACCAGAGCAGCCAGCTTGCCCTGCTCGCTGAACGGGTCGTCTGACGCCAACCATCATCTCAGGGATATCATGGCCGACAATCTGCCGCTTTCCGGGCGCCTCGCCCTTGTGACGGGCGCCAGCCGGGGCATCGGCGCCGCCAGCGCGCGGGCCTTCGCCGCCGCGGGCGCGCATGTGCTGCTCGTCGCCCGCACCAGCGGCGCGCTGGAAGCGGTCGAGGAGGATATCCACCAGGCAGGCGGCAGCGCGACCATCGCCCCGCTCGACCTCACCGACGGCGAGAGCATCGGCCGTCTGGCGCAGGCGGTGTCGGGACGCTGGGGGGCGCTCGACATCTTGCTGCTCAACGCGGCCAGCCTTGGCACGCTGGCGGCGGTCCCGGCCATCGACGCCAAGGAATTTTCCCGCGTCATGACCCTCAACGTGCTGGCCCAGCAGGCGCTGATCGCCGCCTTCGACCCGCTGCTGCGCAAGAGCGCGGATGCGCGCGTCGTCGGCGTGACGACCGGCGTGGCCCGCGACCCGCGCGCCTATTGGGGCGCCTATGGCGCGTCCAAGGCCGCCCTCGAAGTGCTGGTCAGCGCCTATGGGCAGGAAGTGGCGAAGGTCTCCCGGATACGCACCCATATCCTCAACCCCGGCGCCACCCGCACCGCGATGCGGGCCAAGGCCTATCCGGGCGAGGACCCCAGGACAGTGAAGGAGCCGGAAGCCGTCGCCTCCGCCCTGCTGGACCTGGTGACCGGCGACTATCCCGACGGCCACCGGATCGACTTGGCCAAATAGGACCGCTCGAACCGCTACGTCATTAAATCGCGGCTCGTATCCGGAATGATGTCATCCGTTCCGGTTCCGCTTGCAGCGGAACGGGCCTACCGCCGGACCAGCGTCACCTGATGCACGTCGATCCCGCCGCCCCGGAAACCGCCCTCGCAATACATCAGGTAGAAGCGCCACAGCCGCACGAAGCGCTCGTCATAATCGTGCGGCAGGCGTCCGTCCTCGATCGCCGCGTCGAACCGCTCCCGCCATTCCAGGAGCGTGCGGGCATAGTCGGCACCCATGTCCATCTCTTCCCGCCATTCCAGCCCCGCCGCCTCGGCCAGGGCGCGGAAGCGGCTCCGCGCGATCAGACAGCCGCCGGGGAAGACGTAGGTCTGGATGAAATCGGCGCTCGCCGCATAATTGTCGAAGATCGCATCGTCTATGCTGATGAACTGGATCGCCGCCCGGCCGCCGGGCTTCAGCAGCCGATGGATGGCGGCCAGATATTCCGGCCATTGCTTCTGGCCGATGGCCTCCACCATCTCCACGCTGGCGATCGCGTCATAGGGGCCGCCCGCATGGTCGCGATAGTCGGTCAGCAGGATCGAGGCGCGGCCCGCCAGCCCGCTTTCGGCCAGCCGCCGCTCCGCCCAGTCCTTCTGCTCGGTGGAGAGGGTCAGCCCGTCATAGCCCAGCCCCTCCCACCGTTCACCGGCGCGCAGGGCGAGCGATCCCCAGCCGCAGCCGATTTCCAGCAGCCTGTGCCCCGGCTCCAGCGCCAGCCGGTCCAGCATCGCGTCGATCTTGGCTGTCTGCGCCTCCTCCAGCGTCATGTCCGCCTGCCGGTAGAGCGCGCTCGAATAGGTCATGCCGGGATCGAGCCACAGTGCGTAGAAGGCGTTGCCGAGGTCGTAATGATAGGAGATGTTCCGCCGCGCGCCCCGGCGGCTATTGGCGTTCAGCCCGTGCCAGAGCCGGATGAGCAGGCGCGGCAGGCCGGACGCCCGCGCCGCCCCGCCCAATGTCCGCGCATTCGCCATGAACAGCGCGAACAGGGGCACCGGGTCGGGGCTTTCCCATTCCCGCTTCACCCAGGCCCGATACCAGCCGACCGATCCCGACAGGCCCAGCCGGACGAGCGCGCGCCAGCTTTTCAGGTGGACGATGCAGGCGGGGCCGTCCCCGCGCCCGCCCAAGATGCGGATATTGCCGTCCGGCAGGTGCGCCTCCAGGCTGCCCGTCGCCAGCGCTTCGTCGATGCGGTTGAGGAGCCGGTGGAAACGCCGCGCGGGCAGGCGCGCCAGCAGGCTTGCCCCTGTCCTGGCGAGCAGCGGGTCATGGACATGGGGCCGCTGCGCGGAACGGGGACCGGGAGCGTTCATGATGCCCGACTATGGCGCAAGGAAGCGGGCATGTCCAATCATCACCCCTTGACCCGTGCATAGGCGGCCAGCGCCCTCTCCCGCCCCTCCCCGTGCCCGATGATCGGGGCGGGATAGTCGGGGGGACGGCAGCCATGGCTGTCCGGGTCGTGGATCGCCTTGCCTTCCAGCCCGGCCAGTTCCGGAACCCATTGGCGGATATAGTCGCCCGCGTCGAATTTCTCCGACTGGGCGAGGGGCGCCATGATCCGGCCGAACATGTTGGCGTCGAGGCCGGTCCCCGCCGACCATTGCCAGTTGACGCTGTTATTGCCGTAATCGGCGTCGACCAGCGTGTCCCAGAACCATTGCTCCCCTTCCCGCCAGTCGATCAGCAGATGCTTGATGAGGAAGCTGGCCGCGATCATGCGGACGCGGTTGTGCATCCAGCCCGTCGCCCATAGCTGGCGCATCCCCGCATCGACTATGGGATAGCCGGTCCGCCCCTTCTGCCAGGCCCTGAGGTCCGCCGTCGCGGCCTTGCCCGTGCGCCAGGGCAGCGCGTCGAAGCGGTCATGCCCGTTGCGCCGCGCATAGTCGGGAAAGGACAGGATGATATTCTGGGAATAATCACGCCAAATCAATTCCTTATGAAAGGTTTCCGCGTCCTGCCCCTTCCCCTGCGCCGCCTGCCAGGCCATGGCGGGGGAGACTTCCCCGAAATGGAGGTGCGGGGACAGGCGGGACGTCCCCTCGACGGACGGCAGGTCGCGCGCCCGCCCATAGTCGCCCAGGACATCCTCCAGACCGGACAGTCTCTCCCGTCCGCCTTCCTCCCCCGGCGTCCATTCGCGCCCGAAACCCTTGGCCCAGTCAGGCCCGGACGGGAGCAGTTTTAGGTCGGGAAGCCTGTGAGCTTTTGGCCAATGGACCGGCGCCGGGATGGAGCGGGGCGCGGGCAATGGATCGCGCGGCGGCATGTGCTGGAGGACCGCTCGGGAAAAGGGGGTGTAGATGCGATAGGGCGTGCCCGACCCGTTCGTCACGCTGCCTGGCGGCAGCAGGTAATTGCCGTCATGGCACCGGAGGTCGAGTGTCCTGGCGACCTTGCGCTCCGCATTGCGCCACCACGGCTCGTAATGGCGAAGGCAATGGACGCGGGCCGCGCCGCATTCCCTCGCCAGCGCGGACAGCGCTTCGCCGCTCTCGCCCCGGAGCAGGATCAGGCGCGATCCCCTGGCCCTCAGCGCCTCGTCCAGCGCGGCCAGGCTGTGGTGCAGCCACCAGCGGCTGGCCCCGCCCATGGCCCTGTGGCGCGGCGTCTCGTCATCCAGCACATAGACGGGAATGACCGGCCCTTCCGCGACCGCCGCCACGAGCGCGGGCTGGTCGGCGAGGCGCAGATCGCGGCGAAACCAGAGGATGACGGGAGCTGTCATGGGTGGTCAGGAGACTCCGGAAACAAGGGGCGGGTTCCCTCTTCCCCGCACCGGCGCGACAATCACTTCCCGGCGGTGAAGCCATAGGCGCGCCCGACCCGCGCCACCCGCAACCTATAGTCCGCATACCAGCGTTCCCGCTCCGCCGCCTGCGCCAGCCTGTACTCGGCATCGCGCCGCCCCCGGGCGATGGACGCCTCGTCCCCCGGCGTGCGGCGCGAGGTGAAGATAACCGCATAATCATAATAAGGCGGCTCCGCATCGAAGGCCGGATCTGTATCGCCGCTCATCGTCCACGCCTTTCATCTCCCGGCCTTCCCGGTCCGGAGCCGTCTCCCTCCAGCATAGGCATGGCGGCAAGGCGGCGCCATCCTCGCATGAGCAGGAGAATTTTGTCGTCCTGCGGCATGGCTGCTTGAACCGGCGGAGCCAGCTTCGATACAGAGGGCTTCTCCCTCCCCTGGACCGATTCTGATTCTGAAGCATGAGCGATTTGTCGACCCTTCCCTACCGGCCCTGCGTGGGCATCATGATGGTCAACCGCGACGGACAGGTTTTCGTCGGGCAGCGCATAGACAGCAAGGAAGGCGACGCATGGCAGATGCCGCAGGGCGGCGTCGATCCCGGTGAGGATGTGGAGCAGGCCGCGCTGCGCGAGCTGGGCGAGGAAACCGGGGTGCTGCCGGATCATGTCCAGTTCCTGGCTCGCACGAAGGAGGAACTGCTCTATGACCTGCCCGACGAGTTGATCGGCCGGCTGTGGGGCGGCAAATATCGCGGCCAGCGGCAAAGCTGGTTCCTGGCCCGTTTCCTGGGCGCGGACAGCGATATCGACATCGCGACCGAGCATCCCGAGTTCGACAAATGGCGCTGGACCGGCGCGGACACGCTCGTCGACCTGATCGTACCCTTCAAGAAGAAGATCTACCGCGCCGTCGTCGCGGAATTTCGCGACCTGATCTGAGATCTCACGCGCCCGCCGCGTCCAGCCTCGCCATCTCTTCCGCGGAGAGGTCGAGCGTCAATGCGGGGAGGAGATCCCCGAGCTGCTCCGTGCTTGTCGCACTGGCGATAGGCGCGGTCACACCCGGCTTAGCGGCGACCCAGGCCAGGGCGATGGCGGCATGCGGGATGCCGCGCCGCGCGGCGATCTCGTCCATCACCGCCAGCACGGCCGGTCCCTTCCCCTCCATATATTTCCGAACGCCGCCGCCCCGGCGGCTCCGCGACAGATCGCCCTCGCCCCGATATTTTCCCGTCAGATAACCCTGGGCGAGCGCGAAGAAGGTGACGACGCCCACGCCCCTCTCCCGGCACAGCGGCAGCAACTCCGTCTCAAGCGCGCGTTCGAGCAGATTATATTCCGGCTGGAAGGCGGTATAAGGCGTCAGTCCTCTTTCCTCCGCGATGTCCAGCGCGGCGGCGAAACGCGCGGGCGTGAAATTGGAGGCGCCGACGCTGCGGACCTTCCCCGCTTTCACCAGCGCGTCAAAGGCTTCCACCACCTCTTCCTGCGGCACGCCATCATCATCGAAATGGGCGAAATACAAGTCGATATAATCCGTGCGGAGGCGCCGTAACGAGGCATCGACGGCCCTCGGCAGATACTCCTTGCCGAGGCCTTTCAATCCTTCGCCCATCGGACCGCCCACCTTGGTCGCGATCTGGATGCGGTCCCGGCCGCCCCGGCTGGCGACCCAATCGCCGATCATGGTTTCGGATTCACCGCCCTTCCCGTCCGGCAGATAGGCTGAATAATAATCCGCCGTGTCCAGCATCGTGCCGCCACCGCCGACAAAGGCATCCAGCACGGCAAAGCTCCGATCGCGATCCATGCCGTTCACGCCGAAGACATTCCCGCCGAGCACCAGCGGGGCAATCGACAAACCCGTATTGCCCAGGGCACGAAGCTCTACCATTGGTACATCCTTTCCAGCGGCCGCATGGGCGGCCTTGGCATCATAAAGACCAGCCGGAATTTCGGTTCAAGCCCGAAGGCGGCGTCCCAACTGTCGGCCTGCCGACGCAGGCTGTCGGAAATCTTTACACTTTGTTAAGGATGATTGAGCGGATTATATGGATTCCCGCCGCTGGCATGAACATTGCTTAATATTTCGTTATGGAAAAGATCCGCCGCCTCTTCATGCTCAAGACGAAGTTCGAGGTGTTTTGCGTCGTCTACGCATTGGGTCTGGGCGCGTCGGAACGCGGGCTGGTCTATATCCAGCAATATCCGGGCTTGGGCGGCAAGCTGCTGGCGCTTGCCTGCACCGGCTCCGTCTTCCTCGCCGGAGGCCTCATGATCGACGCGGTGGACATGCGCGAACAGATGGAACCCAGCCGGGAAATCTAGCTATCCGCCAGAGCCTCCGCCGGGTCGGTCGATGCATAGCCAAGCTCGCGCGCCACCGGGGCACAGGTCACCTTGCCGTTCCATATGTTCAACCCCGCCAGCAAATGGGGGTCGCGCCGCATGGCTTCCCGCCATCCGAGATCGGCGATCCTCAAAGCATGGGGGAGGGTCACATTGTTGAGCGCATAGGTGGAAGTCCTCGCCACCGCGCCCGGCATGTTCGCCACGCAATAATGCACCACGCCGTCCATGATGAAGGTCGGGTCGGCATGTGTCGTCGGGCGGCTCGTCTCGAAACAGCCCCCCTGATCGATGGCTACGTCCACCAGCACGGCGCCGCGCTTCATGCCCGGCAACATGTCGCGGCTTACCAGCTTCGGGGCCGCCGCCCCGGGAATCAGCACCGCGCCGATGACGAGATCGGCCCCCGCCACGCTGTCGACGAGATTGGCCCTGTTGGAGAAGCGCGTCTTGGCCCGTGCTTCGAAATATGTGCCCAGCCGTTCCAGCGTACCGGAGTCGCGGTCGATTATGGTGACGTCCGCACCCATTCCTGTCGCCATCTGCGCGGCATTGAAGCCAACGACGCCGCCGCCGATCACGACCACCTTGGCGGGCAGCACGCCCGGCACGCCGCCGAGCAATATGCCCCGGCCGCCATGCTCCTTCTGAAGCGCGGTTGCGCCCGCCTGGATGGACATGCGCCCGGCCACCTGGCTCATCGGCCTGAGAAGAGGGAGGCCGCCCGCCGCATCCGTCACCGTCTCATAGGCGATGCAGACGGCGCCCGACGCGACGAGTTCGGCCGTTTGTTCAGCATCGGGAGCAAGATGCAGATAGGTATAGAGAATCTGGCCTGGCCGCAGCATGGCCCGCTCGGCAGGCTGCGGCTCCTTCACTTTCACGATCATGTCCGACCGAGCGAAGATATTCTCCGCATCCTCGACTATCCTGGCGCCCGCGCGCCGATAATCCTCGTCGCTCGCACCGATGCCGATACCGGCACTCTGCTGGACCAGCACCTCATGCCCATGGCTCGCGAACTCATGCACGCTTTCCGGCGTCAGGCCGACGCGATATTCGTGGTTCTTGATCTCACGGACTGTCCCCACGATCATCCTTGCATGTCTCCTGGTTCAACCGGCAAGCGACAGACGGGCCTCGATCGCTTCGAAGGTCACATTTTCAACGCCTGAAAGAGCCTCGATGGTTTCCGACAGTTCCATGTCCAGGCGATAATCCCGGCCCGCGACGATGAATGCCTCGCTCGCGTCCGCCGCCGGAATGACGAAGAGAAGCTCGCCTTTTCCACCTCTTAGAGGCGCCATCAAGGAAGCGATGCGGGAAATGGCGGCGGAGGCGCTGATATGGACGGTCATCCGCATGCGCGCATTGGATGCCATATTGTCAAAGCCCTGCACGCCGCGCACGGTGACGCGCGGCATATCCTCCCCGCCCGCCCGGTCCAGTTCCACGGTCAGAAGCGCGCAACGCGCGGCGCTATCTTCCTCATTGCTGAGTTTTTCCAGCAGCTTGCAACCGTCATCCTCGAAACAGCTCGCCTGGAACTGGCCGCTCGGATCGGAAAAGGTCGCCATGACATAACGGCCGCCCCGGCGTGTATCCCGCCAACGTATGGATTCGACAAGTGCGGCCATCACGGCTGTCGGGCGTTCGCCGCTGATCGGCGAGGAGCATATCTCGCCGAAGGTGCGGGCGCCGCGTCCCCGTGCGATTTCGCGATAGCGATCCACGGGATGCTGACCGAAATAAAAGCCGAACGCCTCCAGTTCGCGCTCCATCGTCTCGCCCTTGGACCAGACGGCATTGGCGGGAACATGGACGTCGGCATGCGCAATATCGTCGCCGCCGAAAAGGCCGCCCTGGCCCGTTTGCCGGGCATCCGATGCGTTGGCCGCGACGGACAGGATCGTCTCCGCCGCGGCATACGCACCGGCGCGGCTGACATTGAAGCAGTCAAAGGCCCCCGCGCCCGCCAGGCTTTCGATCTGCCGACGATTGAGGAGCCGGGGTTCGACGCGATTGGCGAAATCGTCGAGATCCTTGAAGGGGCCAGCCTTCTTCCTTTCCTCGACCAGCAATTCCATGGCGCGCTCGCCCACGCCCTTGAGGCCGCCCAGCGCATAGCGCACGGCAAAGGGATATATGGCACAGTCCGGATCAGGCTCGACCGTGAAGTCCGCTTCGCTGCGGTTCAGGTCCGGCGGCAGGATATTAAGGCCCATGCGCCGCATATCGTCCACGAAGACAGTGAGTTTCTCCGTCAAGTGAATATCGAAGGCCATTGAAGCGGCATAGAATTCAGCCGGATGATGCGCTTTCAGCCATGCGGTCTGATAAGAGAGCAAGGCGTAGGCGGCGGCATGGCTCTTGTTGAAGCCATAACCCGCGAACTTGTCGATCAGGTCGAACAGTTCATTCGCCTTCGCCGGTTTGATGTTGCTCGCCGCGCAGCCCTTGACGAAGCGTTCGCGCTGGGCGTCCATCTCCGCCTTGATCTTCTTGCCCATGGCACGGCGCAACAGGTCGGCATCGCCCAGGCTATATCCCGCCAGGATCTGCGCGGCCTGCATCACCTGCTCCTGATAGACAAAGATCCCGTAGGTCTCCTTCAATATCGGTTCCAGCAGATCATGCGGATATTCAATATCTTCCTGACCATTTTTGCGTCGCCCGAACATGGGGATATTGTCCATCGGGCCGGGACGATAGAGAGAGACGAGCGCGATGATATCCCCGAAAT
>JASGGS010000113.1:0-12939 GCA_047602685.1 Sphingobium sp.
CTGGTGGATGCACAATAATTTCCTGGTCGACCGCGGCGGCAAGATTTCCAAGTCGCGCGGTGGCTTCACCACGCTGTTCTCGCTGGTGGACGCGGGCGTGCACCCCCTTGCCTACCGCCTGCTGTGCCTGTCGGCCCATTATCGCAGCGAGCTGGAATTTTCCGGGGAGATCGTGGCGACCGCGCTGACCCGGCTCAAACGGCTCGTCATGGCGGTGGAGGCCCTGCGTGCGGCGGCGGGCGAGCCTGCGGGCGACCTCGATGCCGTGCATCCGCGCCTATGCGAGGAACTGGCGGGCTTCGACGCGGCGCTGCGCGACGACCTCAACACGGTGAAGGCGCTGACGCATCTGGAAAGCGCGGTCGCCATGAAGAAGGTGCCCGTGCCGGACAAGCTGGCCGTCGCGCTGAAGATGGACGAGGCTCTGGGCCTGAAACTGGCGACGATCACCCGCGCGGACCTGCGCGTGCGGCCGAAGGATGCCGTGATCGGGGAGGCGGAGATCGAGGCGGAACTGGACCGCCGTCAGCAGGCGCGCGCCGACAGGGACTTCGCGACCTCGGACGCGATCCGTGATGCCCTTGCCGCGCGCGGGGTGGAGGTGATGGACGGCGATCCGCTGCGCTGGGAGTGGAGGGTGGCCCTGGAAGGCTGAACGGGTCCCGGAACGGCGGATGGCGCTCCATTACCGCCGTTCCAGCTTAGCAATAGCCAGTGATTCCGGTACAAGCGGTCATGGTTATTGCAATCCGCCGCGCCGTAGAGGGTGATCTGCCCCAGATTGGGCGTGTCGTCGTCGATGCATGGCGCTCGACATTCGCCGGGCGCCTTCCGGCAGATTTTCTTGATGCCATGTCATGCGCCCATCAGACGGAACGTCATCGTCGCGCTTTTGCCCGCCCGGAGGCACGCTATCATGTGGCGAGCGTCGGGGACGGCCCCGTCATCGGCTTCGCGAGCGGAGGTCCTTCCCGCCATGGCGATTTCCCCCAGGAGAATGAAGTCTATGCAATCTTCATTCTCGAAGCATATCAACGTCGAAAGATCGGACGCGCCCTTTTCGGAGCGGTTGTCGATGACCTCAAGGGGACTGATCGAAAGGGGTTGATCGTGCTTGCGCTGGCCAAAAACCCGAACCTCGGATTCTATGAAGGATTGGGCGGTGTACAGGCCATGGCGACACCGTTGACGCTAGGTTCTGAAACCGTCGATCAGTTCGCCTATCTTTGGGACGACATACCCGCCCTGTCGCGCAATTCCTGATTTCCCTCGGCTTTTGCGCTTTTCCTTCATGTCGCCGACCGCGCCTCCGAAAGCTCCCTCTCCAGCACCGCCATCAGGTCGGCGGCGGGCATGGGCCGCGAGCGGGGGGCGCCGGTTCCGGCCCATTGCGCGCCATAACCATGCTCGCCCACCGCCCTGGCGGCGGCGTTCAGCGCCTTTCCGGCGTCATAGACCATCGGATAGCCGGGCCGGGGCAGGGCGGCATGGTCCTGCGCCCAGCGGGTGAAGCGATTGGCGAGGCAGCGGGCGGGGCGGCCGGATATGGCGTCCACCATCACCGTGTGCCGCGCGGCGTCCCCGGCCAGGGCGCGGCGATAGGCCGCGTCCGCCGCGCTTTCCGGGCAGCCGACAAAGGCGGTGCCGAGCTGCGCCGCCACGGCGCCCGCGTCCAGCGCGGCGGCGATGCCCGCCCCGTCCATGATGCCGCCCGCCGCGACGACGGGCAGGCCCGCCTCCCTCGCCAGCAGGCGGGTGAGGTCCAGCGTGCCCAGCCGCTCATCCGGCCCGGCGGGGTCGAATATGCCGCGATGTCCGCCCGCTTCCCATCCTTGCGCGACCAGCGCGTCCATGCCCGCGTCCCGCGCGGCCTTCGCCTCGGCCAGGCTGGTCGCGGTGGCGAACAGGATCGCGCCCGCCTGTTTCAACGCCGCGGCCTTCTCCGCCGGGGGCAGGCCGAAATGGAAGCTGACGACGCGCGGCCGGGCGTCGAGGAGGACGGCCATCATGGCGTCGTCCGGCTCGATGAAGCTGCGATAGATGGCGCGAAGCCGCGACGGCGGCTGCGCGCCATGCTGGTGGAACAAGGGCGTCAGCGCCTCGATCCACGCCAGTTCCCGGCCGGGATCATGGACGGGCGCGGCATGGACGAACAGGTTGATGTTGAACGGGCCGGACGTGCGCGCCCTGAGGTCGCTGACCATCTCGCCCGCCGCGCCCGCGTCCACCGCGCCGAAGGCGATCGAGCCGAGGCCGCCCGCTTCCGTCACGGCGGCGGCGAGCGCGGGCGTGGACGTGCCCGCCATCGGCGCCTGGATGATCGGCACGCGCATCCCCAACTGGTCGATCAGGCTCATCCTCCCAACATAGGCTTTCCCGGCGCCCGCGCAATCAGCCGGGATAGGGGCTGTCCTTCAGCAGGCCCGCCAGATGCAGCGCATTGGCCGCCACCATCCGCGCCGTTTCCGCCACCTTGTCCGGCGTCTCGGCCAGTTCGATGAAATTCCGGCTGCCCATCGCCTCGCCCACCCAATAGCAGGTGGAGATGGCGGGAATGGTCCAGCCCACATCGTTCAGCGCCTGCGCGACCTGGGCCGTCACATTATGCGCCCCGTCCTCATTGCCGACGACCGCGATGATCGCGACCTTGGAATAGCTGGGCATGCGGCCCCGGTCGTCGGTTTCGGAGAGGAAGGCGTCCATCCTCTCCAGCACGCGCTTGGCGACGCTCGACGGCTGTCCCATCCAGATGGGCGTGCCGAGCAGCAATATGTCGGCCGCCAATATCCTCTCCCGCAGGGTGGGCCATTCATCGCCCTCTCCCTCGTCCGACGTGATGCCGGGCAGGATATTGTGATGGGCCGCGCGGATCGTGCCCACCATCTTCGCGCCATGCTTCAGGAATTCGGCGCCGATCACCTCGATCATCGCATCGGTCGAGCTTTTCTCCGTGGCGGTCCGTTTCAGGGTGCAGTTTACCGGCTGGATGGTGAGCATGGCATCCTCTCCTCATGTCCGGCAAGGACGAACGGGCGAGGGCCGGTGTTCCGCCCGCCGCAATCGGCCCGTCCGATTACTGCAACGCAGGCGTTGCGGTTTTCTTGGGCCTCTTCATGCACTACATAGGGCGGGTCCTTCGCACGCCACGGCTTGTTTTCCGGAGCCGGGGGGCGCATAGGGCGCAGTCTTTTCTACAGGTAGGAGTCGTGGTCATGGCGGCAAACTGGTCGCCCGAAAGCTGGCGCAATCATGAAGGTCTGCAAATGCCGACCTATACCGACGCGGCGAAGCTCGCCGCGGCGGAGAAGGAACTTTCCGCGCAGCCGCCGCTCGTTTTCGCGGGCGAGGCACGCAACCTCAAGGCGGACCTCGCCAAGGTTGCGAACGGCGAGGCGTTCCTGCTCCAGGGCGGCGATTGCGCGGAGAGTTTCGCGGAATTCCATGCGGACAATATCCGCGACACCTTCCGCGTCATCCTCCAGATGGCGGTCGTGCTGACCTATGCCTCCAAGCTGCCGGTGGTGAAGGTCGGCCGCATGGCGGGCCAGTTCGCCAAGCCCCGCTCGGCCCCGACCGAGGAGATTGGCGGCACGGCCCTGCCCAGCTATCGCGGCGACATCATCAACGACATCGCCTTCACGCCGGAAGGGCGCGAGCCGGACCCGCAGCGCATGCTGCGCGCCTATCATCAGGCGTCGTCCACGCTCAACCTGCTGCGCGCCTTCTCCAGCGGCGGCTATGCGACGCTCGACCGCGTGCATAGCTGGACGCTGGATTTCATGGGCCGCTCGCCCTGGTCGGCGAAGTTCGAGGAGATGGCGAACCGCATCGACGACGCGCTGGCCTTCATGCGCGCCTGCGGCATCGACGCGGACAGCGTGCCGCAGCTCAAGGGGACGAGCTTCTACACCAGCCATGAAGCGCTGCTGCTCCCCTATGAGCAGGCGCTGACCCGCAAGGATTCGACGTCCGGCAACTGGTATTCGACCTCCGCCCACATGCTGTGGATCGGCGACCGCACCCGCTTCGAGGGGTCGGCCCATGTCGAATATCTGCGCGGCATCGAGAATCCGATCGGCATGAAATGCGGTCCCAGCCTGGAGCCGGATGCGCTGATCCGCCTGCTCGACACGCTCAATCCGGCGCGCGAGCCGGGGCGCATCACGCTTATCACGCGCTATGGCCATGACAAGATCGAGGCGGGCCTGCCCAGGCTGGTCCGCGCGGTCCTGCGCGAAGGCCATCCGGTGGTGTGGTCGTGCGACCCGATGCACGGCAATGTTATCAAGGCGGCGAGCGGCTACAAGACGCGCCCGTTCGAGCGCATCCTGGCCGAGGTTCGCGGCTTCTTCGCGGTGCATCGCGCCGAGGGCAGCTTCGCGGGCGGCATTCATACGGAGATGACGGGCCAGAACGTGACCGAGTGCACGGGCGGCGCCATCGCCATCACCGACGAGGGGCTGGCCGATCGCTACCACACCCATTGCGATCCGCGCCTCAACGCCGCGCAGTCGTTGGAGCTGTCCTTCCTGCTGGCGGACATGCTGAACGAGGAACTGAAGGATCGCGCCAAGGCGGCGTGATTCCGGCCGGTCGTAACGAATGGGAATCCCCGGTCCGGTGGGCCGGGGATTTTTTGTGCCTCCCATGGAACGCCCACCCGCCGGCATTTCCCGTTGCAACGCGCTCCCGCCTCGGTAGACACCGCAGGAACGGCCGGGGCATCGGGGGCGAGCAATGGGGCAGGAGGCAGGGGGGACCACGCCATGGCGGGCACGGCGCTCCGGCATCCGCGCCGCGCTCAAGCGCCTGCGCCGCATCCTCGGAGAGACGGGGCGTTTCCGCCTCGCCGCGACGATGGTCTTCCTCATCCTCGCCCTGCTCGTCGGCCGCTATAGCTGGCAGGTGCCGCTGGTCGCCAATGCGGAACGCTCCTTCTTCGACCTTCGCGAGGCGCTGCTGGCGCCGCATGTCGACCAGGACGGCCGCATCGCCATGGTCGTCTATAATGACCAGACGCTGATCGATACGAAGAAGCGCTCGCCCCTCGACCGCGCGACGCTGGCCCGCGCGCTGACGGCGCTCGACCGCATGGGCGCGAAGTCCATCGGCATCGACATATTGATCGACCAGCCGCAGGACGAGGATACGGAGCTGATCGCGGCCTTCCGCGCCATGAAGACGCCCACCTATATCGCCTTTGCCGATACGCGGTCCAATCAGGACCAGCTCATCTACGAGCAGCAGCAATATCTGAACGCCTTCCTCGCCCGGCTGAAGGGCAGCAAGGTGCGCCCCGCCAGCATCCGGCTGGAGACGGACGCGGACAATGTAGCGCGCAGCTGGCCCGCCCATCCGCCGGAATTGCCGAAGATGCTGGTCCTGTCGATGAATCCCGCGCCCGCCTTTGACGGCTATCGCGGCAGCATCGCCTGGCGCCTGCCGCGCGGCGAGGACCGGCCCGTCTTCCCGTCCTTCCCCATCGATCTGTTCGCCGATCCGGAGGTCGCGCCCGCCTTTGCCGGGCAGATCCGGGGGCGGCATGTGCTGATCGGCGGAGATATCGTCGATATCGACCAGTTCATGACGCCGCTCACCCCCGTCACCGGCAGGCAGACCATCGGGCTGGAGGTGCATGCCCATCTGCTGGCGCAGGCGCTGGACGGAAAGCTTATGCGGCCGCTCCCGCCGCCAGTGCTGTGGGCCATGGCCCTGGTCGCGGTGGCGGTGGGCGCGCTGCTTGCCCTGCTGTCGCTGCGCTGGTGGTGGCTGGCCGTCATCGTGGCGGTGCAGGTCGGCATCGTCGCGGGCCTGCCCTTCTGGTTGCAGGCGCGGGGGTTCGATACGCAGCATCTGCCCGCCATCGGCTGGGCCATGGCTTGGGCGATCAGCTTCACGGCGATGGGGTCGGCCGCGCGCGCCGTGGGGTCTCGGCAACGCCGCTTCGCGCAATCGGCGCTCGGCAAATATCTCCCCGCCGACATCGCCAACCAGATATTGGCGGAGCCGGACATGCTGGCCCTCCACGGCGAGCGGCGGCCGATCTTCGTCGTCTTCACCGATCTGGAGGGCTTCACGAAACTCAGCCACGCGGTCGAGCCGGAAATGGTGGCGAGCCTCCTCAACCGCTATCTCGACGCGCTGTCCGACGTGGTGCTGAGCTATGGCGGCACCATCGACAAGTTCGTGGGCGATGCGGTCGTCGCCTTCTGGGGCGCGCCGGTCGCCCGGCCCGATGACGGCGCGCGGGCGGCGCGGGCGGCCTATGCCATGTGGCAGACGGGGGAGGATTTCCGCCGCTCCGTCGACCCGTCACTGCCGTCCATCGGCAAGACGCGCGTCGGCCTTCACTATGGCGACGCCATCGTCGGCAATTTCGGGGGCGAGGGGCGCATCCAATATACCGCGCTGGGCGACAGCATGAACACCGCCTCCCGCCTCGAATCGGCGAACAAGGCGCTGGACAGCAATGTCATGGCCAGCCGCGAGGCGATGCAGCGCTCCGGCCTCGACTGGTGGCGGCCCATGGGGCGCATCCTGTTGCGCGGCCGCGCGACGCCCGTCGATATCTTCGAGCCCTGCCCCGATTTTCCGGCCAGTGACAGGGATCACTTAACCGACGCCATGAACCGGCTAGACACGGATCATGATGAGACGCTCTCGATCATCAGGGATATCGCGAAACGCCATCCCGATGACGCGGCGCTTGGCAATCTGATATACCGGCTGGAAAACAGCCAAGCGGGAGAAGCCTATGTCCTCGGTTAAGATGTCCCGGTCCTTCCCGGCGCCCCTCTCGGCCCTCATCCTCGGCGCGGCGATGATCGCCCCCGCCCCCGCCGTCGCCGAAACGCTGGTCGTGCGGGCCTCCGGCCCCTCGGCGGGCGGCTTCTCCCCCGGTAAGAAGCTGCCCGATGGCGCATCGGTCACGCTGAAGGCGGGCGATGTGCTGACGCTGCTCGACGGGCGGGGCACGCGCACCCTGCGCGGGCCGGGCGTCTTCGGCGCCAGCGGTTCCGCGTCGGCGGGCGGCGCGTCGGTGGCGAGCTTCCTCGGCACCCGCACCACCTCGCGGGCGCGGACAGGGGCGGTGCGCGGTCCCGGTGTCGTGACCGATCCGCGCAGCCCCAATCTCTGGTATGTGGATGTGCGCAATGCCGCCACCACCTGCATAGCGGACCCCGCCAATGTGAAGCTGTGGCGCCCGGCCAGCACGGTCGCGGGCACGCTGGCCATTGCGGGCCCCTCGGCAAAGGGCAGCGTCGCGTTCGAGGCGGGGCAGTCCGTCGCGGCGTGGCCCGCCGACCTGCCCGTGACGGAGGGGGCGACCTATCAATTCTCCGGCGCGGGTCTTGCCAAGCCGGTCTCGGTCCGCTTCACCCTGCTGCCGCAGGGCGCGGAGGGGCTGGAGGGCACCGCCTCCACGCTGATCGCCCGCAAGTGCGACGCGCAGCTCGACCTCCTCATCGAAACGGTGGCCCTGCCCGATCCCGCGCCTGACGTGCCGGGCTGATCTGCGACCTTGTGCGGGCCTGCGGGCCTCGCTAGGGTCCGCGCCGTCGGCCAGAGTCCCGGTTGAACGGGACCGCCATCGGCCTTGGGCCTGCCGGGTGTCGCATCATTTGGGGTTGGTGCCGGGCGTCCCGCGTCCGCTGCCTGTCGATGGGCATATCGATATGTTTTTGAAGGGGGCTGAGGACATGAAGGCATCCGATCTGTTCGTGAAATGCCTGGAGGAAGAGGGTGTCGAATATATATTCGGCGTTCCGGGCGAGGAAAATCTCGACATGCTGGAATCGCTCCGCACGTCGTCGGTGAAACTGATCCTGACCCGGCATGAGCAGGGCGCGGGCTTCATGGCCGCCACCTATGGCCGGCATACGGGCAAGACCGGCGTGTGCCTGGCGACGCTGGGGCCGGGCGCGACCAATTTCGTGACCGCCGCCGCCTATGCGCAGCTTGGCGGCATGCCGATCCTGATGGTCACCGGGCAGAAGCCGATCAAGAAGTCCAAGCAGGGCCGCTTCCAAATACTCGATGTGGTCGACATGATGCGGCCGATCACCAAATATACGCATCAGCTCGCCAGCGCCGACAATATCCCGTCCCGCGTCCGCGAGGCCTTCCGCCTTGCCGAGGAGGAGAAGCCGGGCGCGACCCATCTGGAATTTCCGGAGGACATCGCCGACGAACATACCGACAGCGTGCCGATCAAGCCCAGCATCGCGCGCCGCCCCTCCGCCGAGGCGAAGGCGGTGCGCGCCGCCGTGCGCAAGCTGGAGGAGGCGAAATGCCCCGTCCTCGTCATCGGCGCGGGCGCCAATCGCAAGATGACCGGCCGCATGCTCCTGCAATTCGTGGAGAAGACGGGCATCCCCTTCCTCACCACGCAGCTCGGCAAGGGCGTGATCGACGAGACGCATCCGCTGTTCCTCGGCTGCGCGGCGCTGTCGGCGGGCGATTTCGTCCACCGCGCGATCCAGGATGCCGACGTCATCGTCAATATCGGCCATGACGTGATCGAGAAGCCGCCCTTCTTCATGAACCAGTCGGGCGGCGGCGCGGAGGTCATCCATATCTCCAACCGCTCGGCGGAGGTGGACCCGGTGTATTTCCCGCAGATCGAGGTGATCGGCGACATCGCCAACGCGGTGTGGCAGATGAAGGAGGACATCGTTCCCGCCGCGCGCTGGAACTTCGACCACATGCTCGCCTATCGCAAGGCGGAGCTGGAGCATACGGCCAGCCTGGAAGGCGATGCCCGCTTCCCGGTCTTCCCGCCCTATCTGGTGCGTAAAATCCGCGATGCCATGCCGTCCGACGGCATCATCTGCCTCGACAACGGCATCTACAAGATCTGGTTCGCCCGCAATTATCCGGCGCGCCAGCAGAATACGGTGCTGCTCGACAATGCGCTCGCCACCATGGGCGCGGGCCTGCCCTCGGCCATGGCGTCGGCCATGGTCTATCCGGACCGCAAGGTCATGGCGATCTGCGGTGATGGCGGTTTCATGATGAACAGCCAGGAGATGGAGACGGCGGTCCGCCTGGGCCTCAACATCACCGTGCTGATCCTCAACGACAACAGCTATGGCATGATCCGCTGGAAGCAGGCCAATATGGGCTTTGAGGATTGGGGCCTGACCTATGGCAATCCCGATTTCGTCAAATATGCCGAAAGCTACGGCGCGTTCGGGCACCGCGTGCAGAGCGCGGCGCAGCTTCCCGAACTGCTCAAGCATACGCTCTCCACGCCGGGCGTCCATCTGATCGATTGCCCGATCGACTATTCGGAGAACGACCAGATCCTCAACAAGGACATCAAGGAACTGAGCAGGAAGCTGTAATCTCCCGCGCGATGGCCGGGGGAGTTGATGAGACTCCCTTGGCTCCCGACATGGGGTGGGTTATGGGCGCGCAGCGCCAGTCCGCCCCAACTCCCAGGCCCGGCTCCCCTGTCCGGCCTCCTCCCGCCGAGGGCAAAAGAGGATCGCAAATGACCAAGCTCAAGGACGTCTATCCGCTCTACCTCAACAACAAGGCGGTTCAGCCGAACGCCGATCTTGAGGTGACCGACAAATATACGGGCGAGGTCGCCTTCCGCGTGGCGCAGGCCGACGCGAAGACCATTGACGAGGGCATTGCCGGGGCGGTGCGCGCGGCCGAGCCGATGGCGCGCCTGGCGGCCTATGAGCGGCAGGCCGTGCTGGACCATTGCGTCAGGCGCTTCCGCGAGCGTTTCGACGAGCTGGCCTATGCGCTCTGCGTGGAGGCGGGCAAGCCGATCAAGGATTCGGAGGGGGAGGTCGGCCGCCTGATCGACACCTTCCGCATCGCGGCGGAGGAGGCCGTGCGCCTGGGCGGCGAGGTGCTGCCCATCGACATTTCGCCCCGTGCCAAGGGCTATCAGAGCATCTGGAAGCGGGTGCCGGTGGGACCGTGCTCCTTCATCTCGCCCTTCAACTTCCCGCTGAACCTCGCCGCGCACAAGATCGCGCCCGCGCTGGCGGTGGGCTGCCCGTTCGTCATGAAGCCCGCCAGCCGCACCCCGCTGGGTGCGATCATCATCGGCGAGATCCTGGCCGAGACGGACCTGCCCGAGGGCGCCTTCTCCATCCTGCCCGCCCATCGCGAGGGCGCGGACCTGTTCACCACCGACGACCGGCTCAAGCTGCTGTCCTTCACCGGCTCGCCGGATGTGGGCTGGGACCTGAAGGCGCGGAGCGGCAAGAAGAAGGTCGTCCTGGAACTGGGAGGCAATGCCGCCGTCATCGTCGACAAGGACGCAGACCTCGACGACGCGCTGGAGCGCATCATCTTCGGCGCCTTCTACCAGTCGGGCCAGTCGTGCATCGGGGTGCAGCGCATCATCATCCACGCGGACATCTATGACAGGTTCCGCGACATGCTGGTCAAGCGCACGGCGGGCCTGGTCGCGGGCGATCCGAAGGACCCGAAGACCTTCGTCGGCCCGATGATCTCGGTCAGCGAGGCGACCCGCCTCGACAACTGGATTCAGGAAGCGCTTGAAAAGGGCGCGACCCTGCTCTGCGGCGGCAAGCGCGAGGGCGCGATGCTGGAGGCGACGCTGCTGGAGAATGTCGGCCGCGACACCGCCGCCTATCGCGAGGAGGCGTTCGGCCCGCTCGCCATCCTGTCGAAGTTCACGGATTTCGAGGCGGCGCTGGACGAAGTGAACGATTCGAAGTTCGGCATTCACGCGGGCATCTTCACGCGCGATATCTTCAAGTCGCTGGACGCGTGGGACAAGCTGGACGTGGGCGGCGTCGTCATCAACGACGTGCCCAGCTACCGCGTCGACAACATGCCCTATGGCGGGGTGAAGGACTCGGGCATCGGCCGCGAGGGCGTCAAGTTCGCGATGGAGGACATGACCGAGATCCGGAACCTCATCATCCGCCGCCGGGCATGACCGGATCACCGCGCCGACACGCCGGGGAGCGGGCCGGCGCGGCATGCCGGAAAAGGCGCATCCCGCGCCTTTTCCGGTGAACATCGGCGCGGCTTCCCATGGCTCTTGCAAGCAGGGGGGCGGCGAGCATAAGAACGTAACAATAATATAACGGGTTTGCGGCAGCTGAAGAGGAACGCGGGCAGCCAGTAAAACGCATGTGAAAACATGGGGCTGGCAAGATAACGGGGACACGCTCCATGCGTTGGGGGCAAGAATTGGGCAAGTTGCGCCTCGCCGCGTTCGCGGTGATGGGCGCAATCCTCGCCCTTGTGGCGATTGCCGCGCCATGGGGCCAGGCCGCGGACGCCGCCGCCGCTGGCGGCGTTTCGGTTCCCGCCGGGGGCATTTCCATCCCCGCCGGGGGCTGGGGCGGCCATACCGGCGTTGCATCCTGTGCAGGCTCCACCTGCCATGGCCGCCTGGAGGGCGACGGCAAGGTCGTGCGCCAGGACGAGTTGATGCGCTGGCAGGAGCCGTCCACGCCCGGCGGCGCGCATAGCCGCGCCTTCGCCGTTCTGCGCGGCGCGCGCGGCCGCCAGATCGCGGACACGCTCGGCCTTGGCGATCCCGGCGCCGCGCCCATGTGCCTCGGCTGCCATGCGACGCCCGCCAGCGGTCCGCGTGGGCCGAAATTCCTCACCGCCGACGGCGTGGGCTGCGAGGCCTGCCATGGCGGCGCGGCGGGCTGGATCGCATCGCATTACGACACGAAGGCCAGTCACGCCTCCAATGTCGCCAACGGCATGATCCCGCTCGACCGGCCTCAGGCGCGCGCGGCCGTCTGCCTCGACTGCCATTTCGGCGGGGCGGGCGAGGGTCAGTTCGTCACCCACCGCATCATGGCGGCGGGCCATCCCCGCATCGCCTTCGAGCTTGACCTCTTCTCGACCCTGCAACAGCATTGGAACGAGGATGCCGACTATCACCGGCGCAAGGGGCGTCCCGATGGCGTCGCCATGTGGGCGGTGGGTCAGGCCATGGCGCTCCAGCGCGCGCTGGCCCTCTATTCCGGGCCGCGCGGAACGGAGGGGGCGTTCCCCGAATTCTATTTCTTCGACTGCCATAGCTGCCACCGCCGCATCTATGACCAGGCGGACCGGGTGAAGACGTGGGAGGCCAATCCGGGCCGCCCCATCCCGGCCGGCATGCCGCCCTTCAATGACGAGAACATGATCATGCTCTCGGCCGCCGCGCGCGTCGCCGCGCCGTCGCTGGCGGGCCGGTTCGAGGCGGACAGCCGCGCCTTCCACGGCGCCCTCGCCATCGACCGGGCCGCCACCGTCGCCGCCGCCCGCCGTCTGGCGGGCACGGCGGAGGCGCTGGCGGGCGCGCTGGGCAATGCGCGGTCGGACATGGCCTTCGCCATTGTCGATCAGGTGGCGGGCGGCGCGGTCAGCCCGCGCTTCACGGATTATGAAGGGTCGGTTCAGGCCGTGATGGGCGTGGACACCATGCTGAACGCGCTCGTCAAGTCGGGCCGCGTGACGGTGGGCGCGGCGGCGGGCATCCGCGCCAGCCTCAACCGCGCCTATGCCGCGGTGAAGGAACCCAATGACTATAGCCCGGCCGCCTTCCGGACCCATCTCGGCGCCGCCGTGGGCGCGATCAGGAGCCTGCGTTGATGCGCCGTTTGATTTCCGCCCTGACCGGGGCCGCATTCCTGCTCGGCTCGTGCAGTTCCGGCGATGTCGGCCGGTCGGTGGCAGGCACATTGGGTCCGGGGTCGGTGCAGGGCGGCGTGTTCCAGGTGCCGGACAGCAGCGTCAACCTGACCGTCGCGGACATACAGAAGATCATCGCGCAGGGCGTGGCGGAGGCGCGCGCGCAGAACCAGCCCTCCGGCTTCGTGGTGATCGACCGGGTGGGCAATGTGCTGGCTGTCTTCGCCATTGACGGCGCCGACATTTCGATGCGCATCCCGCCCGCGCCCAACGGCAATAATCTCGACCTCCAGAACCTCCAGC
>JASGGS010000114.1:0-12817 GCA_047602685.1 Sphingobium sp.
GTCGCTGGGTCATTATGCCTGTTTCCGCTCATGTCCTGTAATGCGGCGCAAAATAGGACAGCGGAAACAGGCCGTATAACGAGGGCTTCTGATAGGGCTATTGAACCTTCTGAAGTCGTGCCGCCTTCATTTCAGCCCGAAACCCAGCGCGCCGAGCGCATCGCGCAACCGCTGCCTCCCGTTCAGCGATGCCGCGCCGGTGCTGCGGTTTAGGATCGACCGTATCCAGCCGATCTGCTCCAGTCCTTGCGAGCGCTGGAAGTCGCGCGATGTTTCGTCATAAGCGGCAATGGATGGGCGCTGATCTTCCAGCCGATAACGTCCCTCATGCAGCACGGCCGCCTGCGGCAGGCGCGGTTTCACGGCCGCGGGGCGGCTTTCGTCCGGCCAGCCCACCACCAGGCCGAAGGTTACGGCGGCGTGGGACGGTAGGCCTGCAATGGCGGCGACCTCCTCCGGGCGATTTCGGAGGGCGCCGATATAAACGGTGCCGAGGCCCAGCGATTCTGCCGCGACCACGGCATTCTGGGCTGCCAGCGCCGCATCGACGGCGGCAACCGTCCAGCTTTCCAGATAGGACAGGCCTTCGACTGGCTGGCCTGCATCCGCAGCGATGAGATGGGCGCGGGCGAGATCGGCCACCCAGAGCAGGATGAGGGGAGCAGTGGCGATATGGGCTTGCCCGCCTGCCAGTTCCGAAAGTTGACGGCGCTGCTCCGCATCGCTGACTGCCACCACGCTCCAGAGCTGGAGGTTGGAGGAGCTTGCAGCCGACTGCGCGGCAGCGACCAGGGTCGGGATCGTCCCGTTCGGCAAGGGATCGGTGCGGTAGCCGCGCACCGTGCGATGGGCGAGCAGATGGGCGATGGTGTCGTTCCACAGGATGCCGTCCGGCGCGCCTGTGCCGTAGCGCGCCTGCAGCGCGTCGCGCGTTGCGGCGGCGATGGGATCTTCGAGGGCCATGTCAGTCCTTTCCGCAGCTGGAATATAGGGGGGCGAGCGGCGTCGCGCCTTCGGTGGGTAGTTAAGATCTGTGCTCGCTGGCGTCCTATGAAAACATGGTGCGCTTCTATTGAATTTGGTTTGCCGTGCCGCCGGAACGTTTCGCGGCCGATAGCTGAGAAGTGCAAATCGGAAGCGGCGTGAAACTCAATTTGATCTCACCGCGCGGTGCGCTACATCGGCTCGGCATCTGTTTTCTTGCCTGGTAATGCGGGTTGGGGGGCGGAGCAGGGACATAAAAAGAAATAGGGGCGCATCGTTTATCGACCCGCTGTCATGCTACCGCCACACCGTCGGGTGTAGGAGCCGGAGCAGGAGAGGGGGCGTGTAGGAGGATGAGCCCGATGAATATCGTGGCCATAGATTTCGAGGCGTCATGCCTCCCGCGACATGGCCGATCCTTTCCCATCGAGGTCGGTATATATGACGGCTCCGTGCCGAAATCCTGGTTGATCCTGCCGCATGGCGATTGGCGCGGCTGGAATTGGGAACCGGAAGCGGAAGCCCTTCACGGAATAGCCTATGAGACCTTGCTGACGCATGGCCTGCCAGCCCCTTTGGTGATGAAGGAACTGGCCGGGGCGGTGGCCGGACGTCGGCTCGTCGCGGACAGTGGCATCGATCAATATTGGCTGGATATGCTGGCGTCCGCCGCCGGATATGGCGAGCCGCCCGTCATCGATCATGTGGCTCTGATATTGGACGAGTGGCAGGTGTCCGCCGATCAGGTCGCGGCCTCCCGCGCAGTGGCGGACAGGCTTCAGCCTCTGCGGCACAGGGCAGGCCATGACGCACATTGGCTGGGCCTCGTGCTGGACGATCTGTACGGCCAGCGCAGCGTTCCTGAGCGGATCGCCGTCGCTGCCTGATGGGACGCTCCGGCAAGGTCGTTATCAACACTTCTCAAGGATCGTTGCGGCTAACTTGTTTGTGCGGGTCGAAGACAGGGCCTAGCTGTTCCTTCCCGCCCGGCGGAGCGTCAGGTCACGCGCGTTGCCGCCGGATGGCCTGACAGGAGCTTTCCCGATGACCCAGAACAGCCGCCGCCAACTGCATCTCGGTGCCATTTTGTCCGGAGTCGGCACTACGCAGAATGGCTGGCGTCATCCCGCTCTTGCTGGCGATGCGAGCGTGAACATCGACTGGTATATCGAGAATGCGCGGCTGGCGGAGGCGGCGAAGTTCGATCTTGTCTTCATCGTCGATTCCCCGTTCATCACGCCGGACACCGCGCCGCATTTCCTGAACCGGCTGGAACCGCTGACCCTGTTGTCGGCCGTGGCGGCGCGCACATCCCATATCGGCCTCGTCGGCACGCTGACCACCAGCTATTGGGAACCCTATAATGTCGCACGGCAGTTCGGATCGCTCGACCTGATCAGCCGGGGCCGTGCAGGCTGGAACGTGGTGACCACCGGGCTGGAGGGCGCCGCCGGCAATTATGGCCGGGACGCGCATTTCGACCATGCCCTGCGCTATGAACGCGCCGCCGAGTTCGTGGAGGTCGTGCAGGGATTGTGGGACAGCTATGAGGACGACGCCTTCCCCCGCGACAAGGAAAAGGGCCTCTTCCTCGACAAGGCAAAGCAGCACCGCCTCGATCACAAGGGCAAGCATTTCTCCGTCGCAGGCCCCCTCGCCCTCCAACGCTCCCGACAGGGACAACCCGTCATCTTCCAGGCCGGCGACAGCAATGACGGACGAAACCTCGGCGCGCACATCGCTGAGGGCGTATATACCAATGGCGAGAATTTCGAGGACGCCAAGGCCTATTATGACGATCTGAAGCGCCGGGCCGTGGATCAGGGGCGCAATCCCGATCATATCATAGTGCTGCCGGGGCTGATCCCTGTTATTGCCGATACCGACGAGGAGGCGAGGGCGCGGGAAGAGGAGCAGAATGGCAAGCTCGATTTCGAGAAGGCGCTGGTCCAGCTCGGGCGGCCGTTCAACTATCATGACTTCTCGCAATATGATCCCGACGCGCCGTTTCCGGACGTCGGGAATCTCAGCCTCAACAGCTATAAGGGAGGGGCTGAGCGGATCGTCCGCATAGCGCGAAAACAGGGCTTGACGCTGCGCGAGACCGCATGGCGTTTTGCTGCACGCCCCAATCCCTTTGTGGGCACTGCCCTGACAGTGGCGAACGAAATCGAGCGCTGGTTCGTCGGCGGAGCGAGCGACGGGTTCAACTTCCGTGTCACCAATCCGGTCGATTTTTCGCGCTTTGTGAAGGAAGTCGTGCCGATCTTGCAGGAACGCGGTCTGTTCCGCACCGAATATGCGCATGACACGTTGCGCGGCCATCTCGGCCTACCGGTGCCGCAAAATCGCTACAGTGCCGCCAGATCGGGCGAACTCGCAAGCGATCTGCATCTTCAGGCTGCCCAATAGCGGCTGCTTCGATTTTCGATCGATTGCGACGAATGGGGGCTTTCTACGACCTAAAGATCGCCGCCCTTGTCGCCGACCATGTTTTCAGATGCTTGCGCTGGGCGGCGTGGCGCCAGAAGATGCCAGAGGAGCAGAACCGGCTCCAGCAAGGCCATGCCTATAATTATGCCGACCAGCCGCTCATATCCGGGCTCGATGGTCGCACCTGCATAATTGTCGGGCACAAGAACTACCAGCATGGCGAGAGTGAACTGCATCCCCGCATAACGATAGGGACCGGTTCCATTCTCGATATGACGCCCGAGCGCGATACCGATCACTGTTCCCAGGATGAGCAGGATCGTTGAATCCTGCGCAAGCAAAAGGATCAGGCCGGATAGGAGGGCGCCGGCGATGCACCCGGCAAAACGGTGGCGAAGCCTTTGCCGGACAGGTGTCGCGCTGGCAGGGCCAAGGCCGCTGGCGGGAACGAGCAATACGGCCATGATTGTGATCGCGCTTTGGGCAAGGGCTGGAAAATCGAAATGCGTGCCGAGGACGACAAGCAGGGCGAGGGCAATGCCCGCCTGCATGGAATGACGGAAGGCGTCGGGATGCCAGCGGACGACCGGGGAGGGGGGAGTGGGCGCAGCAGGCCAGATACGCCGCAGGGTGAGTGTGGACAGCAGGCTGATCGCCACGCAGGCCGCCGTGCCGGCGACATTCTCCAATATGCGGGTCTCGACGAAAGCCTGGAGCGGGATGCCGGGCTTTTCCAGCTTGTCCAGCACGATCATCGTAAAGGTCAGGCCGTAAAATAACCACGCATAGGCTCTTGATGCGGTCAGTGCCGCATAGAGACTGCCAGCGCCAACGGCGAACAGGGCGAGCGCGGCCCAGATTTCATGGCGTATGAGAAATGGTGTCGCACCCAGGGCGATAACGGCTCCTGCGACAGTGCCGATGATACGAAGCAAGCCGCGCGACACTGTTTCCGCGGCATGACCGCGCATCACCATATATCCGGCATAGGCGGCCCAGGACACGTGGGTAGCACCCAGCCAATGTGCCAACCAGATGGCTAGCAGGACCGAAAGGACGCACTCGATCTCGTCCACGGTTCTGGCGGTGACGGGGGGTAGGTGAAAGCCGGTAAAACCCATGCGCGCTCTCCTTAGCGGGAGTTGGGTTGCCGGGGAACTTGCAAAAGAATGTCGAAGTCAGGCCTTTGGGTCGAATCTTCCTCTATGGCGCAGGCGAAAGGCGCGGAGCGCCGGCAATAGGAGGAGAATGATGGCGGTAAGCAGGATGCCCATGCCTGTTGCCACTCCGCTTTTCATGGGGAAGGGGCCGGAACCGCTCATGGCCAGCAGGATAATCCAGCCAAGCGGCAGGAGGAGGATGCCTGCGATCATCTGCTGCTTTGTGGTCAGCCGTTTCTGTAAGTCGAGGATCAGCGCGCCGATAATGGCCGTGCCGCCCATTATCGCTAGATCGTGCATATGTTGATTGCCCAAGACGTCATGGGCTGACTATCGCGCTAAGCTTGTGGTGCAAGCAATGGCGTTAAGCCTGCTTTGTCCATAAAAGGAACTATAGTGGAAAAATGGTGCGGGCGGGGGGACTCGAACCCCCATGGGCAAAGCCCGACGGATTTTCTTACCAGCTACGGCTTTCGCCGCCACGGCACCTTTGCGAGCCGTGTTTGTGGTCTGGACTATCCCTTCACCCTGTCCTTCGCCGCAACGGCTGGATTTAGGTGCTGCCCGTCTAGTCTCTACACCTTCCCATGCGCCAGAAGCGCAGAGGGCTTGGCTCGGGATCGCCATATTAAAGGTTTCCCCGAATTTGAGCAGTTCTACATCACGCGTTTCCGCGCGCGCACTCGTTGGTTTCGGCCTTTCAAGTCCGTTGCGTCTACCGATTTCGCCACGCCCGCACATGGGTAGCGCATCGTATAGAAAGCCGCGCTACCGAAACCAAGCCCCTACGCGCCATCGTCACGCAGGAAAGGCGTCAGATGTTCATTTATTCGCCATTGGCATTCAAACGCTCGCGCATTTCCTTGCCGGGCTTGAAGTGCGGAACGCGCTTGGCCGGCACGGACACTTCCTCGCCGGTCCGCGGATTGCGGCCGACACGCGCGTCGCGCGCACGGGTCGTGAACGCGCCAAAGCCGCGCAATTCCACGCGACCGCCCGTCGCCAAGCGATCGACTATGCTTTTGAAGACGAGATCGACGATCTTGTCGATCGTCTGCATCGATAGATCAGGATTTTCCTGCGCCAGTTTTTGAACCAGTTCCGACCGGATCATTCTACCCACCCCTTGCACCATATTGGTTACCCCCAGCCCCCCAGCCGTTGATGTCCAACCTTAGACAGTCCGCATTGCGGTCGCGACAACCTATATCAAGGATAAAGCGCCAAATATATGAGATTAGGCGCATATTTGTAGCGCGCCTCCGCTTCATTTGCCGCAGATCGGGACAAATCTGGTCCGATACGGCGGAAACCGTCCCGGCATGATTCGCCGGGACGGCCTGTTTTCGTGCGGGAAAGGCTCAGCCCTTCGCCTTGAGGGCCTCGCCCAGAATGTCGCCCAGCGATGCGCCGCTGTCGGACGAGCCATATTGCGCCACAGCCTGCTTCTCCTCGGCGATCTGAAGCGCCTTGACGGAGAAGTTGGGCTTCTTGGAACGGTCGAAGCCAATGACCAGAGCATCGAATTTCTGGCCGACCTGGAAGCGGTCCGGGCGCTGTTCGTCGCGGTCGCGGCCAAGGTCGCTGCGCTTGATGAAGCCAGTCACGCCGCCTTCGCCAGCCTGGACTTCCAGGCCGCCGTCGCGCACTTCGAGAACGGTGACGGTAACGGTTGCATTCTTTTGCAGGCCGCCCGAGCCGCCGACCGCACCGGCGACCGGCGCACCCTTCTCAAGCTGCTTCATGCCGAGGCTGATGCGCTCCTTCTCGACGTCGATGTCGAGAACGACGGCCTGAACCGTCTCACCCTTGCGGTGCAGCGCCAGCGCGTCTTCGCCCGAGATGCCCCAGGCGATGTCCGACATGTGGACCATGCCGTCGACGTCGCCGTCCAGGCCGATGAACAGGCCGAATTCGGTGGCGTTCTTGACTTCGCCCTCGATGACCGAGCCGACCGGGTGGCGTTCGGCGAAGGCTTCCCACGGGTTCTGCTGGGCCTGCTTGAGACCCAGGCTGATACGGCGCTTGTCGGAATCGACTTCCAGCACCATCACGTCGACTTCCTGGCTGGTCGAGACGATCTTGCCGGGGTGGACGTTCTTCTTGGTCCAGGACATTTCCGAAACGTGGACAAGGCCTTCGATGCCCGGCTCCAGCTCGACGAACGCACCATATTCGGTGATGTTCGTGACGCGGCCCGACAGCTTGGCGCCGACCGGGTACTTGGCCGACGCGCCTTCCCACGGATCGCTCTCCAGCTGCTTCATGCCGAGGCTGATGCGCTGCGTCTCGCGGTTGATGCGGATGATCTGGACGCGAACGGTGTCGCCGATGTTGATCATCTCGCTCGGGTGATTGATCCGCTTGTAGCTGAGGTCGGTGACATGCAGCAGGCCGTCAATGCCGCCCAGATCGACGAACGCACCATAATCGGTGATGTTCTTGACCACGCCCTCGATGATCTGGCCCTCGGCCAGGTTCTGGATGAGGCCCGAACGCTGCTCGGCGCGGGTCTCCTCGAGGATGGCGCGGCGCGAGACGACGATGTTGCCGCGGCGGCGATCCATCTTGAGGATCTGGAAGGGCTGCGGAATGTCCATCAGCGGGGTGACGTCGCGCACGGGGCGGATATCGACCTGCGAACCGGGAAGGAATGCCACGGCACCGTCCAGATCGACGGTAAAGCCGCCCTTGACGCGGCCGAAGATGACGCCTTCGACGCGGGCATTTTCGGAGAATTCGGCTTCGAGCTTGTCCCAGGCTGCTTCGCGGCGGGCGCGATCGCGCGACAGCATCGCTTCGCCCTGGCTGTTCTCGACGCGATCGACGAAGACTTCGACTTCATCGCCGACCTTCAGGTCGGCCTTCTGGCCGGGGGCGGCGAATTCGCGCAGGGCGACGCGGCCCTCGCTCTTGAGACCCACGTCGATGACGACCAGATCGTTTTCGATGGCGGTGACGGTGCCCTTGACGACGCGGCCTTCGAAGCCGCCCTCCGCACCACCGAGAGAATCATTGAGAAGCGCGGCGAAATCGTCGCGCGAGGGAAATGCCGTAGAGGCCATAGATAAAGGTTCCTTCACGTCGTTGCTGGCCAACCGGTTGTCTCCGGCGGTCTTTTCGATCGTCGCGCTCATGCGCATGAAGCAGGGCGAAAATCGTGGCCAAACCGTCACCCCGGCCGAATGCCATGGACGACATCCGCGAAAGCGCTGGCGACGTGGAAAGCGAATACTGAAAAGCGAAAAGGGCGCACGGAAATCCCGGCGCCTTCCCCCAAGTCACACGATGCGGTGACGTTCCAGCTGCGCGTCCACGAGGGCAATCGCCTTCCGAACGGCATCTTCTATAGAGAGTTTGCTCGTATCTAGCAAGGCGGCATCCTGAGCGCGCACGAGCGGCGCTGCACTGCGGCCGGTGTCGCGCGCGTCGCGCTCGCGCAAATCGGCCGTGACGGTATCGAGCGACACGTCTATGCCGCGTCCCACCATCTCCTTGTGACGGCGTTCGGCGCGCGCTTCGACCGATCCGGTGACGAACAGCTTGGCATCCGCATCGGGGCAGATGACAGTGCCGATATCGCGGCCATCGAGGATCGCACCCCCCGGCCGGGCCGCAAAGGCGCGCTGGCGTTCGAGCAGTGCCTGCCGTACGGCCGGATGGCGCGAGGCTCGGCTTGCAAGGGCGCCCGAGGCTTCCGTCCGCAGTTCGGGGTCGGATAGGAGCTCTTCGGGAAAATCAACGCCTTTGAGCGCTCCGGCGGCATTGTCGGGATCGCCGCCCAATGCTGCGGTATGGACGCCGACAGCACGATAGAGCAAGCCGGTGTCGAGGCAGGGGAGGCCATAATGCGCGGCCAGCGCGCGGGCGATGGTGCCTTTGCCGCTGGCGGTGGGACCGTCGACCGCGATGATCATGCAGGCACCGCGCCGAGATGTTCCAGCAGGGGAGCAAAGGTCGGAAAGCTGGTTGCCACGGGGCGCATGTCGTCGACGGTGAGGCCGTTGCGCGTGACCAGCCCCGCGACGGCAAAGCTCATGGCGATGCGATGGTCGAGCGAGGCCGCGATCTCCGGGGGCCGGTTGCCGCCATCCAACGGTTCCCCGCCCGTGCCGGAGATGACGAGGCCGTCCTCCACCTCTTCCACGCTTGCGCCGATGCGGGCCAGTCCCTGCGCCATCAGGGAGAGGCGATCCGATTCCTTGACCCGCAATTCATCCAGGCCGCTGGCCCGCGTTACCCCCTTGGCGACGGCGGCCGCCACGAACAGGATGGGGAATTCGTCGATCATGCTCGGCGCGATGTCAGGCGGAACCTCTATGCCTGTCAGTATGCTGTGGCGCGCGGTGATGTCCGCCACAGGCTCGCCGCCGACGATCCGCTCATTCGAATAGGTGAGGTCCGCGCCCATGGCCTTCAATATAGCGAAAATTCCGGCGCGAGTCGGATTGAGGCCGACATTGGTCACGGTCACTTCCGAGCCGGGCACGATCAGGGCCGCGACGATGGGGAAGGCGGCGGAGGAGGGGTCGCCGGGCACGACGATCCGCTGACCTTTCAACTCGGCCTCGCCGGTCACGGAGATGATGCGCGTGCCGTCTCCTTCCACCTCGACCTCGAGATTCGCGCCGAAGCCCTTCAGCATGCGTTCGCTATGGTCGCGGGTAGGCACGGGTTCGATGACACGGGTGATGCCGGGCGTGTTGAGGCCGGCAAGCAGGATGGCGGACTTCACCTGGGCCGAGGCGACCGGCAGGCGATATTCGATGGGCACGGCTGGGGACAGGCCGCGCATGGTCAGGGGCAGGCGGCCGCCGGGGCTGGTCATGAACTCCGCGCCCATGCGTGACAAGGGATCGGTCACGCGTCCCATGGGCCGCTTGCTGAGCGAGGCGTCGCCGATGAATGTCGCCGTGATCGGGTGGCTGGCGATCAATCCCATGAGAAGCCGCGTCGAGGTGCCGCTATTGCCCATGTCGAGCGCGACCTGAGGTTGGAGGAGGCTACCCACGCCCACGCCATGCACCGTCCAGACGCCATTATCGCCGCGCGTGATGTCCGCGCCCATGGCGCGCATGGCGGCGGCGGTCGCCAGAACGTCCTCGCCCTCCAGCAGGCCCTCGATCCGGGTTTCTCCCAAGGCCAATGCCCCGAGCATCAGGGAGCGGTGCGATATGCTCTTGTCCCCCGGTACGGTGACGGTGCCGTGAAGCGGGGCGGAGGCGGTGAAATGGCCGGGAACCGGGGTGGAGGCTGAATGGGACGCGCTCATCGGGCTTTCGATCGTCATGGCTCGCGATATCGCAAAGGATCGGAGCGGTTGAGAAAAATCGCGTCGGCTTTTGACAGCGCGGGCCTGCTATGGCAAGGCGCGCGACTGTTTCGCGGCCCGGGCATTTCGCTTTGCGGCTTGCGACCTGTTTTTCTGAAAGGACAGAGGCGGCACATGGTGAAGCCTGAATGGGGAACGAAGCGGACCTGCCCGAAATGCGCGACGCGCTTTTACGATCTGGGCAAGGAAGATCCTGTCACGTGCATCGAGTGCGGCAACGCCTGGGCGCCCGAACCGGTCCTGAAGTCCAAGCAGCCGCTCCCGTATGAGGAGCTGCCGCAGAAGGCTACGGGCGGCGCCAGTGTCGACAAGGACGAGGACGACGATCTGGATCTGGACATCGATGTGGACGACGAGGAAGCCTCGCCGGACAATGATGTCGATCTGGGCGGCGACGACGATCTGGGCGTCGATCATGCGGATGACGGCGACGAAGACGACGCCTGAAATCGGGGTGCCCAAAAAACTGCATCGGGCTATAAAAGATGCTTGCAAGCATCGGCGCTGCCGCCTAAAGGCAGCGCCTCACCCGCCGGGTACACCAGAACCGGCGCAGAAGGGATGGGGCCGTAGCTCAGCTGGGAGAGCGCTACAATGGCATTGTAGAGGTCAGGGGTTCGATCCCCCTCGGCTCCACCAATCCCTCGGTTGGCGCATTGAAGTGCCGCAGCCCCCTTCATTGACCATGAGATGACGAGGTTCGTTTCCGGATCGGAAGGCGGTTGTTTTTCGAGATGGGCCGGCAAGATGCAGCCCGGTCTCAGGGCGAAGCGCCCCCCTTGTTATTTCCCTGGCTTCCCTACCCAATTGGCATGCAGATCGTCCCGCGGGCTTTGCCGATGCTCCCGTCTCGCCTCCGCATAGACGACATACTTTTCGAAAAGGCGGATTTAGGGCAAGAGCATCTCTTCCAGAGGGAGGAGAGGACCCGGTGAGCAGTTTCGGTACGGGATGGCGGCAGGTGGGCGCGTGCGTCGCGCTGCTGGCGGCGACGGGCATGATCGCCGCGACATACAGCATCGTCGCCGTGCCGTTGGCACAGGAGTTCCAGCCGAGCCGCATGGTCCTGATGCTGGCCATGACGATCCTCTCCGGCGTTTCCGCGCTTCTGTCGCCGGTGCTCGGCACCCTGATGGACCGCGCGTCGCTGCGCCTGATGATGCTCGCGGGCGCCCTGCTGCTGGCCTCCGGCTTCGTGGCCCTCTCGTTCGCCGCATCCTTTTCCCAGGTCCTCATCATCTATGGCTTGCTGATGGCCCCGGCCAATGTGCTGATCGGGCCGATGGCGGTTTCGGTCCTGCTGTCGCGCTGGTTCGTCAGGCGGCGCGGCGCGGCGATCGGGATCGCCATCACTGGCATCGCGGCGGGCGGCTTCCTCTTTCCGCCCGTGATCCAGGGGCTGCTCGACATATTGCCCTGGCGGGAAGCCTATCGCGGCCTGGCCCTGATCCTGTTCCTCGTCACCATACCGGCGGTCGTGCTGGTGGTGAACCGCCCTGCGGACAAGGGCCTGCATCCCGACGGGCTGGATCATGATCCCGAATCGGCCGCGATCCGGGGACAGCCAGCGGCGGCGGCAGCCGCCGGTTTCTCCGCCAAGGCCGTCCTTCTCGACCCCACCTTCTGGTGCGCGGCGCTGGTCTTTGCCGTCGTGACGTCCGGCATGAAGGGCATGATCACGAACCTGATGCCGCTCGCGCTGGATGAGGGCGTGAAGCCGAATGTCGCCGCGCTGCTGATCTCCATCTATTCCGGCTGCGGCTTTTGCGCGAAGCTGGGTTTCGCAATGGTGTCCGACAGGCTGAACATCCGGACGATGATGTTCATCAGCCTGGCGGGGTTCGCAGCGGGCGCGGCCTGTCTGGCCAGGGCGGACCTGGGATATCCGATGATCGTGACGGGGGTGGGCGTGATGGGCCTGTTCGGCGGCCTGATGGTGCCGATGCAGGGCCTGTTCGTGCCGCGCGTCTATGGCTCGGCCGTCGCGGGACGCGTCGGCGGCATGCTGACCTTCGTCACCCTGCTGGCGCTGCTGTCCACCCCGCCGCTTTTCGGCCTGATCCATGACCGGACGGGCAGCTATTCCGCGATGTTCGTCAGCTTCGCGGTGCTGTGCGGCGTCGCCATGCTGGCGGTCCCCCATGTCCGCCTCCGTCCCCGGTCCGCAGGGAAGGAGGGCGGGGGCGCCGCCGGTGCCGTTCCCGTCGATACGGCCCTGTCCGTGGCGGTCGAACGACCGAAGGCGTGAGGTCTCTCTCCGTCATCCGCCTGCCAGGTCATTCCCTGTTTTCCGCGATTTTCGAGCCGTCAGGTGATTCCACCTGAATGGGAATCGCTCTAGGAAGGCAGCGCCAGCACAGCAGCGGAGACGGCGAATCATGCCCGCGACGACGACCACGATCTTCGAACGCATGTCGCGGCTCGCCCAGGACCTCGGCGCGATCAATCTGGGGCAGGGCTTTCCCGACCTGCCGGAACCGGCCGAACTGCTGGATGCCGCTGCGCGGGCGGTGCGCGAGCGGTCGAACCAATATCCCCCGATGCGCGGCCTGTTCGAGCTGCGCCGCGCCATCGCCGCCTATTATGCGCGCGAGCAGGGGCTGGACCTGAACGAGGACGAGATCATCGTGACCTCCGGCGCGACGGAGGCGCTGGCGGCAGCCTTCCTCGCCTTCGTGCAGCCGGGCGATGAGGTGATACTCATCCAGCCGCTGTACGACGCCTATCTGCCGCTGGTGCGCAGGGCCGGGGGCACGGCGCGGCTGATCGAGCTGACCCCGCCCGAATGGACCCTGCGCATCGAGGCGGTGGAAGCCGCGATCACGCGGCATACGCGGATGATCGTGCTCAACATGCCCAACAACCCGGCCGGGACCGTGGTGGACGTGGCGCGGCTGGCGGCGCTGGG
>JASGGS010000115.1:0-12752 GCA_047602685.1 Sphingobium sp.
GCCGTCCTGATGGCCGCACTGCTTCTCGTCGGAGACCTGGTTCTCGATCTGGATGCAGCATGCGCCCGCCTCGATGAACTTCTTGGCGAGCAGGTACGTCGCCTCGGCATTGCCGAAACCGGCGTCGATGTCCGCGATGATCGGGACGACATGCGTCTCATAATGGTCGATCGCATGCTGGATGCGTTGCGCCTCGACCGCGTTGCCGGTCTCGCGGGCCTTGTCCAGCTCGCGGAACAGGCCGCCCAGTTCGCGGGCGTCGGCCTGCTTGAGGAAGGTGTACAGTTCCTCGACCAGCGCGGGGACGCTCGTCTTCTCGTGCATCGACTGGTCGGGCAGCGGGCCGAACTCGCTGCGCAGGGCCGCGACCATCCAGCCCGAAAGGTAGAGGTAGCGGCGCTTGGTCGTGCCGAAATGCTTCTTGATGCTGATCAGCTTCTGCTGGCCGATGAAGCCGTGCCAGCATCCCAGCGACTGCGTGTAGTTGGCGGGATCGGCGTCATAGGCGGCCATGTCCTCGCGCATGATCTTCGCCGTGTAGCGGGCGATGTCCAGGCCGGTCCTGAACCGGTTCTGGAGCTGCATGCGCGCGGCCGACTCGGCATCGATGCCTTCCCAGCCCTTGTGGCTCTGGATGAGCTTGCCGTTGCGCGCGATATTGTCCTGATAGGTCATGCGGGAGTCCGATCCGTTTCCGTGATGGGTGTCTGTTGAGGATCGAAATGCCCGAACCCGCCGTGCCGGGCCATGAGTCTTGTAAAGATTTGTAGTAAAATGGTTTGATAAAACGGGGATAAGTTGGTAAATATGTAAATATATTTACAATCTCGCCGGGCAGGCGCATGCCTGATCGGGTAGGGAAACCAGTGATCTTTTCATGTCCGATGCCAAGCTGTTCGCCGGTCACGCCGTCCGCCGCCTCCGCCGCGCGCAGGGCCTGACGCAGGTCGCCTTCGCGGAGGCGGTGGACATCTCGCCCAGCTATCTGAACCTCATCGAGCGCAACCAGCGCCCGCTGACCGCCGCCCTCCTCCTGCGCCTCGCGGACCGCTTCGACATCGACCCGCGCCGCCTCGGCAGCGAGGAACCGGCGGGCGGGATGGACGGGCTGCGCCGCCGCCTTGCCGATCCCATCTTCGCGGATATCGGCCTCGACCGCGCGGAAATGGCGGAATGGCTCGCCGCCGCGCCCGGCGGAGTGGAGGCCTTCGCCCGCGCCTATGACCGCATGCGGGAGGGTGGCGGCGGCGGCGCGGCGGAGGCGAGCTTCCAGCCGCCCGCCGTCCAGGCCGTCCGGCAGGAGATAGAGCGCTGGCGCAACCATTTCGCCGATCTCGACGCCGCCGCCGAATCGCTGGCGGACGAGCTGCGCCTCGGCGCGGGCGACCTCTATGGCGCCATTGCCGAGCGGCTGCGGGTCCGGCACCAGCTTTCGATCCGCATCCTGCCCGCCGACATCATGCCCGACCGCCTGCGCCGCCTCGACCTCCATGCGCGGCAGGTCCAGTTGTCGGAGATGCTGGACCCGGCCGCCCGCACCTTCCAGATCGCCTCCATCCTCGCCCAGAACGAGGCGGGCCGGGAAATCGACGCGCTGGTCGCGGGCGCCGCCTTTGGCGACCGCACGGCCGAACGCCTCTACCGCCGCCATCTCGGCGCCTGTTTCGCCGCCGCCATGATGATGCCCTATGCCCGCTTCCTGCGCGCCTGCGAGCAGTCGGGCTATGACATCATGCTGTTGCAGCGCCGCTTCGGCGCGGGGTTCGAGCAGGTGGCGCACCGCCTCACCACCCTCCAGCGCGTCGGCGCGCGGGGCCTGCCCTTCTTCATGATGCGAATCGACCGGGCGGGGCAGGTGTCGAAGCGCTATGCGGGCGCCAGCGCCGCGCCGCTGGTCGAGGCCGAGGGGCGCTGTCCCCTGTGGCGCGTCCACCGCGCCTTCGAGAGGCCGGGCGAGATCCGCACGCATCTCGTGGCGCTGGAGGGGAATGCGGGCGCGGCGGAGCGCTGGTTCACCCTCGCGCGCACGGTCGAGCGGCCCGGCCTCGCCATGGAGGCGGACAGCCCGATCTTCACCGTCATCCTCGGCGTGCGCGCCGACCTCGCGCAGCCGCTCGTCTATGCGCGGGGCCTGGACCTCGCCTCGGCCGCCGCGACGCCCATCGGCCTTGGCTGCCCGGCCTGCGCCATACCCGACTGCCCGCAGCGCAGCGCGCCGCCGCGCGGCATCGCGCTGGACCTCAGCGACAGGGAAAGGGGCCTGTCGCCCTTCCCCTTCCGCCCGGACTGACCGGACGGCGGAACCCAGCCATGTCCCGACTGTTTGAGTCGGCAACCGGGGCGGGCCGAGGAGACTATGAGATGGCCGATATGTACAGGAGCAGGGACGGCGCCGACCGGACCACGATCATAGAGCGGCGTTCGGGCGGCGGCCTCATGGTCGCGATGATCGTCGTCATCGCCCTCATCGCCGCGATCGCCTTTTTCCTGTTCGAGCAGGATGCGCGCGAGCAGCGCCAGACGGATGCGGTCGTCGGCGCGGTGGAGTCCGTGGGCGATGCGGCGCGCAATGCCGGACAGGCGATCAGCGACGCGGCGGACCGGGCGGTTCCTCCCAAGCCCGCAAAGGACTGACCGTCCGCGGCAGCCGTGAAAAGGGGCGGTCCCGCCGGGCCGTCCCATTCGT
This sequence comes from Sphingobium sp., assembly GCA_047602685.1. GTDB lineage: Bacteria > Pseudomonadota > Alphaproteobacteria > Sphingomonadales > Sphingomonadaceae > Sphingobium. The sequence continues at coordinate 2,687 of JASGGS010000115.1, forward strand.
CATCCAGGTCCGGCGGGCCGCCAATTGGGAATAGGCGGTCAGGGATAGGGCTGCGTGCCGGAGGGCGCGGCGCGCGGGATCGGCACCTCGCGCGCCTTTTGCTGCGCGGCCTCCTCCGCCTGGACGCGCTTCTCTATGTCTTCCGAATCGGCATCGATGGTGGAGAGGCGCTTCTCGCGCTCTGCCGCGACCAGATCGGCCCAGCTCGCATCGCCCAGCAGCGCCTTGCGTTCCGCGCGCGCGTTGCGGGCCAGTTTCTGGAAGCAGCCCGTGGCGCCGCCTGCGCCGACCGGCGAGCAGCTATCCGTGCCCGCGCGGCCGACATATTCGATGGATTCGGCGCGGTTCAGCCAGCTCTGCACCTTCGGGTCGTTGGGATCGGTGCGCAGTTCCTTGGGAATGCGGTAACGGTCCTTGTCGGGCAGGCGGGCGCACACGGTGATCTCGTCCCCCGCGCTCGCCGGGCAGGGATCGTCGCCATAGACGATGACCTGCCTGATCTTCTCCGCGCCCGCTTCCGGACCCTGCGCCTGCGCGAGGGCGGCGCTGCCCGGCCCGAAAACGGACGACGCGGCCGACAGGGTCAAGAGGGCGATGGCGGCGGTGACGGACGGGGCTTTCATCGGGATTTCCTCTACCTCTGGTCGGATCAGATGCGTTGCGACAGGGCGATGGCCGCGCGGCAGCCCGCACGGATCAGGCCGCTCAAAAGGGGATAGGCGGGCGCCCGCTCGGCGCCCTGGGCAAAGGCGGTGTCGCGATGCTCGACCTCCTCCGCCTGGAAATCCGCTATGGCCTGCGAAAGTTCCGGGTCGCCGTCGCCCAATTCCTCCAGCTGCCTGCCATAATGGATGTCGATCTCCGTCTCTATGGCGCTGGTGCAGGCCATGGCCGCCTCCGGTCCGATCAGGGCCGTCACGGCGCCCAGGGCATAGCCCGCCACATGCCAGACGGGTTGGAGCAGCGTGGGACGCACCCCGCGCCGCGCCAGCATGGCGTCGAAATGCTTGCGGTGCCGCTCCTCCTGCGAGGCCATGCCCGCGATCAGGCGCGCGGCGGGGTGGCGGTCGCCCAGCACGGCAAGCTGCCCGGCATAGATGCGCGTCGCGCCATATTCGCCCGCCTGGTCGACGCGCAGCATGGCGGCGCGGTCGACCGGCCTCTCGCCGGGGCGCCGCGTGGAATGGGGGGCGGAATGGGGCGCGGGGCCGCTCATGCCCGGCCTCCCCGGCGGCTGATGAGCCGCATGATGACGAACGCCGCCACGGTCGAGATCAGGAAGTTCCATCCCGCCATGGATATACCGAACAGGCTCCACGGGGCGACGTCGCAGCGCACCAGCGGCGCGTTCATGATCGCATCCAGCGCCGACTGGCCGTCGCCCGGCGCGAATTGGGTCGCGCAGCGCGTAATGCCTTCCCACCAGCCATATTCGACCCCGGCATGGAAGCCGCCGATCAGGCCGCTCGTCAGGATGGCGAAGGCGGCGAGCGCGGTCAGCAGGGCGCTGAACGCCCGGTTGCCGCGCGCCGCGATGGCGCCCAGCGCCAGCAGGATCGCGCCCAGATGCGGCCAGCGCTGCCAGTAGCACATCTCGCAGGGCGACAGGCCGCCCAGATGCTGGAAGGCGATGGCGCCCCAGAGCAGGGCATTGGGGACCAGGATCGCGACCAGCCGCGCCTGCGACAATGCGCGCGCCGCCCTCGTCCGGTAGGGCGAGCGCATCAGTCGCGCTTCACCGGCTTGGCGGCGGGCGCGGCGGCGGCGGGCTTGGCCGCGAGCAGCGAGCTGCCCGTGCGCTTCAGCGTCCTCAGCGCATAGTCGAGCTGGAAATCGTCGATCCCCTGCTTCTTCAGTTCCTCCGGCGTCAGGGAGAAGCGCGGATCGGGCTTGCTGTCCTTCTCCAGCTCCTTGTTGGTCAGCTTCGCCTCGCCGATCAGATGCTTGCGCAGGTCGCTTTCGCGATATTTGGGGCGCTTCACATAATCGGGATCGGAAATCTGCGGCACCAATATGTCCGGCTCGATGCCGCCCTCCTGCACCGAACGGCCCGACGGCGTGTAGTAGCGCGCCGTGGTGAGGCGCAGCGCGGTGGTGGGCGACATGGGCAGCAGCGTCTGCACGCTGCCCTTGCCGAAACTGCGCTCGCCCATCACCAGCGCCCGGTGCTGGTCCTGCAACGCGCCCGCGACGATCTCCGACGCGGAGGCGGAACCGGCGTCGACCAGCACGATGACCGGCAGGCCGCCCGTATCGTCCCCCGGCCGCGCGAAATAGGTCTGCGTGTCCTCCCGCGTGCGGCCGCGCTGGGACACGATGATGCCCTTTTCGAGGAAGCTGTCGGACACCGACACCGCCTCGTCCAGCAGGCCGCCGGGATTGGAGCGCAGGTCGAGTATATAGCCCAGCGGCTTATGCCCCAGCGACTTCTCGATGCCGCGAATCCCGGCGCGCAGGTCCGCGCCGGTATGGGCGGAGAAGCTGACGATCTTGATGATGCCGATATCGTCCTTCACGCGCCACTTGATCGGCTTCACCTCGATCACGGCGCGCGTGACGGTCACGTCGAAGGGTTCGTCCCGGCCCTCCCGCGCGACGGTCAGCCTGACCTGCGTGTTGGGGGCGCCGCGCATCTTGTCCACCGCCTCGTCCAGCGTGCCGCCATAGACCAGCGCGCCGTCGATATGGGTGATATAGTCGCCCGCCTTGATCCCCGCGCGCCAGGCGGGCGTGTCCTCGGTCGGGGCGATGACCTTGACCGCGCCCTCCTCCATGGTGACGGACAGGCCGATGCCGCCATAATTGCCGTCCGTCTGGGTGCGCAGCTGCGTGAAGTCGCGCGCGTCGAGATAGGAGCTGTGCGGGTCCAGGCTCGACAGCATGCCGTCGATCGCGCCCTTGATCAGCTTCTGGTCGTCCACCTTGTCGACATAGCTGGCGCGCACCCGCTGGAACACGTCCATGAACAGGTCGAGCTGCTTGTAGGTCGTGCTCTCCCCCTCCGCTATGGCGGCGGTGGTCGCCGGCACCAGCGCGATGGCGCCCGCCACGGCCAGCGAGCGGAGCAGCAGCGGATGACGGAGCAGGGACGGACGGGCAAAGCTCTGTTTGGAAGTCATGGGCTGTGGACGCGACCTTCACGGGCGGGATGAGGACAGGCGGCCAATATAGGACCATAAGCGGCCGCTGCATAGGCGATCGGCACATGTGGGCCGGACGGCCTTTCGCGGGGATGAATGGCAAGGGGAAAGCGGCCCGTCCCGCGACCGGGAAATTGACCTTCCCCGCCCTTTGCGCCATGGCCCCGCACTATGACCGAACTGCCCAAGACCTTCGATCCCGCCGCCATCGAGGCGAAATGGTATGCCCATTGGGAAGGCAGCGGCCTGTTCCGCCCGGAACGGCCGGACGCCCAGCCCTTCACCATCGTGAATCCGCCGCCGAACGTCACGGGATCGCTGCATGTCGGCCATGCGCTCGACAACACGTTGCAGGACATCGTTATCCGGCATGAGCGGCTGAAGGGAAAGGACGCGCTCTGGGTCGTCGGCACCGACCATGCGGGCATCGCGACGCAGATGGTGGTTGAACGCCAGCTCAACGAGCGGCAGGACAAGCGCACCAACTACACCCGCGAACAGTTCGTGGAGAAGGTGTGGGCGTGGAAGGCCGAATCCGGCGGCACCATCACGCGGCAGCTTCGCCGCCTCGGCTGCTCCATGGACTGGAGCCGCGAGCAGTTCACCATGGACCCGCATTTCACCCGCGCGGTGGTGAAGGTGTTCGTGGACCTGCACAGGGACGGCCTCATCTATCGCGACAAGCGGCTGGTGAACTGGGACCCCGGCCTCAGGACCGCCATTTCCGACCTTGAGGTGGAAACGCGCGAGATCCAGGGCAAGTTCTGGCATTTCCGCTATCCGCTGGCCGATGGCGTGACACTGGATGACGGGCGCGATTACATCACCGTCGCGACGACCCGGCCGGAGACGATGCTGGCCGACATGGCTGTGGCCGTGAACGGGGACGACCCGCGCTACAGGTCGGTCGTCGGCAAGTTCGTCCTGCTGCCCATCACCGGCCGCCGCATCCCCATCGTCGCGGACGAGCATGCCGATCCGGAACTGGGCTCCGGCGCGGTGAAGATCACGCCGGGCCACGACTTCAACGATTTCGAGGTGGGCAAGCGCGCCGGGATCGCCGCCGCCGACATGCTCAACATGTTCGACGCCGATGCCAATGTCGTCCAGACGGCGGACCGCCTGATCCCCGAACGCTTTCTCGGCCTGCATCGCTTCCGCCATGACGGGCTGGACGGCGCGCGCGAACTGGTGGTGAAGGAACTGCGCGAACTCGACCTCATCGACCATGCCCTGGTCGAGGTGGAGATCGAAGGCGGGGACGGCGCCAGGGAAACCCGCAAGGCCGAACGGATCGAGGACCGCGTGATCCAGACGCCCTATGGCGACCGTTCGGGCGTGGTGATCGAGCCGTGGCTGACCGACCAATGGTATGTGGACGCCGCGACCCTCGCCCAGCCCGCGATAGAGGCGGTGCGGTCCGGCGCCATAGAGATCGTGCCCAAGGCGTGGGAAAAGACCTGGTTCAACTGGATGGAGAATATCCAGCCCTGGTGCGTCAGCCGGCAATTATGGTGGGGGCACCGCATTCCGGCGTGGTTCGACGAGGACGGCACTATCTTCGTCGCGGAAACCGAGGAAGAGGCGCAGTCCCAGGCGGGCAATCGCAATCTGACCCGCGACGAGGACGTCCTCGACACCTGGTTCTCCTCCGCCCTCTGGCCCTTCGCGACCCTCGGCTGGCCCGACCGGACCGACCTCGTGCAGCGCCATTATCCCAACGACCTCCTCGTCTCCGGCTTCGACATCCTGTTCTTCTGGGATGCGCGCATGGCGATGCAGGGCATCCATTTCATGAAGCAGGTGCCGTGGAGGCGGCTCTATCTCCATGGCCTCGTCCGCGCCGCCGACGGGCAGAAAATGTCCAAGTCGAAAGGGAATGTGGTCGATCCGCTCGGCCTCATCGACCGATATGGCGCGGATGCCCTCCGCTTCTTCATGGCCGCCATGGAGAGCCAGGGCCGCGACGTGAAGATGGATGAGAAGCGCGTCGAGGGGTATCGCAACTTCGCGACCAAGCTGTGGAACGCGACCCGCTTCGCCATGGCCAACGGCATCGGCGCGAGCCGGTCGGTGGCCGCTCCGCCCGCGACCCTGCCGGTCAACAAGTGGATCATAGGCGAGGTGGTCGATACCGTCGCCGCGCTGGACAAGGCGCTGGCGGACCTGCGCTTCGACGCGGCGGCCAACGCCATCTACCATTTCGTCTGGGACCGCTATTGCGACTGGTATCTGGAACTCATCAAGGGCGCGCTGGATGAGGAGACCAGGGCGGTGGCGGGCTGGGTGCTCGACCAGATACTCGTCATGCTCCACCCCTTCATGCCCTTCATCACCGAGGAGCTGTGGCATGGCCTGGGGACGCGTTCCCATGACCTGATCGTCGCCCAATGGCCGGAGCCGGGCGCCGCCGTGGATGCCGGCGCCAGGGCGGAGATCGAATGGCTCATCAAGCTGGTGGGCGATGTCCGCGCGGCCCGCAACGAGCTGAACGTGCCGCCGGGCGCGCGCGTGCCCTTCGTGCTGGAGGGAGCGTCCGAAACGACCATCGCCCGCCTGTCCGCCCATGCCGACCGCGTGGCGCGCCTCGCCCGCATCGACCGCGCGGAAGCGGGCGGCGGCGAGGCGCAGGTGATCGTGGACGAGGCGACCTACACGCTCCAGCTCGGCGGCATCATCGACATCGCGGCGGAAAAGGCGCGCCTGACCAAGGCGATGGAGGCAGCCGCCAAAGAAGCTAAGTCACTGGAAGGACGCCTGAAAAACCCGGCCTTCATCGAAAAGGCCAAGTCCGAGGCGGTGGAGAAGGCGCGCGCCGACCATGCCGAGAAATCGGCCGAGGCGGCGCGGCTGGGCGCGGCGCTGGAGCGGCTCGGCTAAAACCGCTCTTGACGCATCCTATAGGCGCGGAGGGGCGAGGGGACGCAGCGTCTCCTTCGCCTCCCCGCCAATGGGAAAGCCCGCCCGATTGGGTAGGGAAGCCTGTGAGCTTTGCACCCCGCCTCGCCGGGATCAGCGCCCGCCGTTCCGCCAGCGGCCGATGGTGCGGTCGATGATCGCTTCCTCGCCGCCGGTCTTGCGCCACTGGGCCGTGAAGACCGGATCGGCGGAGGCGGGGCGGCGATTCTCCTCCAGCGTGTCGAGATTGACGCGCACGGGAATCGCCACGCCTTCGCCACAGATGATGCACTCGCGATTGCGCAGCGCCGGGATGGAATCGAGGAAGCCGCGCGATCCCTCCGGCATGGCGGCTTTCACGAACTGCTGGTCGCGGTCGTTGTTGAGGCGCATGGAAACGATGGTGCCGCATTGCGACAGCACGCCCTCCGCCAGGTCCGACGGGCGCTGGGTGATGAGGCCCAGCGACACGCCGTATTTGCGGCCTTCCTTGGCGATCCGCTCCAATATCTTGCGCACCGACTGGCCCGCCCCGGCCGTGCCGTTGGGGATGTAGCGATGCGCCTCCTCGCAGACGAGGAGGATGGGCCGCTGCTCCTCGCCCCGCGCCCATAGGGCGAAGTCGAAGACCAGGCGGGCGAGGACGGACACGACCACATGGGTGATCTCCGACGGAACGCCCGACACGTCGATGACGGAGATGGGCTTGCCGCCCGCGGGCAGGCGGAAGATCTTGGAGAGGAAGGCGGGCAGCGTGTCCGCCACCAGCATGCCGGAGAACATGAAGCCGTAGCGCGGGTCGCCCTTGATCTCGTCCAGCCGAGTCTTGATGCGCAGATAGGGGAGCGAGTTCGTGCCCTTGTCCAGCTTGCCCATCTCGTTCTGGATGATGGTGGACAGGTCCGACAGTAGATAGGGGACCGGCGCGTCCACGGTCATCTTGTTGATCGAATCCGCCAGCCGGTTGCGGGAGCGCGCGGCGAGCAGGCAGCGGGCCAGCACGTCCATGTCCTGCGCCCGCTCCGCGCCCTGGCTGGTGATGAAGACCTCGCAATGCTCCTCGAAGTTCATCAGCCAGTAGGGCAGTTCGAGATTGAGGGCGTTGAAGCATTCGCCATTATCCCTGAACGCCGCGCCATATTCGCTATGGGGATCGATCATCACCACATGCCCCTGCGGCGACATGTCGCAGATGCGGTGGAGGATCAGTGCGGCGGCGGTCGACTTGCCGGTGCCGGTCGAGCCGAGCAGCGCGAAATGGCGGCCGAGGAAGCTGTCGATCTGAAGGGTGGCGCGCGTGCCGCTGGTGCCGTGGACGGTGCCGATCTCGATGCAGGCCGCCTCATGCCCCGCATAGATGGCGATCAGGTCGGCCTCGGCCACGGGGAATATGTCCGTGCCGGGCACCGGGAAGCGGGTGACGCCGCGGCGGAACCGGCACAGGCGGCCGGTCAGCAATTCCTGCTCGCCTTCCCCCAGGAAGTCGACGTCGGCGGCGATATGATCGGACGAGCGCGTATCGATGGCGAGGGTGCGGATATTCGCCACCACCCAGCTCTTGCCGATCCGCATCTTCACCTGGCTGCCGACATGGCCCGCCATGGCGATGGCCGGATCGTCGTCGCGCGACAGCGATTCCATCGCCGCGATGTCGATCAGGACGCGCGCGGAGCCGCCGTTGATGTCGGATACCACGCCCAGGGTCTGGAACTGCGCGGGGGCGAGGCGGGGGTCGCGCAGGCTGGCGGCGGGGCGTCCGCTCTTGTCCGCTCCAGTGCCGGGCACGAAGTTCATCAGTCAGCCATCCCGTGTCGCGCGATTGTCGGGCAACCCTATCGGCCGGGGGTAAAGAATGGCTTACTCCACGAAATTGCGTGTTTTCGAGTTTAGCGGAACGGACGGCCGATGCGCGTGGCGAGATAACCGGCGAGCCATCCCAGCGACAGCGCCATGGCGACGGCGGTCAGGCCGTAGAGAAAGGGCTGGCGGTCGGCGAACACGCCCATCAGGCGTTCGAAGCCCGATTTGCGCACCTCTATCTCCCGCACCGCCGCGGCCAGCACGCGCCCGTCCCGGACGAGGAAGGTTTCCGCCGTATAGGTGCCGACCACCACGCGCGCGGAGAGGGGCAGGCGCGCCTGGTACAGCACGCCGTCGGTGATCCGCACCGCGCCGGGCCGCTCCACGAACAGGCCGTTGCGGACGCGCAGATCGTTCAGCCCGCCCGCGAAGCGCTCGATCTCCGCGCCGCTGTTGAGCGAGGATGGGGAAAGCTGGAGCTTGTCCAGGCCCAGCTCATATATGGCGGCCGTGCGCTCATCGACCATCTGCCGGATCGGACGGGAGGAGGCGACCGCGTAGAAACTGGGCGCTGTGCGGAATTCCGCGCTGCCGGCGTTCAGCCAGATACCCGCGATCTTGCGTTTCTCGCGCATGACGATCTGCTGGCTGGGTCCGCGCAGGACGACGATGATGTCGGCCGGATCGTCCGGCACCTTGCCGCCCGGATAGAGGATCGCGCCGAACAGCAGCAGCTCCGCCCCGGTGAAGCTGTAGCGTATCTCCACCTCGCGCTGGGACACGTCGGGCACCAGCTTGGGCTGGGGCGCCGCTGCGCCGAGCAGGCCGATGGCGGTCAGCGCCGGCAGGATGCGGCCGATCGCCCTCATCCGATGTCCAGCGTATATATCTCGTCCGGCCGCCAGCCGAGACCGAGCGCCATGCGGATCGCCACGACCAGGACGATGAAGGCCAGGATGACGCGCAGATATTCCGGCCGCACCTTCATCGACAAGCGCGTGCCGATCTGCGCGCCCGTCACGCTGCCGAGCAGGAGGAGGAAGGCGAGGACGAGATCGACCGCCTTGGTCGTCAGGCTGTGGACCATGGTCGTCGCCATGGTCACGAACAATATCTGGAACAGCGACGTGCCGATGACGACCTGCGTCTGCATGCCAAGGATGTAGAGCATGGCGGGCACGAGGATGAAGCCGCCGCCAATGCCCAGCAACATGGTGAGCATGCCGGAGAATATGCCGAGGAGCAGGGGCGCCAGCGGCGAGATATAGAGGCCGGAGGCATAGAAGCGCCAGCGCAGGGGCAGGGCGGTGACGAGCGGGTGGTGGCGGCGCTTGCGCGCTGGCGGAGCCGCCCCGCGCTTCATGGCGACAAGCGCGCCTATCGCCTCGCGCGCCATCATCAGGCCGATGGAGCCGAGCATGAGGACATAGAGCAGGGCGATGACCGTATCGATCTGGCCGAGCTTCTGGAGGAGGGAGAATATCGCCGCGCCCAGGAGCGTGCCGATCAGGCCGCCCGCCACCATCACGCCGCCCATGCGGATGTCGACCGTGCCGCGCTGGAGATGGGAGACGACGCCGGAGACGCTGGCGCCCGTCACCTGCGTCGCGGCCGACGCCGCCGCGACCATGGGCGGAATGCCGTAGAAGATCAGCAGCGGCGTGGTCAGGAACCCTCCGCCCACGCCGAACATGCCGGACAGCAGGCCGACGACCCCGCCCAGCCCGATGATGAGCAGGGCGTTCACCGACAGGTTCGCGATCGGCAGGTAAAGGTCCATGGCTGGCGGCAGGGGTAGCCGCAAAGCGGGGCGACTTAAAGGCGTAGCCTGAGCGCGGCCTTCAAAAATCGGTGCCGATGGAGAGGGCCGGGCCGGAGGAGGGGGCCGCATTGCCCGCGATCCTCTCCCGCCATTCCGCGCCGATGCGCAAGGCGGTGCTGCCCGCGCGGAGGCGGATGCTGGCCTGCGGGCCGATATCGAGCCGCGACGCGCCGGGTTGCGTGCCGCCCCACAGGCCAGCGCCCAGGGCGATGGCGGATGCGCCTGCCAGGGGCCTCTCGAGGGTCAACCGGCCATCCGCGAAACCGTCTCGCCGGTTGAAGCCGACTATGCCCGCCTGCGCATAGCCGTCGAGCCTGAAACCCTGGCCGATCTCCACCGGGTCTATCCCGCCCGCCATCAGGACCGCACAGGCGCTGCGCCCACCCTCGGACAGGCCCTCGCGTCG
>JASGGS010000116.1:0-12745 GCA_047602685.1 Sphingobium sp.
TTGGTACTGTACCGGTTTCGGGACTGTTGCCGACGCAGGGTCGACGGGCGTGTCAGCGGCAAGCCGGTAGACCTTTACCTGACCCGTCCGGCCGACCCGGCGGCCCGTGTCCTCTATCACCCTGTCCGCTTCCAGGCGACTGATGGCAGCGATCACCGTCTTGCGATTGAGATCGCCGAAATCGCACAGCCAGTCGACAGAAGGATGGGCGCAATGGTTCGCATCTGAGCAGGAGGCGAGGCCGAGCAGCACCAGCTTGGCCGTTGCCGAACCCGGGCGCTGTTTCGCCGCCCAGCTTTGGGTTTCCCAACTCAACGCGCCGCCCTCCACAGGATGGGCTTCTGGTCCCGGGCGATCCGGTGCTTGCCGCGCGCCATGGGATGCTTAGGCGCCCCGGATGCCGTCTTTCCCCAGCACCACAGATGTGGGTAGGACGCGGCGCCGCTCTGTATCTCCTCGACGACATGTTCGATCCACATGTCGTCCCACGCGATATTGCCCCAGCAGACGAACACCTGATCCGCCGACTTCGCGACCTCGACCACATGGGGCAGGTTGACGAACAGCATGGCGTCGCGGGCGGCCCAATCGTCCGTTTCGTGCCAGGCGGCGCGCTTGCGGCACTCCGCGGGGCTGGACGTGCAGAAAGGATACAGGTTGACGGCGCGGTAGCCGCCGAAGCCGAACAACTGGAACCACGCGTTCCACCATAGCGACGTCGGATCGTCCTTCCGTTTACCGGCCGTCGAGGGATTGCAGCCGATCACGCACGCGATCGGCCCTGGCCCCCATTTGCGGGATAGCTCGATCCGGTCGCCGTTCACGAAGACGGCATCCCGTTGCATCACGTTCATGCCGAACAGGTCGGTGGTGCCGGGCGCGGTCATGCCGCCTCTCCATCGAACAAATCACCCAGCGCGGCGGGAAGCTTCACCTTGGGCGTGGGTATGGCGTGGACCTTGCGGAGTTGCTCCATCAGCCACGCGACCGTGGCATCGTCCATCGGCTCATCGGGCGCGCCGGGCGTGGCGCAAACCTCGCCGGTGCAATCACCGATCTCAATATCGTCAATTCCCGGCAGTTCGGCGCTGGAATGCGCCAGGCGCTTGATCTCGGCATAGCTGATCTCGGTGATGAACTGCGCGCCGCTTGACTTGCCGGTCAGGGCCGTCGCCTCTGCCTCTGCCTCTATGCTCCAGTCGAGAGAGCCGGGGCGCCTGCGCTCGATATGCGCCAGCACCTGCCAGCCCTTGAGAAAGCAGTCGATGCAATTGCCCTCATGGTCATCCAGCCCGAGGTCAAAGCCCTGAGACAGCGGATGGCGCCGGTCGGTGCCCCACTGGTTGTCCCCAAGCCAGAAGCGCTTGACGTGGCGCTTGAGGACGCCCTTGAGAGCGAGCGGGCATGACGATTGCCAGCGTTCCTTGCCCGCGATGTTGCGCAGCACCTGCTTCATCAGCCGGGGCTGCTCGTCGGCGCGCAGGCCGACCATGTTGATCCAATGCTCATGTCCCCGCGACAGCATGAACTGCTTCATCGTCTCGATCTTCGCTGCCGCCGTGCAGAAGCGCGTTACGGCATTGGGGAGATATCTCTTGCGCCGGTACAGGGCGCGCAACGGCTCGCCATTTCGGCTCGCGCTGTTGAGGCTGACTATCTCGAACCTGTCCTCGGCATCATGGCCAGCACCGGCGCGCCATTCGACCCACCAGATATGGACACCCCAGCGCAGGCCGCATTCATAGACGAAGCGCAGCGTCTCCTCGCGCTCCCGGCCGGTATTGGCGAAGACGACATAGACATAGCCGGGCAGCACGCCGCCATGAGCGCACAGCACCTGGTAGAGCATGTAGGCGCTGGTCCGCCCGCCGCTGAACGAGATGAGCGTCGGACCATGGCAGAAATAGGGGCTGGCCGGATCGGGAGCGGGCCAGTTCATGCGCGCCTCCATTCCGCAATGTCCCAATCGCAGCCGAGGATCGTCCAGCGTGTGCCGCTGAAGACGGGCCAGCTATCCTGCGGCTCTCGTCCGTTGCGCAGGCGGACAAGCACCCGGGCGCCCTTCGCCTCCGTTGCGGGGATGCGATCGGGCGGGCAGATGTCGACATCGCTGAGCGGCGTGAAGGTGGGCGGATAGCCCGGGTTCGGATGCCAGAGGGGCGTCATGCGGCCATCCGCGGGAAGTTAGCGCGGACAAGGGCTTCCGACATGACGGGCGGCACGCTGTTGCCGCACTTGGCGACCTGACTGGTTTTCGTCAGGGGCTTGCCGCCGTTTGCCGCCGCGCAGTCGATGTCATAGCCGGGCGGGAAGCTCTGCGCGGAGAAAAGCTCCCGGGCGGAGAGCATGCGCATGCCTATGTCGGCAATGGCATATTCCTGCCCGTCTACGGTCACGGTGACGACACCGAAGCGATCTTTCGTGGTGACCGCGCCTAGCGGAGCGTAGAGGTTGTGCCCGCCTTCCTCATTGCCGTAATATTTGGTCAGGAAGGCGCGGACCTCGCCATAGTGCAGGCCATGAGCCAACACAGTCTCAAGCGGCGCATCGACGGGCTTGCCGTCCTGATTGTTCTGGAGCTTTACCAGATTGGACGTGACGACCTGCTGTTGCGCGCCCGAGGCCGTGACCGTCGAGACAGGCTCCTCCGCGCTCCGGCCGGGATGGATACCGCCGGCGGGCATGGTGTTGTGCTGAGCAAGGTGCGCGATCGCTACGGCTAGAGGGGGGGCGCCGCCTGGACGTTTGATGAAGCTGTTGGCGGTCACTGTCGGTAATGGAGCATCCATCGCCGAGCCGGGGCTATGCGGACGATATTTGTGAATGAACGCTGCGACGGCCGCATGCTTGCCGGTGCCGACGATGGTGCCGAGCGGCGCTTCGATGTTCAGGGCGCGCGGGGCCTGCCCTTCGCGCTCGCCATATCCGGTCTGCACCATGGTGGGGGCGACAAGCACGGCATCCGCCTTCGCCGTGATGGTAGGAAACGGCGCTTCCGGATCGACCGGCCCGCTCTGGCCGCGCCTGCCACCGCAGCCGACGAAGGTGGGCGAGACGAGCGCGACCTCTCCCCGATTGGCGGCTGTGACTGTCGGCAGAGGCTGCTCCGGTCCATAGACGCGACTGTCATTGCCCTGATGGGTGAGCGGCTGCATGAACGGGCTGACCATGGCCATTTCGCCGCCCTTGGCGGTCGTGATGGTGCGCAGCGGTTCCTCGCTGTCCCATGCCCTGTTGCCCGCCCAATTGGTGTTCGTGACCGGCACGATGAACGGGCGGGGATTGTTGAGGACGAACTTAATGATACCGGCCGCGATGCGGCGGCAGGTGGCATCCTTCAAGGGCCGGGAGCGCTCGAAGATCGACGGGCACGGTATGGACCAGTCGATGATCTCGGCGGCCGTGCGCCACGGCAGGCGCTGGCCGGACAGCACCTCGGCAGAACCGGGCTTGCCGTGCGTCGGCTCGGGCCAGACGATGGGACGACCGTCGCACCGGGCGATCATGAAGAACCGCTTGCGGCTGGTCGGCGCGCCATAATCGCAGGCGCGCAGTTCCCGCCATTCGATCTTGTAGCCCAGCTTCTTGAGGGCGGCGGTCCATTTGCGGAACGTCTCGCCGGCGCGGTCCCGGATGGGCTGGCCATGCTCGTCCAGCGGTCCCCAGCCCTGGAACTCCTCGACATTCTCCAGCATGATGACCGCCGGGCGCACGCGCTCCGCCCACAGGACAACCACCCAGGCGAGATCGCGGATATTCTTCGCCCGGGGTTTTCCGCCCTTCGCCTTGCTGAAATGTTTGCAGTCCGGAGAGAACCAGGCGAGCGATACCGGGCGCATCTTGCCCGTCGACGGATCTGTGACGACCTCGACCGGATCGGCCTGCCAGACCGACTGGCAGTAGTGCAGCGTATCGGGATGATTGGCCCGGTGCATGGCGACCGCCTCGGGATCATGGTTGATGGCGATGTCGATCTTTCGGCCGAGCGCCTGCTCGATGCCGGTCGATGCGCCGCCGCCGCCCGCGAAATTGTCGATGACGAGGCCGTCGAGCGGGAAGGTGACGGCGGCCACCTCGCCGGTGCTGAACAGTTCGGTTTTCATGGGTGCTGCCTCCCCGCACGGATCTTGGCGACACGGGTCGCGCTCACGCCGAGTTCCCGGGCGATGACCTTCATGGGGACGCGCTTCGCCTTCATGCGGCGTATGGCGTCGTTGACCTGCGCGACATGGGCATCGCGCTCCTGGCGGCGGCGGAGCCGGACGAGGGCAGCGGACAAGCTCATGCCGCCACCATTTGCCGCTCTTCGCGCCTTTCGAGCATCCGGACGATGGCCAGGGCCAGGCGCGCCGATCCGCGCGCCGCGTCGCTTTCCCAATCCTGCTGGTTGTCGGGGCCGAGCGGCGCGCCTACCGCGGCCCGTCCAGCGGGATCATAGGCCAGACCGAGGCGCTTCCTGCGGGCTCTCACCCCGTAATGCGTGCGGCCCATGACGTCCGCGATCTGGTTGGCCGTCCTGCCTTCGCGCGTGAGGCGGCGAAGGAGGACGTCCTCCGCCTCTGTCCAGTCGGGATGCTGGTTCATGCCGCTTCCCTCCCGCCCATGAGGTCGAACAGGGACGGCACGGCGCGCTGCTCCTCCGCTTCGCGCAGATAGGCGACGCTATGGGCGAAATAGTCGGGATTGAGTTCGCTGCCCGCGCCGCGCCGGTCGAGCAGGATGGCGCGATAGGGCACGGTGCCGAGGCCGCAGAAGGGATCGTAGATCAGGTCGCCCTTGTTGCTGAACCGGCGGATGAGCCGGTCGACGATATCGAACGACAACGGACAGACATGCTTCTCCCGGCCCTTCTGCACCTGGTCGGTGTTGAGGGTCCGCATCCGGTTCACATCGTCCCATGTGTTCGGATCGGTGGAACCGGGCGCCAGCGACATGAAGGTGCGCGGCAGATGGCCCCGGCCGTCATTCCTGTCCCGCGCCTCGATCCGCTCGCCTATGTCGACATGCGCCTCATGATCGTGGATCAGGGCGCGCGTCTCCGTCATGAACGACTTGACCAGCGGTCCCACGGCCATGTTCGCGAACCGGTCCGTCTTCGTCGCCAGCGTCACCAGCTCGGCGGGCAGGAGCAGGCTGTCGCCGGATGCGCGCCAGAAACTATGCGCGTCCACCTGCCATCGGGCGAGCGAATAATCACATCCCGTCTCCACCACTGGCCCGAAATCGCCGTCGGCGGCTTCATCATATTCGTCGTCATTGAACTCGAAGCGCCGCCCGTCGGCCAATTCAACATATGGCCCTGTTTTCGACACTCGCTCGTCGGCATAGCCGCGACTGCGGTCCGTCTGCGGCTTGCGCATCAGGAGGACATATTCGGGGGAGCCGACCCCCATTTTCGTCCCGTCCTTCAGCATCTCGCTATAGGACAGGCGATAGGTCTGGTTGTTCTCCCGCACCACGTCGGTGTTGACGTGGATCATGCCCATATACTGGAAGCCGTGTCGCAGAAAATGGAACAGCGTCTCGGCATGGAAGGGGGAGACGGTGGGCACGCCCTGCCCGGTGACGTTTCCGAACAGGATACGGTCCTTGACGTGGATGCAGGCGAGGCGGCCCGGCTTCAGCGCGCGGAGCAGTTCCGGCGTCAGAAAGTCCATCTGCGCGAAGAAATGGCCATTGTCCGCCGTATGGCCGAAATCATTATAGCTCGGCGTGTACTCATAATGATTGGCGAAGGGGATGGAGGTGATGATCTGGTCGAGGCTGTTGTCGGCCAGCAGGCGCGCCTCCTCGACGCAATCACTATGGACGAGGCGCCAGCCGTCGCCGCTGACCTCTCGCCGCTCGCACCCTATGGTGCGCTTCAGGGCCTCGACCGCGATTTCATGTTGCAGGCCGTACCGGCGGATGAGGTCGGACATCCGGACGCGCAACTCGGTGTCACGCGCCCATTTGTCGAGCAGGTCGCGCCGGACTTCCTCCTCGGTTTCGGCATAGATGATGTCGATGACGACCTCATGAGCCTGCCCGAAGCGCTGGACGCGGTAGATGGCCTGAATGAAATCGTTGAACTTGTGGCCGATCCCCGCGAAAATCTCGCGATGGCAATGGCGCTGGAGGTTGGTGCCGCTGCCCAGCATGACGGGCTTGGCGGCAAGGTCCCTGATCCGGCCGTCCGCGAAGTCGCCGACGATCGTCTCCCGCGCGTCGAGGTCCTGAGAGCCGTAGACGCTGGCTATGCCATTCTCCCGGCCGGGCAGGCGCAGCGCTTCGATGGCGCGGCGCTCGTCCTCGAGATCGTGCCAGATGACGAAATGGTCATCGGGCGCGGCGGCCATGATCTCGCCCACCCTGGCGATCCGGGCGCCGAGCGTGCGGCGCTTCTCCCGGCTGGCCTGCACCACGCCGACGGCGGTATCGCGGATCAGGCGGCCCTGGCCGTTGCTCTCCATCGTGTCGGCGGTGATGTCCACCTCGACCTTGTGCCAGTTCACCACCATCGGAGGCAGATCATAGCCCTCGTCGGAGAAGCCGAGATCGGAGGGCTTTTGCAGGAACACGGCCCAGCTGTTGAGCCACAGCCAGAATTCATCTTCCTTATGGGGATAGAGGGTGAGGTCGTTCGCCTTCTCGCTGTTGCGCTGGAAGAAGCGGGTGAGCGCCTGGCCCGTGTCCATGATGCCGAGGAACCCGGCATAGTGGATCAGCTCCTTATAGCGATTGGGCGAAGGCGTGGCGGTGGCGACGAAGCGATAGGGCACGCTCTCGAAGGCGGGCATGAACTCCTGGAATGTCTTCGAGCCGTAGGAGCGGAAGACGCTCGCCTCGTCCAGGCTGGCGACGGTGAAGCGGCTGATGTCGATCTTGCCTTCGCGGACGCTCTCATAGTTGGTCAGGAAGATAAGGGCGGAACTGTTTTCCGAGTAGCGCCACTCGTCGATGGCTTCGTCTATTGCGGCATCCGTCTGAGCGAATTGCACGGACATGCCGAGCAACGCGGCATCCTTCATGAATTCCATGCGGACGCCGAGAGGGCATATGATCAGGCCGAGCGGCAGGCCGGTTGTATCGCCCTTGCCATCCCACAGCATCTTCTCCAGCATCACTTTCAGGATGAGCAACTGCTGCAAGGTCTTGCCGAGGCCGAAGGCTTCGAACAGCGCGCGGCGCCCGCCCTCGATCGCCCAGCGCACGATATGGCGCTGATGATCCTTGATCGGACGGCCGTCGAGCAGGTGCGTCGGAATGTCGTCCAGCGAGCAGGGCAGGCCCGCCTTCTGCGCGAGGGGGATTTTCGCTTCGAGAAAGGCGCGATAGTCGGTGGGTGCCGTCATGCGGTCGTCTCCGGTTCGAGGATGGTGACGACGACACAGCTGCGCGGCTCGTCCGGGTGGAAGACGGGCGTGACGCTGAAATGCTTGTCGTCGATGTTGAGGGCGTGGGCGATGCCGTCGCGGCCGGATTTGAAGGCGTAGACGGGGTTGTCGTCGTCGCGCGCAGCACGGTCGGGCGGGAAAAAGTCTATCTGGATGCGCACCGGCCGGGCGGCGGGCAGCGTGATCCGGGCGGCGATGGCTTCCGTCATGCATTCCCGGAAATAGATCTGCTTGAGCCTGTTCAGCCTGGCCCAATGCAGCCGGTCGTTCGCGCCAAGCCCGACGGGCGGCCACCAGCAGATGATGCGCTGGCCGACGGGCAGGGCGATATCGTCTATGCCGCGCGGTGCCGGGCGAGGCAGGCCGGTCCGGGCGCGCTTCTTCCCGGGCTTGTCCGCGACCGCGGCGTCTATGGCGGCGGCGAGGCGCGGCGAGCAGCCCGCGACGCGGACGCGCTTGCCGTTGATGGTGACATGGCGGACCATCAGGCGATATCCTCCCGGACATGGAGGCGAGGGTCGGGTGCAAGGCCGAGTTCGGCCCGCAGGCGCATGGCCGTCTCCAATATCTTGCGCCGTTCCTCGCTGTGCCGGACACGCACGAACCGGCCCTTGCGGTCGCGCGGCTGAACGCGGCCCGCCTTGGTCCAGAGCTTGAGTTCATGCGTGCCCGGCCGGCTCGACATGGATTATTCCGGCTTGCCGAACAGGAGGGGCAGGCCCGTCTCGATCCGGACGCGCTCGCACGCCTCGTTGAAGGCGTGATCGAATGTCCGGTCGGTGCGCCACAGTTCGTAGAAGAACTTGAGGCCCGCCTGCTTGCGATACCGGAGCCGGGCGGCGATGCGGTAGATCGGGCCGCCCTTGAACACCGGAATGCCGATCAGGAACAGGCCGGGCACCTTGAGCGGAACGCCGTTCGCGTCGGTATGCTCGGTCTGGAAGCTGATCTGCGCTTCGCCGGTCGACAGGTTGATCGCCTGGGTGACGGCCGAATTCTCATGGACGTGCAGGCCGCGCGAGAGTTCGACCAGCTTGTTCGGCGTGGCCACGGTGCCGCCGCACAGGTTGATGAACTGCCGCAGGTCCTCGGGGAGGCTGTCCTCCCCCTCGACCAGATGCAGCACGTCGATGATGCGGTCTTCTAGGAAGGCCGCGAAATCGCCCATCTCCATGGGTTCGCCGTCCATCTTCGTCCATGCCTTCCATTCGTCGGACAGCGGGAAGGCGAAGATGGAGCGGTGCTTGCCGAACCGGGCGAGGGAGGCCGCGCCGGCATGGTGATAGTCGAGCACGGCCGTGATGCTGGGCGACGCCCGGTCATCGACCGCGAACAGCGCGCTGGACGCATCCTTGAACCGGTTCACATGGTCGATCAGGCTCTCGATCTTGGTGAAATTGCTCGTGCCGCTGCGTTGGCGCGGACCGGTCAGATATTCGGAGAAGATCGACGCCGGGACGGGCGCGATCCCTTGCGGACCGAGCAGGGCGGGAACTTCCACGCCGCTGACCGGATCCGTGATGGAGGTGAGCCTGATCTCGGGATATTTCTCGACCAGCGAACGGATCTGCTCGATGGTGGGGCCGGTATCGAGGACGGCGATGCGCTCGGCCGGTTCGAGGGTGGCGAGGGCGGACGGCGTATCGGTGTCGGTGGTATCACTCATGGAACATACCTTTCTTCGTGGGTGAGGGGGCGCGGGCGCGCGTCAGGCGTCGCGGAAGGCGCCGGCCGTGCCGGAGACGTCGCGGATGCCGAAGAGCTGGCCCTGACCGGGCCGGGTGCGGGTGAAGCGGTGATCCTCGGTCGACCACATCACGGACTTGGCGCGATGCGGCTCCGGCTCCGTGACCTTGTATTTGGCCTTGATCTCGGTGATCCCGCCGTCCTGGGTGAAGTCGAGCGTGATGACGACCTTGCCCTTGGCCTTGCCGCCATTGCGGAAGGCATGATCGGCGAGCGTGCCGGACAGGGCCTTGATCGCCTCATAGGCATCGGCATCGAACTGCCCGTCCTCGAGGGACCGGACGAACTCGCCCAGCGTGTTGCAGGCGCCGGGGACATGCCCGCCGTCCGCCGCGCGCCCGACGACTTCGCCGGGCGAGGAACTGCTGTCATTCATAGGAAAAGCTCCCAATTTCTGTCTCCTGACCGCCGCACGACAGGCCCCGTGCGCTGGGCATGCGAAGGCGCTCCCGGAAGCAGGTCCGGGCGCGCTTCGTTTCCGGTTTCGCGGGCACTGCCCGCAGGGTTCAGCGGGGGACGGCGCGCAGGGGCGTGTCGGCCTTGCTGGTGATGTCCATCAGGCGGTGGCGCAGCGCGTCGATGGCGCGCGCGGCGTCATCCAGCGCGGCAATGCCGATGGACTTGATTTCGTCGTCATCCACCGCGCCGGGCGTGTCGTCGTCGGACATGGCCTGGCTGAGCAGATGGGCGAGGCGAAGGATGCGGCAAAGCTTGTCGCTGTCGCTCACATCCTCGGCATCGACAGGGGACAGCTTCTGCCCGATCAGGGCGAGCACGCCATTGCCGAGGCGCCCGTTCCATTCCCGGCATCCGAGAAGGAAGCTGGTGACGGACATCTCTGCGAGGCCGCTGGCATATTTCGCCGCCTGATCGTCGCTCTTGCCGAGCACGCGCCCGACATCGGCCCATGTCAGGCCGTCGGCCTTCTTGATGGCCTCAAGGTCCTCACCCAGCTGGTCGACCGCCTTAGAAGCGGAAAAGGACGCCCTGCGCCCGTGGATTTGCGGGGAACTCATACGGTATCGCCCTGGACATGGGTATGAACAGGAACACGGCCGACGGAGCAGGGGGCCACCCCGTCGGCCGCAGTCCCCGGCCGGATGCCGGGAACATGAAGAGGAGCAGAGATAATGGAGCCGGAGGCGTCAACCCTCTCGCTTGAGATGATGACATCGTTGCCCCATGCTCCCCGAGCGACAATTTGCCGGGGGAAGACCATATGACCGAGAGTGGTTCCATCATCGTCAAGTATGAGAACAAGCGGCCGATCGACTTGCTCGACTTCACCGCTTCCCTTGCCGCTTTTGGCGACGAGTTTAAGAACTTCGCAGGGATCGCCACACTGTTCGATACGGAGCCCCGCCTTTTCATCAGGGAAATGCGTCCGGGCAGCGTCGTTGCTGAACTCTTCTACTGGGCTCAGCAGGTGCCCATCCTTGCGGAATGGCAGGAACATCGCGAGATCGCGGCCGCCTTCATGGTGAACTGGCAGGAGACGCTTCAGCTGATCCTTAACCTCGGCGACGGTGCGAAAAACCTCCCGAAGGGCACAGTAAAGAACGCAAGAACCATGGTGGAGCCGGTCGCGAAGGACGGAGGTAGCCAGATGAACTTTATCGCGACGGAGGGCGGCACCGTTAACGTGAACTTCAACCTCACCAGCACCCAGGCTGGCGCCATCGCGTATAATGCCCAGCACCTGCTCGGCGCGCAGCCCGTCGAGGACATGCGCTTCGAGAACGAGCCGATGGTCCTCTGGCAGATGAGAGACGGGCCACCCGCCCGCGCCGGCGACATGGGGCGCATCGACCGGTTTTCCGACAAACCCAAGAAGCTCACCTTCGCGACAGACGCAACGAAGAACGCCCTCCTCAACAGGGAGGAACATCCGTTCTCGCTGATCTACTTCGTGTCGGGCGTCGCGCGCACCGCCGGGGGAAAGCTGGCCTCCTACCATATCTACACCGTCGATGGCGCCGTTCCCAAGGATGAGGACTGACACATGAGGCTGAACCATCACGCCGCCTCCTTGCCACTGGGGCGCACGTGCGAAGGCACCTTTTCAGGCACCTTCGCGCGGCCTACCGTGACCACAGGCAAGCGCATCACGGAGAGAATGAATGAGCCAATCAGACGAAGTAGCCCGGGAAATGGGTTGGACAGCCTTGCAGGCGTGGGGAAACCTTGTCGGGACATTGTGCAGGATGGCGACGGAATTTGGTCTGCCTGCGGAGACGGTTGGCGAATTCCTGCACCGTCTGAACGAAGCGAACGAGGCGACGATTTCGTCACCTCAGGGCGTCCAATTCCTAGACCAACAGCTTGCAACCTTGCTTCGGGCTTACGGCCCCAATGGCGATTAAATTGCTCTAGCCGGTCGTCCGCGCCTGGCCACATTGCAATACGATCCATCTACGCCGCCTCCTGCTTTTCGGAAGCGCCGGGGGTTGAGACCCCGAAAAAGTCATTGGGAGTGACCCTGCCATCGGTAACGGCAACGATGAGTGACATCGTTGCACGATCTGGGATGCGCTCACCCTCTTCATATCTTCGCACGGCCTCAGGGGTTCGCGCGAGCCGCTCAGCCAACTGCTGACGCGTCAGACCTTTAGCTTCACGCCAATCCTTGAGGTGCATTCGGTGAACTCCTTGCAACACCAATATGGTGTCACAACACCAGAAAAGTCAACACCATTCTGGCGGATCGCGGACGGGCACCAAATCGGTGCAGAAGGGGGCATGACAATTGCCAATAACATTCAGCATTTTCGTGAATTGCGCGGCTGGGCGCGACCAGAGTTGGCCAAGCGGATGGGCACCTCTCCCCAACAACTGGAAAGGCTTGAGAAAGGTCAACGCGGCCTCAAACCGGAATGGATCGACAAGGCAGCACGAGCCTTGGGCATTCAGCCTTCGGACGTAATCACTCCCCTCAAAGGCGAGGTAGTGACGCTAAGCCCTATAGAGCCTGATCTGCCACCAGTGCGTGGTGTTGCCGATGGAGATGGCGCCGTGAAGCTAAAGCGCGTTAACCTCGGTTTCGCTATGGGCGACGGCACGAACCTTGACGACTATGTAGAAGAGGGCATTGTCGAGTTTGACCCTAATCTATTGAGAGCAATTACCCAGTCGCCCGCCCATCGGCTAATGATAGCAGATGGGGTTGGTGACAGCATGACGCCGACGCTTAACGACAGTGACATGATTATGGTCGACATGCTCCAGAATCAACTCAACAAGGATGATCGCATATGGGCGATCAGCCTCTTCGGCGCGGGCGCGATCAAGCGCCTTAGCGTGGTAAGGGCAGGGCAGGTGGAGGTAATCTCCGACAACCCGGCCGTACCTAATAAAACGGTTGCCGCTGATGACATCCGCATAATTGGCCGGGTCATTTGGTCGGGGCGCCGGCACTAGGCCTGCGCCCCTGAAACTTTCAGATGGTCGTTTTTGCCGGAGCGGCAGAAGTTTCTGCGGGAGTAGGAGCGGGAACCGGAGCCGCGGCGGATGGTGTAGCTGGTGCAGATTGCGCTGGGGCCACGACCGGATCGGCCGTGGTTGGAGTGATAGGCTGCGTCACCGTAGCAGGCGTCACAACGTTGGTCATTTCTGGCGCTGGGGCC
>JASGGS010000117.1:0-12679 GCA_047602685.1 Sphingobium sp.
CGGGCCAGCGCGGGCAGCGCGGCGAAGCTCACCCCGTCCGGTCCGGCGCGCGCGCCGTCGGCGGGCGCCGCCTTCCAGAAATTGCGCATGCCCGTGATGCGCTCGCCCACCGTGTCGCCCGCATAGGACTGGCGGAACGCCTCGAACAAGCGGGATGTCCTGGACTGATCCTCGTCGCTCGGATCGCCGAGCTGCGCATAATAGGCGGCGGCCGCGCTGCCCGAGAAGACGCCCAGGCGCGATGCCGCCGCGACGCCCGCCAGACGGCGCCCCAGCGGAAGGGCGGGCGCGCGCGCTTCCCAGGCGCGCATGGCATCGCCGCCCGTGGCGAACAGCCCGTCCGGAATCTCCACATTGGTCGCCGTGGCAAGGCCGAAGCGCCACGGGTCGAGCTGCCCCACGCCCTCCCACTCGATCTTGACCGAGCGGCGGCTATTGGGTCCTGCCCCGACCGTCTTTTCCGCGAGGCGATAGTCGATGCCGCGCAGCTTGCCCTGCCGCTGCTGCTGGTTGAGGATGGACGTCGCCGTGCCCTGGTCGCTGGAGAAGGAGGCGCAGATCGCCTGCGCCATCTGCCAGCGCGGATCGCCGGTGCGCGACGCCGCTTCCGGGACCAGCGGGCAGAAGCCCGCCGGATCGGCCGCCGCCAGATAGGCATCCATCGCCACCGTGTAGAGGCGCGGCGTGTAATTGCCCGCATCGACGCTCTGGACGAGCAGCCGCGCGCCGTCCGCCTCGCCCATGCGCAGCAGCAGCGCGGCGCGTTCCGCGACCAGATCGGCGCCGTCCACCCCGTCCGGAGTCGCGGTGCCCGACATCAGCACCCGGCGCAGCGTGATCGACGCCCAGCGCGAGACGAAGGGCGCGCGCGACCGGCGCATCAGCGTGGAGAGGAACTGCCCCCGCGCCGCGCCATAGGCATTGGCGGCGACCCCGCCCGTCTCCGGCGTCAGCGGCCCGACCTGCGCCAGCGAACGGCGCGCGGTCGGCGGCAGGTCATATGCCTCCGGGTCCTTCTTCTCCTGCGCCGCCGCGGCATTGGCCAGTTCCTGCTCGGACGGCAGGGGCGGCGCGGCGGGCGGGACGAGGCCCGGCAGGGCGACGCCGCCCGATGCGGGCGGGGTTGAGGGCGCGGGCGCCGCCTGCCCCTGCTGGCCCGACTGGCCGCCCTGGCGCGGCGGCGCGGGCGGATTTTGCGGCATGAGCGGTTCCGGCTCGCCAAAGCCCGGCGGCAGCAGGGACTCAGGCCCCCTCTGCGCCACCACGGGAATCGCGACCGCCAGCAGCAGCGCGCCCGACAGGCCCAGCAATACGGCGTCGCCCCGGCGCATCAACGGCCCAGGCGCTCCGCCGGAATGATCTTCTCGACCCGCTGCTGCGTCTTTTCCGCGCTGCCCCGCGACCAGAACCAGCCCAGCAGGGCGGCCAGAATCACGATCAGGATGATGACGGGCAGGAGAAGCGGGTTGCGACGGCGGCGCGGCCCGCCGAAACTGGAACTGTTGCGGCTGATCTTCATGATGTCCGGCCCGTGAAAGGCTCGCTCCTTCGCTGTTCAAATCCCGAATTTGCCTCTGGCGCGGGTGGCTGTATAGCCGCGCGCACCATGCAACGAAACTGCAAAAACGGAAGCGGCGGTCCGGAACGGTCGCTGGTGCTCATCGGCATGATGGGCGTCGGCAAGTCGACCGTGGGCCGCCGCCTCGCCCACAGGCTTGCCCTGCCCTTCGTCGATGCCGACGAGGCGATAGAGGCGGCCGCCGGCATGACGATACAGGAAATGTTCGACCGCCACGGCGAAGCGGCCTTCCGCGACGGCGAGCGGCGCGTGATCGCGCGCCTGATCGACG
Organism: Sphingobium sp.; assembly: GCA_047602685.1. Classification (GTDB taxonomy): domain Bacteria; phylum Pseudomonadota; class Alphaproteobacteria; order Sphingomonadales; family Sphingomonadaceae; genus Sphingobium. Next base: position 1,851 of record JASGGS010000117.1, read on the forward strand.
GCGACCGCAAGGTGGTGGCGACCGGCGGCGGCGCCTTCATGCAGCCGGAGACGCGCGCCCTGATCCTCGACAAGGCGACCGCCGTCTGGCTGGACGCGGACATCGATATCCTGGTGGAGCGCGTATCGCGCAAGGAGGGCCGCCCGCTCCTCAGGAACCGCGACCCGCGCGCGGTGCTCACGGAACTCGCCGCCGTGCGCAACCCCTTCTATGCCCTGGCACCCATCCATGTGGTGAGCAGCGCGACCCCGCACGAGGCGACGGTGGACAAGATATTGGAGGCTCTGGACGCATGCGCGTGATCACTGTCGGACTGGGCGAACGCAGCTATGACGTCGCTATAGAGGACGGCCTGCTCGACCGCGCGGGCGAGCATCTGGCCCGCTTCGCGACGAAGCGCCCCTTCACCGTCATCACCGACGAAACGGTGGCCCGGACCCAGTGGCCGCGCCTCAGGGCCGCGCTCGACGCGGCGGGCATCGGCGCGGACGCCATCGTCCTGCCCGCGGGCGAAAGCACGAAAAGCTGGGCGCAGCTCGAATATCTGCTCGACGAACTGCTGGTGCGGGAGGTGGAGCGCTCCGACCATATCGTCGCGCTGGGCGGCGGCGTCATCGGCGACCTGGTGGGCTTTGCCGCGTCCATCCTGAAGCGCGGCTGCCCTTTCATCCAGATCCCGACCACGCTCCTCAGCCAGGTGGATTCGAGCGTCGGCGGCAAGACCGCGATCAACGCCCGCGCGGGCAAGAACATGGTCGGCGCCTTCCACCAGCCCTCGCTGGTGCTGATCGACCCGACCGTCCTCGACACGCTGGACCCGCGCGAGGTGCGGGCGGGCTATGCCGAGGTCGTGAAATACGGCCTGATCTCCGACCCCGATTTCTTCGGCTGGTGCGAGGCGGAGGGGCGCAGGCTGCTGGCGGGCGACAGCGATGCGCGCGCCTATGCCATAGGGGTCAGCGTCGCCGCCAAGGCCGCCATAGTGGGCGAGGACGAGCGGGAGACGAGCGGACGCCGCGCCCTCCTCAATCTCGGCCACACCTTTGGCCATGCGCTGGAGGCGGAGACGGGCTTCTCCTCCACCCTCCTCCATGGCGAGGGCGTGGCGGCGGGCATGGCGCTCGCCTTCCGCTTCTCCACCGCGCAGGGCCTGTGCCCCGGCCAGGACTCGGACCGGGTGACGCGGCACCTGCGCGATATGGGCCTGCCCCATGATCTTGCCAGCGCGCATGTAACGGCCGACGGCGCGACGCTGGTCGCCCATATGCTGCATGACAAGAAGCGGACGGGCGGCACCCTCCCCTTCCTCCTCGCGAGGGGGATAGGCGAGACCTATCTGGACAGGACGGTCGACCTCAAGGCGGTGGAGGCATTTCTCGACAGGGACCGCGCGGGCTGAACCCGCGCCCCTCTCCCCCTTCCCCTGCCACGCCCCATCTCCCGGCAGGCTCGCTTCACAGCCAGCCGTGCGAGGCGGACGGCGGATCGTTGCGCCTGCGGCTTGCCCGGAAGGGCTGAACGGCTAGCCTTCCTCCTCCGGCATGGACCGGGTTCAGGAAGGCGCCGCCGACGCATCTCCCGCGTCCGCGCGGAAAGATCTCGACGGAGGGACGGATATTTTGGCGGCTCATCCGCAAGATGGGGGCGCATGCGTGCGCGCCCCCGGCAGGCAGGCAGGATCATCGGCCGCGGCGACCAAGCCGGGCGCGGCGCGGCCGGTCTATGCCGCGCTCGACGGGCTGCGCGGCATCGCGGCCCTGCTCGTGGTCCTCTATCATGCGGAGTTCGTCATGGGCTTCGCGCTGGTGCCCAACGGCTATCTGGCGGTAGACCTGTTCTTCGCCATCAGCGGCGTGGTGATCGCCCATGCCTATGATGCGCGGCTCTCCGCCGGGCTGGGCACGGGGCGGTTCGCGATGATGCGCATCCTGCGCTTCTGGCCGCTCTACCTGCTGGGCCTCGTCCTCGGCCTCGCGGCAAAGCTGGCCCAGGCGGCGGCCGGCGATCCGCATGCCATGGCGCCATGGGAAATGGGGGCATCCTTCCTTCTCAACGCGCTGTTCCTGCCCGCCCTGTTCCCGACCTACGGCAATGTGCTGTTCCCGCTCAATCCCGTGTCCTGGTCGCTCTTCTTCGAACTGCTGGTGAACATCCTCTACGCCTGTTTCCTGCCGCTTCTCTCGCGGAGGACGGTGGGGTGGCTGGCGCTGTTGTCCGGCGCGGGATTCGCCGTGGCGGCGGCGCTGCACGGCACCACCAATGTCGGCTGGTCCTCCACGCAGATCTGGCTGGGCCTCGCGCGCGCCGTCTTCTCCTTCTCGGCGGGGATATGGATCGTCCGGGCGGGCATCAGGGCGCCCTCGCTGCCCTTCTGGCTGCTCGCGGGGCTGGTCGCGCTGTTCCTGTGCGTGCCCGTGGCACCGGCGGCGCGCCCCTGGCTGACGCTGGGCTTCATCCTGCTCGCCTCCCCCGCCATCGTGGCGCTGGGCATGACGGCCTCCGTCCCGGCGGCCATGATGCGCGTCACGGCCTGGCTGGGCGCCATTTCCTATGCGCTCTATGCCGTCCACAAGCCGATCCTGTCCCTCGCCCGGCTCGTCAATGCGCAGGTCGGCGCGCCGGGGCCGGTCGCGGCGGCGCTCTGCATGGCGCTGCTCTGCCTGCTGTGCGGCCTGCTCGACCGTCATTATGACGGCCCCGCGCGGCGCTGGATCGGCGGGCGGCTGGGCCTGGCGCGCCCGCGCCTGCGGACCGCCTGAGACCTCAGCCGGGCAGCTTCTCCTTCGGTTCCGGATAGCCGAGCAGGAAGCCCTGCCCGATCATGCATCCATGGCGCAGGAGGATATCCTTCTGCATCTCCGTCTCCACGCCCTCCGCCACGACCTCCAGGCCCAGGCTGCTGCCCAGCTTGACGATGGCGTCGATGATCGCGACATCGCCGCTGTCCCGCTCCAGATTCCGCACGAAGCTGCGGTCTATCTTGAGGACATCGACCGGATATTGCTTCAAATGGCTCAGCGAGGCATAGCCCGTCCCGAAATCGTCGAGCGCGATCCGCACCCCCGCCGCCGCGAAGCGGGCGAGCGTGCCCTCCACATGCTCGGCGCCCCGGCCCAGGAAGACGGTCTCCGTCACCTCTATCTCGAAATTGCGGGTCGGCACGCCCGCCCGGGACAGCGCGTCGAGCACATAGTCGGCAAAGTCGCCGCGCAGGAAATCCGCCGCCGACGCGTTCATCGCCACCCGCCCCGGATCGCGTCCCGCATCCAGCCAGGCGCGTATGTCGCGGGTGACGGCCGCCAGCATCGTCTCGGTCAGCGCGACGGCGATCTCCGCATGGTCGAAAGCGGCCGCGATGCTGCCCGGCAACTGCACGCCCAGGCGCGGATGATGCCAGCGCAGCAACGCCTCATAGCCCAGCACCCGGCCCGTCGCGAGATCGACGCGCGGCTGGTAATAGGGGGTGATGAGGTCATGCTCCACCGCATCGCGCGCCAGCTGGATCATCGAGCTGCGCTGCTGCGCCTCCGCGCGGAGGGACGGGTGGAAGAGGGTCAGCCGCCCGCGCCCCTTCGCCTTGGAGGCATAGAGGGCGAGGTCCGCCGCCTTCAGCAGTTCCTGCGCGTCCACGCCATGCTCGCCGAAGACGGCGCCGCCGATGCTCACCCCGCATTCCAGCGGCTGGCCGTCATGGCTGTAGGGACGGCGCAGCGTCGCCAGCAGGCTGGCGCTGCACCGCTGGAGCAGGTCGCTGCCCGCCAGCGAAGGCGCGACCAGCCCGAATTCGTCGCCGCCCAGCCGCCCCACCAGGGCGTCGCTGGGCGCCGCCGCCTGCAGGCGGTTCGCGAAATTGCACAGCAGGGCATCGCCCGCGTCATGGCCGAGCATGTCGTTCGTGCGCTTCAGATCGTCTATGTCGAACAGCATCAGGCCGAAACGCGTGCCGTCGCGCTCGGCCGCCGCCGTCAGGTCCTCCAGCGTGGTCTGCCACAGGGCGCGATTGGGCAGGCGCGTCAACGGGTCATGGGTCGCCGCCCAGCGTATCCGCTCCTCCGCATTGCGCTCCTCCGTCACGTCGCGGAAGGTGACGATGACGCGGGTGATGCCGCCCGAATCGGACTGGGTGGTCCAGCCCGTGCTCTTGATCCAGCGCAGCGCGCCCGTGTCCGCGCGGTGGATGCGCAACGTCGCCTCGAAATGCGGGGGCAGCGCATGGTCGGCCACCGCCGTCATCATGCCCTGCAATATCGGGCGATCCTCCGGATGGACCAGCGACAGGGCCAGTTCGGCCGTGGCGGGCTGCTCCACCGGCACGCCCAGCATCGTCTTGAACTCGTGGGACCAGGTGCGCGCGCCGGTGACGACATCATAATCCCATATGCCGATCCGCGCGGAATGGACGGCCAGCCTGAGACGCTCCTCGCTCTCGGCCAGCGCCAGTTCCGCCAGATGGGCGGCATGTATATCCTCCAACGTGCCGTACCAGCGCACGATCCGCCCTTCCGGATCGCGCCGGGCGGCGGCGCGGGCGCGCATCCAGCGATAGCCGCCGTCGCGCATCCGGAGGCGATAGCGTATGTCGACGGGCAGGCCCGCGCGAAGCCTGTCGGACCAGAGTTCGAGCGTCGGTCCCACATCGTCGGGATGGAGCGCGTCGATCCAGCCCGCGCCCCGCGCCTGGCCGCGCGGCATGCCGGTCAGCCTTTCCCACAGCGGTCCCACCTCCTCCACGGCGCCCTCGGGCGAGGCCGTCCATCGCACCTGCGGGCTGAGGTCGACGGAGAAACGGTAATGCTGCTCGCTTTCCGTCAGCGCGGCCTGGAGCGCGCGCGTCTCCTCGCCCGCATGATCGTGGATATCCTCGATCGTGCCGTACCAGAAGGGCGCGCCGTCCGCGCCCTGCCCGCGCGCCATGCGCACCAGCGCCCGGCGCGGCCCGTCGGAAAGGCGCAAGGAGACGGCCAGCGGGTCGGGATGGGCGAAGCGTCCGCCCGCGCGGACCAGCCGCCGCATGTCCAGCGGCGAGAAAAGGGCCATCCATCCGCGCGACGCCACGTCCGATTCGCACTGCCTGCCAAAGGGCGTGGAGCCGGCCTCCATCTGGCGCAGCCGGCCCCGCCGGTCGGTCACCCAGCGCACCACGGCGGGAAGAAGAGGGTCGAAGATCGGCGAGAATGCAATATTGTTGCGGCCCAGGAACGTTCTGGGCCGCGCGGCGACCTGCCCGGTCTCCGGATATGTCTCTCCAAATCGACGGCCGACAAAATAGTCCATGGGATCGTCCTGACCGATCTCTTGTGCGTCTCCAGCGGGAAATCTTTCACCTCAAAAGGTTAAACAAGTTTGTGCAGGCGGCGGAGCAACTACCGGCGGCCCGCGTTCGGCCGCAACGCGCGCCGCGCCCGCGCCGTTCCTTTCACCAATTGCCCATCGCCCCGCGCCTTCTGTCCAGACGGATGGAATGGCGCGCCTATGGTGACATTCGGGGATCGTCCCGCGCCGCCTCAGGCTGCGGGACAGCCCCTTGGTGAAAGGGCCGTTCGAGAGGGTCTGGGTCCATGTCGTTCGAACTCAACAGGCGGCTCGCCGCGCATCGTCCGCCGCTTCCCACGCAGGCGAATATCGATCCCGTCACCGCCAGCATCATCCGCGGCGGCATGGAGACGATCTGCTTCGAGGCGGCGACGCATCTCGGCCGTGCGGCCTCCTCGCCCATCATCAACCAGTCCAATGAGCGCAACGCCTGCATCGTGGACGCGCATGGGCGGCTGGCGGGATCGGCCATCGGCACGCCGCACCTCACCTTCGTCAGCCAGATGACGGTCCGCTACGGGCTTGAGATGTTCGAGGAGTTCGACTGGGGACCGGGCGACGTGTTCCTCGGCAACGATCCCGATTATGGCGGCGGCCACCTGCCCGATTACAATGTCTATGCGCCCGTGTTCGACGATGCGGGCAAACTCCTGCTCGTCCAGTGCCTCCAGGCGCATCAGGGCGACACGGGCGGCAAGGACCCCGGCGGCTTCACGCTGGAGGCGACCGATATTTTCACCGAGGGGCTCGCCATTCCCTGCGTCAAGCTGGTCCACCGGGGCGAGCACCGCAAGGACGTCATCAAGCTCATCACCCGCAACAACCGCTTCGCCAGCTTCGCGGGCGACCTCGCCGCCATGATATCCGGCGTGCAGTTCGCGGTCCGCCTGCTCGACGGCCTCGTCGCCAAATGGGGGGCGGACAGCATCCGCGCGGCGATCAACTACACGATCGACCATACCGAGAAGCGCGTGCGGGAGGTGGTCTCCGGCTGGCCCGACGGCGACTATGAGGCGGATGTCTTCATCGACCATGACACGGCGGGGACGAAGGATATCCGCGTCCATGTGAACTGCACCGTCAGGGGCGACCAGCTTACCGTCGACCTGACCGGCACGGACGATCGCCAGACGCTGGTCGGCGTGTGGAACACCTATGGCAACAGCCGCTCCTATATCATGACCCAGGTCGTGGCGGCGATGGACCCGACCATCGTCAAGAATGAGGGCTTCTTCCACGCCGTCGACATGGTGATACCGGAAGGCTGCATCGCGCAGCCCGCGCCCAACAGGCCCGCCGCCCTCGGCAGCTTCCACCCGGCCTGCGAGATCACGGAGGCGGTATGCGTCGCCCTCTCCGCCATCGTGCCGGAACGCTCCGCGCCGCAAGTCTACAAGATGGGCATGCCCAATGCCGTCATCGGCTTCGACGGCAAGGGGCAGATGTGGATGGACCAGGGCGTGGACAGCCGCACCTGCGACACTTCGGCGGTGAAGGGGATGGACGGCTGGGGAAGCTGCCCCAATGCCCTCGGCAACCTCCTCCTCTCCCAGGCGGAGGATGCGGAGAGCCGCTTCCCCGTCATCAATATCAGCCGCGAGATGACGCAGGATTCGGAGGGCGCGGGCAAGTGGCGCGGACAGCCGGGCAGCCTCAATTCGAAACGGGTGACGGCGCCCGTCATGGCCATGACCTGGATGGTCACGCATGAGCATCCGCTGCGCGGGCTGTGCGGCGGCGACGACGCCAGCCCCTATTCCAACCGCTTCCGCGTCGGGGCGCCGGACGAATATCGCATCGACCTGTCCGCCACGGCCCAATTGCCCGGCGGATCGGTCATGGCCTATCAATATGGCGGCGGCGCGGGCTTCGGGCCGCCCACCGAGCGCGATCCGGAGGCCGTCCGCGAGGACGTGCTTGACGAGATCGTCACGGTGGAACGGGCGCGCGACAAATATGGCGTCGTCTTCACCGGCACGGTCGAGGATTACGACCTCGCCGTGGACGTCGCCGCGACGCGCGCGCTGCGCGAGCGGATGACCATGGCGCTGGCGGCCGAATAATAGAGGCAGGCTTCACTTCCATCGTCATGCCGAACCTGTTTCAGCATCCGTCCCTCCTCCGGCGCTCACGCCGCCCGGAGGCGCCACGGGTCCTGCGACAGGTCCGGATGACGGTTTCTCAATGTCCATGCGCCTGATCGGCCAGGAGAGGATCATATGGGTTATCGCGTCGGCATCGATATAGGCGGCACGTTCACGGACTTCGCCCTCCTGAAGGACGAGGAGGTCAAGCTCTTCAAGAACCTCTCCACGCCGGAGGACCGCTCCATCGGCGTGATGAGCGGCCTCGCCCGGCTGGCGGAGATGGAGGGACTGCCCCTTTCCGACTTCCTCGGCCGATGCGATGCGGTCGTCCATGGCACGACCATCGCCGACAATACGCTCATCGAGATGAACGGCGCCGTCACCGGCCTCATCACGACCGAGGGCTTCCGCGACGAGATGGAATATCGGCGCGGCTACAAGGAGGATATCTGGGACCTGCGCCTGGAGCCGCCCAAGCAGATCACGCCCCGCCGCCGCCGCCTGACCGTGCCGGAACGCATCCTCCACGACGGCACCGTGCATCAGCCGCTGGACGAGGAGGCCGTGCGCGCCCAGTGCCGCCGCCTCGCGAAGCAGGGAGTGGAATCCGTCGCCATCTCCTTCCTCTTCTCCTTCGTGAACCCCGCGCATGAGAGGCGCGTGGCGGAGATCGTGGCGGAGGAGCTGCCCGGCGCGCAAATCTCCAAGAGCCACGAGGTGCTGCCCCGCGCGCCCGAATATGACCGGACCTCGACCACCGTCGTCAACGCCTATGTCAGCCCCCGCGTCACCCATTATCTGGAAAATCTGGTGAGCCGCGTGGCGGAGGCCGGCTATGCGCGCCAGCTCATGGTCATGCAGGCGTCGGGCGGCGTGATGACGCGCGACTATATACAGGGCGCGCCCATCCGCGTCCTCGCCTCCGGCCCGGCGGGCGGCGTGATCGGATCGGCCCATGTGGGCCTGGCCAAGGGCTATGAGAATATCCTGTGCGTCGACATGGGCGGCACTTCCTACGACATCTCCATGGTGCTGAACGGCGCCGCCCCGGCGGTCGCGGGCTGGAACATGCATCACCGCTACCTCGTCGGCGTGCCCATGGTGCAGGTGGAGACGCTGGGCGCGGGCGGCGGCTCGATCTGCCATGTGAACAAGGGGGAGGTGCAGGTCGGCCCCGCCTCCGCCGGGGCGGCGCCCGGCCCCATATGCTACGGCCGGGGCGGCACGCAGCCGACCATCACCGACGCCCTGCTGATGCTCGGCATACTCTCGCCGGAGGCCGTGTTCGCGGGCGGCAGCTTCTCCCTGACGCGCGACGGCGTGGAGGAGGCGTTCCGGTCCATCGGGGACCAGATGCGCTATAGCGCGGAGGATGCCGCCTTCGACTGCTGGCGCATCGTCAACGCCAACATGTCCATGGGCGTGCGCCGCATCACGGCGGGCAAGGGCATCGCGCCCCAGGACATGGTGATGCTGGCCTATGGCGGCAACGGCCCCGCCTTCGCCGCCGTGCAGGCGGACGAGCTGGGCATAGAGACGGTGCTGGTGCCCCGCGCCTCGCCCACCTTCTCCGCGCTCGGCACCCTCGTCGCCAATCCCAGCATAGACGAGGAACGCAGCTATATCGCGCCCGCCGATACGCTGGACATCGCCAGGATCAAGGGCCTCTGGGCGGAACTGGCGGAGCGCGCGCGCGGCTATTTCACCGCCGGCCATTTCGCGGAAGGCGACGTCACCGCCCGATATCAGATGAACATGCGCTATCCCGGCCAGAACTGGTCGCTGACCTTCGACGTGCGGACGGACAAGGGCCTGGGCGACCTCTCCTTCGTCACGGAGGCGCTGCGGACGCAGGCCATCCAGTCGTTCAACGCGCGGCACATGGCCGAATATGGCCATATCCGCGAGGACGAGATGCCGGAGGTGACGGGCATCCGCCTCTCCACCTCCGTCGAGACGCCCTCTCCCCGCGTCATCCGGGGTTTCACCGCGCCCGCCACCGCCGCCACGGCGACACGGCGGCGGCGCGCCAATCTCGGCCGGGGCTATGAGCCTGTGGACGTGCTGGCCGGCCCCGACCTCCGGCCCGGCCACGAGATCGCCGGTCCCGCGATCATCGAGGAAAGCTTCACCACCATCGTCGTCTATCCGGGCTGGAAGGCACGGCTGGACGATGCCGGGGATTATGAGCTGGTGAAGGTGAAGGGATAGGCCATGCTTCACGTCTTCGGTTCTGGACGCGAATGACGTCGGATCGGCCCGCAATGACGCTTCAAACCTACGTCATCCCGCTCCAATCCCTCACATCATCTCGAACAGCGCCACGTCCACGGTGAACGATCCGTCCGCCTCCAGCGCGAAATGGCGGGTCACGCCTTCCGCCGCCATGGACTGGAGCGAGCGGATCGCCGCCCTATGCGCGTCCGGGGTGCGCATGCGGGCCGTCCAGTCGGCGAAGTCCAGGCGCAGGCGGTGCATCGCCACCGCGCCGGGGACGAAGCCCGCCCGGCCGAGCGCCGCGATCCATTCGCTCACCCGATAGTCGCGCACATGGCTGGGGTCGCGCAGCAGTTCGACCGCTTGCAGATGCACGTCCGCCTGCGCATCCTCCGGCGCCACGACATCCACGAACACCGCCCGCGCGCCCGGCGCCAGCACCCGCCGCGCCTCCCGCAGCCCCGCCTCCCAGTCGCGCCAGTGATGCGCGGAGAAGCGGCAGGCGAGGAAATCGAACGCCCCGTCGGCAAAGGGCAGCGCCTCCGCCGGGGCGACGGTTCCGCTGATATTGGCCAGCCCCTGCCCCTCCGCCTGCGCCCCGATGGCGGCGATCATGTCCGCCGACAGGTCGGAGGCCGTGACCGTCCGCGCATGGGCGGCCAGCCGATAGGCGACATGCCCCCCGCCCGCGCCCAGGTCCAGCGCATGGGTCGGCCGCGCCTGTTCCGCCAGATCCGCTATCCGGTCGAGATCGCGCCCGGCGGCATGGACCGCGCTCGCCACATAGGCGGCGGCCTGCGGCCCGAACTGGTCCTGGACGATGCTCTCATGCGAACGGGTCATGGGCTTTCTCCTCTTCGTCCATCCTCATGCCCGCCTCCCAGCCTGTTACAATGGACAAATTTATCCTAGTATAATCCCTGCCATGCAAAGCGACGGACAAAGACAATTGCTCGGCGCCTTCGTCCGCGCCCGGCGCGAGGGGCTGCCCGCGCCGGAACCGGGCCGCCGCCGCCGCACGCCGGGGCTGAGGCGGGAGGAACTGGCCGCGCGCGCCGGGATCGGCGTCACATGGATCGCCTGGATCGAACAGGGGCGCGAGGTGCGCCCGTCCGCCGACACGCTGGCCCGGCTGGCGGGGGCGCTGCGGCTGACCGGGGCCGAGCGCGCCTATTTGTTCACGCTGGCGGGACGCGCGGACCCCGACAATCC
>JASGGS010000118.1:0-12646 GCA_047602685.1 Sphingobium sp.
ACATGGGCTTCGACGTGGTGTCCGGCCCGCTGTTCCAGACGCCGGAGGAGACGGTGGTCCTCGCCCTCGACAATGGCGTGGACGTGGTGGGCGCCTCCTCGCTCGCCGCCGGTCACAAGACGCTGATCCCGGAGCTTATCAGGCAGCTCAAGGAGCAGGGGCGCGGCGACATCAAGGTGATCGCGGGCGGCGTCATCCCGCCGCAGGATTATGATTATCTGCGCGACGCGGGCGTGCAGGGCATTTACGGTCCGGGTTCCAACGTGGTGGAATGCGCCGCCGACGTGCTGCGCCTCCTCGGCCACAACATGCCGCCGCTGAACGAGCTTCAGGCGGCGGAGTAACATGATGCCGCAGGGTGCCCTTCCGCCGATTGCGGCGCTGATCGACCATTACGGCCCGCGGGGTGCGATGAGGAGCGCCCTCACGCCGCGCCGCGCCGGCGGCATTCCTATCATGGCAATGGGCGCCTGTCTGGCGCGGAGACCTGCATGACCGACATACGCACCGACTGGACCCGCGAAGAGATTGCCGCGCTGTTCGACCTGCCCTTCATGGACCTGCTCTATGAGGCGCAGACGATCCACCGCGCCAATCATCCCCGCAACGAGGTGCAGCTTTCCACGCTGCTGTCGATCAAGACCGGCGGCTGCGCGGAGGATTGCGGCTATTGCTCGCAGTCGAAGGACGCGGACAGCGGCCTCAAGGCGACCAAGCTGATGGACGTGCAGGCCGTGCTCCAGGCGGCGGCGCAGGCCAAGGATCATGGCTCCGGCCGTTTCTGCATGGGCGCGGCATGGCGCAATCCCAAGGAGCGCGACATGCCCGCCCTCGTCGAGATGGTGAAGGGCGTGCGCCAGATGGGCATGGAAACCTGCATGACCCTCGGCATGCTGACGGAGAAGCAGGCGCGGCAACTGGCGGATGCCGGGCTGGATTATTACAACCACAATATCGACACCTCGCCGGAAAATTACGCCAACGTCATCACCACCCGCACCTTCGAGGACCGGATCGAGACGCTGGAGAATGTCCGCTCGGCGGGCATCAATGTCTGCTGCGGCGGCATTGTCGGCATGGGCGAGCAGCGCGCGGATCGCGTCGGCTTCCTCCACGCCCTCGCCTCCATGCCGCATCCGGAGAGCGTGCCGATCAACCAGCTCGTCCCCGTCAAGGGCACGGTGCTGGGCGACATGCTGGCGGGCACGCCCATGGCGGAGATCGACGAGATCGAGTTCGTCCGCACCGTCGCCGTCGCGCGCATCATCATGCCGCTGTCCATGGTCCGCCTCTCCGCGGGCCGGGAAAGCATGAGCGAGGCGTGCCAGGCCCTCTGCTTCATGGCGGGCGCCAATTCCATCTTCACCGGCGACAAGCTGCTGACCGCGCCCAATTCCGGCGACAACAAGGACGCGGCGCTGCTGTCGAAACTCGGCATCGCCGCCATGCAGGCGCAGCCGCATGGGCATCTGGAAGAGGCGGCGGAGTGATCCACGCACCGGCCTTCGTCACCCCGGATTTAATCCGGGGTCCTGCTTCTTCGGCGTCGTCGCAAGGGAAGGCAGCGGGATGCCGGATCAAGTCCGGCATGACGATGTGTGAGGTTGAGAGGGCCTGATGTCTTTCGTTCCCCTCCGTCATGCTGAACTTGTTTCAGCATCCATTTCGCCTCTCGCGATGTGGGTGCCTGGGGAGGGATGGATCCTGAAACAAGTTCAGGGTGACGATGCTGCTTGGGAGGCGGCGGAGTGAGTTATCAACTCAGCGGAAAACTGACCGTGGGCCGGGCGGCTATCTTGATCGCCTGGACGGTTTTCATCGCCATCGTTGCCAGCGCCATGCTGTTCCTTTTCACTTTCGGCGACTGTGCCGGTGAAAAGGCCTGTGAAGCTAATGTCAGTAGAGCAGGCCACATCATTATCTGGACGACTTTCGTCATCTATTGGGCCGGGTTTATCGCCTTGGCCCGTAATTGGAGCCGCAAGTGACAATCACGAAGATCCTGATCGCTAACCGTGGCGAGATCGCCTGCCGCGTCATCCGCACCGCGCGGAAGATGGGCATCAAGACCGTTGCGGTCTATTCCGATGCGGACAGCCGCGCGCCGCACGTGCTGCTAGCCGATGAGGCAGTGCATATCGGCCCGCCGCCCGCCGCCCAATCCTATCTCCTTGCGGACAGGATCATCGAGGCGTGCAAGGCGACCGGCGCCGATGCCGTCCATCCCGGCTATGGCTTCCTGTCGGAGCGCGAGAGCTTCCGCAAGGCGCTGGACGCGGAGGGCATCGTCTTCGTCGGCCCGCCCGCCAATGCCATCGCGGCGATGGGCGACAAGATCGAGTCCAAGAAGCTGGCGAAGGAAGCGGGCGTCAATGTCGTCCCCGGTTTCGTCGGCGTGATCGAGGATACGGAGCATGCCGTCCGCATCTCCAACGAGATCGGCTATCCCGTCATGATGAAGGCGTCGGCGGGCGGCGGCGGCAAGGGCATGCGCCTCGCCTTCTCCGAGCAGGACGTGCGGGAGGGCTTCGAGGCGACCAAGCGCGAGGGCCTCGCCAGCTTCGGCGACGACCGCGTGTTCATCGAGAAGTTCATCGAAAGCCCGCGCCATATCGAAATCCAGATACTCGGCGACCAGCATGGCAATATCGTCTATCTGAACGAGCGCGAATGCTCGATCCAGCGCCGCCACCAGAAGGTCGTGGAGGAGGCGCCGTCGCCCTTCGTCAGCCCGGAGATGCGCAGGAAGATGGGCGAGCAGTGCGTCGCCCTCGCGCGCGCCGTCGGCTATTTCAGCGCGGGCACGGTCGAGCTGATCGTGTCGGGCGCGGACAAGACCGGCGACGGCTTCTATTTCCTGGAGATGAACACCCGCCTTCAGGTGGAGCATCCCGTCACGGAGGAGATCACCGGTCTCGATCTGGTCGAGCAGATGATCCGCGTGGCGAATGGCGAGAAGCTGGCCTTCACGCAGGATGAGGTGAAGCTGAACGGCTGGTCGATCGAGAACCGCGTCTATGCGGAGGATCCCTATCGCGGCTTCCTGCCGTCGACGGGCCGCCTCGTGCGCTACGATCCGCCGGAGGCGGTGGACGGCGTGCGCGTCGATGATGGCGTCGTGGAAGGGGGCGAGGTGTCCATGTTCTACGACCCGATGATCGCCAAGCTCATCACCTGGGCGCCGACCCGCGAGGAAGCGATCGACAAGCAGATCGCCGCGCTCGACCGGTTCGAGCTGGAGGGGCTGGGCCACAATATCGACTTCCTGTCGGCCCTGATGCAGCATCCGCGCTTCCGCGGCGGCAACCTTACCACCGGCTTCATCGCGGAGGAGTTTCCGGAAGGTTTCCACGGCGCCGCCCTGGCGCCGGGCCTGTCGGTCAAGCTGGCCGCCGTCGCCGCCTTCGTCGCGAAATCGCAGGCCGACCGCGCCCGCCATATCGACGGGCAGCTCGGCTCGCCGCTGGCCGCGCCCAAGGGCTGGCAGACCAGGGTGGGCGATGAAGTCCATGATGTGGTGGTCGAGGATAGCGGCGTCACCGTGGACGGCAATCCGGTCAAGCTGTGGATCGAATATACGCCGGGCGACCGCAAGGTGGAGGCACATTTCGACGACGAGATACTGTCGGTCCGCGTCGCTCCCGTCCGCTCCGGCTGGAAGCTGACGACGCGCGGCGCGATCCACGCCATCCGCGTGCTTCCCGCTCATGTCGCGCCCTATGCCGCGCATATGATCGAGAAGATCCCGCCCGATCTCTCCCGGTTCCTCATCTGTCCGATGCCGGGCCTGCTCGTCGCGCTGCATGTGGGCGAGGGGGACAAGGTGGAGGCGGGTCAGCCGCTGGCCGTGATCGAGGCGATGAAGATGGAGAATATCCTGCGCGCCGAGAAATCGGGCGTGGTGAAGGCGGTGAATGCGTCGGCGGGCGAGAGCCTGGCGGTGGACGCGATCATCCTCGAACTGGAATAATATCAGGCCGGTCGGGCCGGGGAGGGCGAGGGGCCTTCCCCGGCCCCGGCAATATGCTATCCGGCGCCCATGCACCTGAATCACGATCCCGCCGCCCCTCCCGAAGCCGAGATCGGCTTCGACGATTTCCTGAAGGTCGATATCCGCATCGGCACCATCCTGTCGGCGGAACCCTTTCCGGAGGCGCGCAAGCCCGCGATCAAGCTCCTCATCGATTTCGGCCCCACTATCGGCCCGCGCAAGAGCAGCGCTCAGATTACCGAGAATTATCAGATGGATAGCTTGATCGGGCGGCAGGTCGCGGCGGTGGTCAACTTTCCGCGCCGCCAGATCGGCACCTTCATGTCCGACGTCCTCACCCTCGGCTTCGCGGACGAAGCGGGCGCCGTCACCCTCTTCGCCCCGGACAAGCCCGTCCCCAACGGATCGCGGCTCTTCTAGGGAATTGGGTAGGGAAGCCTGTGATCTTCGCAATAAGGCCGCTCCCGTCCCGCACACTTATCCTTAACGCATCCGTCCCTAAAAGCCTTGCTTTGCCGGGGCTGCGGGGGCAGAGCCGTAGCAGGTTCGTGGGGAACAGGGTTAATGGCAAGCAGCGCTGCGGCACCGTCCGGCCATGAGGGAGAGATGCGGTCCGCGGACATGCGGCTCATCATCGCCGCGTCCTCGGCGGGCACCATTTTCGAATGGTATGATTTCTTCATCTACGGAACGCTCGCCGGCATCATCGGCAAGACCTTCTTCCCCGCCGACAATCCGACCCTCCAGATCATCCTCGTCTGGGCGGGTTTCGCGGTGGGCTTCGGCTTCCGTCCGCTGGGCGCCGTTCTGTTCGGCTATCTGGGCGACCGGCTCGGCCGCAAATACACCTTCCTCGCGACGGTCATCCTCATGGGCGTGGCCACGGCGGGCGTCGGCCTCATTCCCTCGGCGGAAAGCATCGGCATCGCCGCGCCGATCCTCGTCATCCTCCTGCGGGTGATGCAGGGTCTGGCGCTCGGCGGCGAATATGGCGGCGCGGCCATCTATGTGGTCGAGCATGCGCCCCGCAAGCGCGCGGGCTATTATTCCAGCTATATCCAGGCAAGCGTGGTCGGCGGCTTCGTCCTCAGCCTCATCGTCGTGCTGAGCTGCAAGGCCGGCTTCCCGGCGGAAACATGGGCAAGCTGGGCATGGCGCGTTCCCTTCCTCCTGTCGCTGCTCCTCCTCGCCGTCTCGCTCTGGATGCGCCTCAAGCTCAAGGAAAGTCCGGTCTTCAAGGCGATGAAGGAAGCGGGAGAGGTGAGCGGCAATCCGATCCGCGACAGCTTCACCTATCCCGGCAACCGGAAACGCATCTTCGTGGCCTTGTTCGGCGTCGCGGCGGGCCTGACCGTCATCTGGTACACGGCCATGTTCACGGGCCTGTCCTTCCTCAAGGGACCGATGCGGATCGAGGAGACCTGGGCGGAGGTGATCGTCGGCCTATCCGCCGCTCTCGGCATGGGCTTCTTCATCCTCGCGGGCCATGTCTCCGACAAGGTGGGACGCAAGAGGCCGGTGGTGATCGGCTATGCGCTGACCCTCCTGCTGCTCTTTCCCATCTTCTGGCTGCTGGGCGCGGCCGCCAATCCGGGGCAGGCGGAGGCGGCAAGGCGCGCGCCCGTCACCGTCTACGCGGAAAGCTGCGCCTTCGATCCCTTCGCGGAAAAGCAGAAGACGGTCTGCGGCCGCACGCTTGCCGAACTCAGCAGGCTCGGCGTCCATTACACGCTCGCCAGGCCCGCCGTCGCGTCGCCCGATATCGCCATGCCCGGCCTGACCGTCGGCGGGCGGCAGGTTGCGATAGACGGGCCTTCGGACCTGAAAGCGGTGCTGGAGAGGGCGGGCTATGATTTCGACCGGCAGATTCCCTCGCCGGGCGGCATCGCCGTCATCGTCCTTTGCCTGCTTGCCTTGTCCGCCCTGTCGGGCTTCACCTACGGCCCCGTGGCGGCACTGCTGGCGGAGATGTTTCCGCCCGCCATACGCTATAGTTCCCTGTCCATCCCCTATCATATCGGTACGGGTTATTTCGGCGGTTTCCTGCCGCTGATCTCCAGCTATATCGTCGCGCGCACCGGCGATCCCTATGCGGGCCTCTGGTACACGATCGTCGTCGTGGCCGTCGCGCTCATCGTCGCCCTGTGGGGCTTGCGGGACGAGGCCGCGCCTTCCGTCCCTTCCGTCACCGTCGCCTGAGAAGAAGAAATATGATGCTGCCTCCTTCCGCGCCGCTCGTCCTTGCGCTTGATTCCGACGCGCTCCGCAACAACTGGCGCTGGCTCGCGACCCAGAGCGGCAAGGCGTCCTGCGGCGCGGCGGTCAAGGCGGACGGCTATGGCCTTGGCGCGCCGGAAGTGGTGCAGCATCTGAAGTCGGCGGGCTGCCGCAACTTCTTCGTCGCGACCTGGGCGGAGGCGCTGCTGCTGCGCCCCCATATCGGCGAGGCCAGCCTGTCCGTCCTGCACGGCGTGCGGGAGGAGGACATGCCGGTCGCCAAGACATTGGGCGTGCGGCCGGTGCTGAATTCGCCCGAGCAGATCAAGCGCTGGCGGGAGGCGGACGCGGGGCCATGCGACGTCATGATCGACACGGGGATGAACCGTCTCGGCCTCGATGCCAATGACGTCTCCGCCTCCCTGTTCGAGGGGCTGGATGTCGATATCGTGATGAGCCATCTCGCCTGCGCCGACGAGGAGCATCCGCTTAACGCGGTGCAGCAGATGATATTCGGCTCGCTGGCGAAAAAGGCGGGAG
This sequence comes from Sphingobium sp., assembly GCA_047602685.1. Taxonomy (GTDB): domain Bacteria; phylum Pseudomonadota; class Alphaproteobacteria; order Sphingomonadales; family Sphingomonadaceae; genus Sphingobium. Next base: position 6,749 of record JASGGS010000118.1, read on the forward strand.
CGAAGCGGCTCAGCCTCGCCAACAGCGCGGGAATCTTCCTTGGCGAGAAATATCATTTCGACCTGACGCGTCCCGGCCTTTCCATCTATGGCGGCGCGACCTGCCTGGATGCCGAACTGTCCGTGCGGCAAGTCGTGCGTCCCCGCGCGCAGATATTGCAGCGGCGCACCATCCGCGGCGGGGAATCGGTCGGCTATGGCGCCACCTATTCCGCCGACCGCACGCGCGAGGCGGCGGTCCTGAACCTCGGCTATGCGGACGGCTATAGGCGCGGCTTTTCCAATAGCGGCTATGCGACGGCGGATGACGGCACGGTCCTGCCCATCATGGGCCGCGTGTCGATGGACCTCATCGTCGTCGACGTCACGGATCGTCCCAGCCTGGGCGAGGGCGATTGGGTCGAGATCGCCTATGACCTGTCGCAGGCGTCCATCGCGTCGGGTCTGTCGCAATATGAATTGCTGACCGGCCTCGGCAGCCGTTTCGATCGCAAGTGGATCTGAGCTGGAGGCTGGTCCCGTTTCCGCATCGCTGGAGGCTGCTTCACGGTCTAGCCGCCATTGGCCGCGATCCATTCCGAGAGGGGCGCCCACAGCTTTTCGGGAGCGGAGCGGCCCACGATCATGCCGACATGGCCAAGATCGAGGATGCGCTGGTCGCTGGCGGGCGGGCGGGCAGCGGCTGGGACGATCTGGTCCGCCGATGAGGAGACGGTCAGGGTCGGAAAAGGCAGGGCCGCGGGGTCGATGATCCTGCCTCCCACCTCCCAGCGGCCCTTGCCGGGAATATCGGCTCCGTAGAAATTCTCGATCAGTTCATGACCCGCCGCCAGCGTGAGCGGCGCGCCCTCATTCACCCAGTCCTCCAGCAGCAGGAAGGCGCCATATCCCCGGTCGTCCTCGGCCATGTCCGCAAAGGCGGCATATTTCTCGATGGTGCGGCGCGGGTCGAGCGACCAGAAGCCCTGTTGCAGAACCTCCATCGGCATGACGCCCAGATTGCGGCAGACCGGTTCGGCCACCGTCCAGGCCTGATGGGTCTGGTCGCGGAACGTCTCCGGATAGGCGCCGAAATGCCAGGGCGCGGCAATGGTGGCGAGCGCGGCGCAGGGCGCGAGCGAGGCGCCGCCGATCGCGATCGTGCCGCCCAGGCAGTAGCCGATCACGATGGGCGGCCTGTCAAATCTCGCCATGAGCGGCAGCAGCAGTTCCGTCACATGCGCGGCGATATCCTGGTCGCGGTCTTCGTTGGCGGGATAGCCCCAATCGACCTGGTGAATATCGTGACCCCGGCCCGCGAGATAGCGCAGCAGGCTGTTCTCCGGCGAAATGTCGAGAACATCGGGAGCGTTGATGAGGGAGGGAACGAAAAGGACGGGCAAGCGCTTGGCCGGGTCGGTTGCCTCATAATGGAGCAATTGTGCGCGGCCTTGATTCGCGATCGTCCGCACCGGCCGTGCATGCTGCGGTCGTGCTGCGCGCTGAAACCGCCGCAAACCGGCGAAAGCGCGCTCGCGAAAGGCGGGGTCTCCCTCGGTTTCGCGCCATAAAATGCTCAAAAATAGCGGAAGAGGTCGCGGTCCGTGTTGCGGTGCGACATTTGAGGGTGTTAGACTAGGGGCAACAGGGGGCGGAGAGTCTGTCATGGCGAAGTCTAAAGATAGCGAAGGCGGTCACACGGTCATCATCAAAAAATACGCCAACCGGCGTTTATATGATACCGAGACGTCCAGCTACATCACTCTCGATCTCCTATCCCAGATGACGCGCGAAGGCCGCGATTTCGTGGTCGTCGATGCCAAGACGGGCGAGGACATCACGCATAACGTCCTCACCCAGATCATCATGGAGGAGGAGCAGCGCGGCGAGAACATGCTGCCCGTCAGCTTCCTGCGCCAACTTATCTCGCTTTACGGCAATTCGATGCAGTCGCTTGTGCCGCAATATCTCGAAGCGAGCATGGATGCCTTCCGCAAGAACCAGATGCAGTTCCAGCAGGCGATGGAAGGCGCGTTCGCGAGCGGTCCCTTCGCGGAGATCGCCAAGCGCAACATGGAAATGTTCAACGCGGCGGCCAATGCGTTCAAGGCCGGCACGCCCGTCGCACCCGCCGCGCCCGCGGAGGAAAGCAAGGGCGAGGGCCAGACCGCGCAGGAAGTGGCTGAACTGAAGGCTCAGCTTGCCGCCCTGACATCCAAGATCGACAAGCTGACCAAATAATCGCTGCGGACCCCGACGGCCCCTCTGTTGCACATTTATTCAGCCATGGTGCATTGCAGAAAATCCGCCATGTCCGCGCACGAACCTTCCATGCTGCCGGGCTGCCTTCACGGGATGGCCGGGACATGAAGGCGGATGCGGGTTCGGTCGCGGCATCCGCGCAATGGCGCTCCTATGCGATGCTGGCCATCGTCATGCTGCTCTGGTCTGGCAATATGATCACGGGGCGGGCCTTGCGGGAGGATATCCCGCCCTTCACGCTGGCGCTGGTCCGCTGGACGGGGGCCAGCCTCGCCGCATTGCCCTTCGCCTGGCGGCCGGTGATGGCCGACCGCGCCGTCCTCCTGGCGAACTGGCCGCGCGTCCTGCTTCTCGGCCTGACCGGTATCGCTGCCTTCAATGCGTTCATCTATTCCGGCCTGCATCATACGACCGCGGCCAATGCGTTGCTGTTGCAGGCCGCCATTCCCGCGCTTGTGCTGGTCTTCAACGCGCTGTTCTTCCGCCTGTCGACGACCGCTGGGCAAATGATCGGTGTCGCCCTGTCGACGCTCGGCGTGCTCTACATCGTGTTGCGCGGCACGCCGCTCGCCATTCTGAGCATCGGCTTCAATTCGGGCGACATCCTTGTCCTGTGCGGCGTGCTGAGTTGGGCCGCCTATACAAGCCTGTTGCGCCTTCGGCCCGACTGCAATCCCTGGTCCTTCCTCATCGCCACCTTCGCCATAGGCATCGTCGCCATGGCGCCTCTGGCGGCGACGGAAGCGCGGCAGATCGCGGCCATGACGATAGGCTGGAAGGTGGTCGGCGGCTGCTTCTATGTCGCGCTCCTGCCGTCGCTCGTGGCCTATACGCTCTACAATGCGGCTGTGCGGGATATTGGCGCGGGGAAGGCAGGGCAGACCATATCGCTGATGCCGCTGTTCGGCAGCCTGCTGGCTGCGGCGCTACTGGGGGAGGCGCTGCGCGCCTATCATCTCTGGGGCATGCTCCTGATCCTGTCGGGGATCGTCGTGGCGGCGCTCCCCTGGCGACCCTTGCGCGGCAGAGGCGGCGCGTGAAACTTATATTGAACCGCTGCTGCAAGGTCGCTTACCACGTGCTAAGGGCCAAGCGTGATCCAGCGCACGGCGCCGCGCGGCGTTTGACGCCAGGCAGCGACTGGATTAAAGGCGTTACATAATAATAACAATATCTTGGGTCGCATCTTGGAGCGGGCGCCGCAATGGCGTTCAGGGGGTGCGAATGTCTTATGGGGTAGCGGGGCGGCGAGTCGCGTGTCTGGCTGGCACGTTGGCCGTCCTGGCGTGGGCGGGGGCAGCAGGGGCGCAGGTCCAATCGGGCCGGGCGGTTCTTCCGACACGCGAAGATTTGAGGCCGGTTCCAGAAGCGCCGGAAAATGCACAGCCGCGCCTGTCGATCGTCAGCGACATCGAACGCTCCCCCTGTCCGCTGGCTGACCCGAAATTCGCGGGCGTCACCGTACAGGTCGGCCACGTCACCTTCAACAATCTGAAGGGCGTGACGGTGGACGAGATGCGTCCCGCCTGGGAAAGCCTTGCCGGAACGCGCCAGCCGGTTTCCGTGCTGTGCGAAATTCGCGACGCCGCCGCGACCATCCTGCGCCAGCGCGGCTATCTTGCCGCCGTGCAGGTCCCGACGCAGCGGATCGAGAATGGCGAGATCCGCATGGAGATGCTCTATGCCCGAGTAGTGGCCGTCCGCGCACGCGGCGAGACGCAGGGGGCGGAGACCATGATCGCCCGCTATCTGAGGCCGCTGACCCAGGACGAGATTTTCGAACGCGGGCGGGCCGAGCGCTATCTCCTCCTGGCCCGCGATCTTCCCGGCTATAATGTCCAGCTCACCCTGAAGCCCGCAGGAACGGCCCCCGGCGAGGTGGTTGGCGAAGTCACGGTGGTGCGCCGCCCCTATGCGGTCGATTTCACGGTGCAGAACCTTTCCTCCCGCGCGGTCGGACGCTGGGGCGGTCAGGTGCGGGCGCAGTTTTTCGGCCTGACCGGGCTGGGCGATGCGACGTCCGTCTCGCTCTATTCGACGGCCGATCTGGAGGAGCAGCAAATCCTGCAACTCGGCCATGAATTCCGCCTGGGCGGGGACGGGTTGAAGGTTGCGGGCCAGTTCACGCAGGCCTGGACCGCACCCGATATCGGACTGTCGAGCGGCACGACGCCGCTGCGCGCGTGGACATCCTATGGCTCCGTGCAGGCGAGCTATCCGCTGGTGCTCCGCCAATCGCGGAGCCTGTCGGCCAGTGGCGGCCTCGACATCGTGGACCAGCGGGTGAATTTCGCTGGCGTGCCGATCAGCCGGGACCGTCTCCGCGTCCTCTTCGCCCGCCTGTCCGGGGAAGCGATCGACCTGGGCGCGCGGCGGCCCCGCTGGCGGCTTGCGGGAACGGTCGAACTGCGCAAGGGCGTGTCGATCTTCGGGGCGACCGATTGCGGTTTCGCATGCCCCGTATCGCCGAGCCGCCTCGACGGCGATGCCAATGCGGGCCTTGTCCGCATGAGCGGCGTGGCGGAAATGGCATTGGGCAAGCCGCTCTCCGTCGCGGTCGCGCCGCGCGCGCAGTTCGCCTTCGATCCGCTCTTCGCCTTCGAGGAGTTCACGGCGGGCAATTACACCATCGGGCGCGGTTTCGATCCGGGCACGATCAGCGGCGATAACGGCATCGCCGCCACGGTCGAACTGCGCGCGGCGGGCTTTACGCTCGGCAAGATGCAACGGTTCATAGTGAGGCCCTATCTGTTCGCCGACGCGGCACGGATATGGGACAGGAAGACATTCCTGTCGCAGCCCGCGCGGGGTCTGGCGTCGCTCGGCGGCGGCGTGCGCGCCGACCTGTCCGACCGGCTGCGGCTCGATGCGACGCTGGCGGTGCCGACCGCGAACAGCGGCTTCGTCGCCAACCGCTCCGCGCGTTTCCTGCTCACCCTTACCACCCGCATCCTCCCCTGGAGTGCCCGCTAATGATGTCCCGCAAGCTTTCGCCCTGGCTCGTCCGGTCGTCTGTGCTGGCCATCGGCATATCGATCATCGCGTTCGGCGCAACCGCGCCCGTTTCCTCCCAGTCCTTCATGGGCAATGCGGAGGTTGCGGCGGGCGAGGCCTATATCTCCAGCACCGGCAACAGCACCTATATTCAGCTGAACAGCGCGCAGTCGGTGATCGACTGGACGATTGACAATGACGACCCATCCATCTTCCAACGGGCGAACACGACCGCCACCTTCGACAGCTATCTGTCCGACTATGCCGTGCTGAACCGTGTCTATGCGGGCGGGCGGGCCGTGGAGATCAACGGCACCATCCGCTCTTATGCCAATAGCAATATTGGCGGATCGATCTATTTCTACAGCCCCGGTGGCATCATCATCGGCTCCAACGCGCTGATCGACGTCGGTGCGCTCGGCCTGTCCACGGCGGAGCCGGTCGTCAACAACGGCTCCTTCATCACCATCAATGGCGCTTCGCGTTCCGTGCTCTACAATCCCTCGGCGCAGGGGCGGGAGGTCGAGATCAGGTCGGGGGCGGAGATATATGCCTCCAACGACCGCAGCAGCTATATGGCGATCATGGCGCCGGTCATCCGGCAGCAGGGCATTATCGACGTCAACGGGTCGACCGCGCTGGTCGCGGCGGCGGCGGGTACGCT
>JASGGS010000119.1:0-12584 GCA_047602685.1 Sphingobium sp.
CTGCCGCCCCGCCCGCAGGACGGACAGGCTCGGAATATCGGTCCGCACAACGATATCGGCGACGTCCAGCGCCGGATCGGCAAGCGCGTCCATGAAGCCGGGGCCGTCCGGCAGGCCAAGCTGCCCCGCAATGGACGGCTTGCCGAAATCGCCGTCGATCAGCAGCACATCGATATCGCTTTCCGCTGAAAGCGACAGGGCGAGGTTGATGCTCATCCATGTCTTGCCGTCGCCCGGATGGGCGGAGTTGACGAGTATCATCCGGTCGCGCGGCCCGGCATCCGGCGCGAACGCCTGTGCCAGAAGCTGCCGCTTGATGATGCGGAATTCCTCGGACAGGCTGGTCGGCGGACTGTCGGGGTCGACGAAGCCATCGCGGCGCAGCGCTTCCCGGTCGAGCGGATGCCGTTCGCCGCGCAGTTCTCCTGCGAGGCGCGACGCGTCTCCTGCGAGGCGCGACGCGGGCGCGGGCGCGGGCGCGGGCGCGGCGGGTGCGGACATCTTGCCCACGGCCTGTTCGGGTGCCGCCGGTTCGGGAGAGGGTTCGGGCGCTTGCGGCCCCTCGATCTCCGCCGCCGGGATCGGCGTGGCGACGGCCGCGGCCGGACCATGGCGAAGCGCCGTGCCGAAATCATAGATATCCGCCGCGCGCTCGATCAGGGAGGGGCGTTGCGGCGCGCTCTTGTCGGTCATGCTGGAACCTCCGCTCATGCCGCCATTCCCCGCTGTACGAATTCGATGACGACCAGCAGCAGGCACATCGCGACCAGTCCGCCGCTCGCGCCGGCAAAGAGGCGCAGCTTGCGGCGCCCCCTGGCGGCGGCGGCCTTGCTCGGCGTCTCCGTGATCGCGCCCATGACCGGCAGGCCCGTCGCCCGCTCCAGGCGCGCGGCGGTGGCATAGGTGCTGCGCAACTGCCCCATCAGGAAGGCCGTGCCGACACCGGCGCCGATGGCGGCGATCAGGACGCCGATCAGCAGCAGCGGGCGATTGGGCGAGGCCGGACCGCCGGGCACGCCCGGAGGATCGATCAGCTTCACGCGGAACGCGCCCGCTTCGCTCTGCACATCGCCGCGCAGGCGCGCCGATTCGCGATTGGCGACCAACTGGTCATATTGGGATTTGATAGCGTCATAATCGCGGCTCAGGCGATCCTGCTCGGCCGCGATGCCCGGTTCCTCCGCCTGCTTGGCCGCCATGCCGCCAAGCTGCGCCGCCAGTTCGGCCTTGCGTCCCTGAAGGGCCTGCACGGTCGCCGCCCGCTCGGCCTGGAGGGATCGAAGCTGGAGATAGGCCGGATTTGGCGCGCTGGTGATGGAGGAGCCGCGCGTGCCCGCCGCCTGCAACGCCGCGATCTGGCGCTTCAGGGCCACCACGTCGGGATGGTTGTCCGTCCAGCCGCGCGCGCGCGCCGTCGCCAGTTCGCCCATCGCCTGGCCCAATGCGCCGCCCCCGCCCTGCCCGCCTGCGCTGGCGGCATCGATGGTCGCGGGCGTCGTGCCGATCTGCCCGTTGATCGCGGCAAGGGCGCTCTGCGCGGACACGAGCTGCGAATCGATCTGGTTCATCTCCGCGCGCGCGGCGTCCATGCGTTGGCTGATGGAGCCGACGCCGGGCAGCATGCCGATATGCTTCTGCTCAAAGTCCACGCGGCGCTGTTCCGCGCCCTGCAAATTCTTGGCCCGGCTGGCGATCTGCGTGTCGAGGACCCGGATCGCCTCGCTGGTAGCCGCCTTGTTGCCGGAGAAATTCGCCTGGCTCAGCAGGTCGAGCAGCTTGTTGACGACCTGGGCGGACACGACCGCATTCTCCCGGTCGGAGAGGCTGCGGTCGGACGACCTCGCGCTGATCTCGAACAGATTGTCGGCCTGGCTCATGATGGTGATGTTGCGCTTCAGCGCCCCCACCTTGCCGCCGACATCGGCGTCGCTCCGCACGCCCTTGGCGAGGTCGGTGCCCTTCACCACCTGCACCAGATTGTCGACGCTGGTCAGCGTCTGGCGCACCTGGTCGAGATATTGCTGCGGATTGCCGGGGTCCGTGCCCGGCTGCACGGCCAGGATCGACTGCGGCTCGATATAGACGCGCGCCCGCGACTCATAGCTGTTGGGGATCAGCGCGACGACCAGCCAGCCGGTCAGCGCCACCGCCCATGCCACGGCGAGCGCCAGCCAGCGGCGGCTCCATATGCCATGGAGGACGATCTGGATTTCCTCTGTGATATTGCCCATGGCCGCCGTTCCCGATCAGAAGCGGCTTTCGGGGATGATGATGACATCGCCCGGTGCCAGTTGCACGTTCGCGCGGCTGTCGCCCCGCTTCAGCAAGTCGCCCAGGCGAACATTATACTCCACCTGCTTGCCCGTATTCTTGTCGTAGCGGACGAGGCGCGCCCGGTTGCCCGCCGCATATTCGGACAGGCCCCCGACCGCGATCATCGCGTCGAGCAGCGTCATGTTCGCGCGATAGGGCAGCGATGCGGGCTTTTCCGTCGCGCCGACCACGCGGATCTGCTGCGAATAGGTGCCGGAGAAATTGTTGACGATCACGGAGACCAGCGGATTCTCGATATATTGGGATAGCTGGAGCTTGATGTCGTCGGCCAGCATCGCGGGCGTCTTGCCCACCGCCGGCATGTCGGTGATCAGCGGCGTGGTGATGCGGCCGTCAGGGCGAACTTGCACCTTCGCGCCCAATTCCGGATTGCGCCAGACGAAGACGGTCAGTTCATCCAGCGGGCCGATCACATATTCCTCGCCCGGCCCCTCATTGGTGGAGACGAAGGATGCGGGCGGCAGCTTGGGATCGGCGGCGCTGGGCGCAGCGCAACCGGCCAGTGCGGGCAGCATGGCGGCTGCCAGCATGAGGGAGCCGATGCACCTGTTCACCATGGATACTGAACCTTTCTCGCGTGATCGCCATCATGCCCCGACGCCGGACGAACGGTTTCGGGACCTGCTTCGATGGTTCAGCTATGGCGCGAAAGGGTGAAGATAGCGTTAGGAAGTCGGCGGACAGACATTGACGAGAAATAGTTCAGTCGCGGCCAGTCCCGCCCGAACAAGAACCGATGGCGAAACAAGATCTCATCTCTAGTTCAGTCCAGATGGAGTCGAAAATGGTGGCTTGCGAGACCCTTCAAACGAGTCACGCTCCGCGCTTGAACGGAGCGTAGTAAAGGTATGTAAGCACCGGAAGCGCGCGGAACCGCTATTTGCAGGCCCATATGGGCTGAATGTCGTCGGCTCTAGTCGTGCAGACAGTCCCCGTCCGCCGTGACAAGCAATTGCGCCGCCGGTTCATGGCCCAGGAAAGTTGCCGGACTGGCGCTGGCGCCATAGGCGCCCGCCATGAAGATCGCGATAATGTCGCCCGGTTCGACGGGCGGGAGCAATATCTGGTCCGCCAGCCGGTCGAGCGGGGTGCAGAGGCACCCCACCACGGTGACGGGGCGCTGTGCGGGCGCCGCGTCGAAATGGTTGGCGACGGCCACGGGATAGTTGCGGCGGACCACCGTCCCGAAATTGCCGCTCGCCGCCAATTGGTGGTGTAGGCCCCCGTCCACGACGGCGAAGGTCTCGCCATGGCTGGTCTTCACGTCGATGATGCGGGTGAGGTAGACGCCTGCCTCCCCGACCAGCCAGCGGCCGAGTTCCAGCGCGAAACGGCTCCCGGACAATAGGTCGGGCGCGCGCGCGATCGCTTCGCCCAGCGCCGCCCCGATGGGAGCGATGTCGAGCGGCTTGTCGCCGGGAAAATAGGTGATGCCGAAGCCGCCGCCGAGATTGACGAGCGGCGGCGGGGCGCCGACCTCCCCGGAAAGGCGTCCCGCCAGTTCGATGGTGGCCGCCTGCATCGCGATGATCGCATCGCCGTCCAGCGACTGCGATCCCGCGAAGATATGCCAGCCGCGCCATTCCGCGCCCGCATCGATCATCCGGCGCGCCAGCGGGGCCGCCCGCTCCGCATCGACGCCAAAGGGCTTCGCTCCCCCGCCCATGCGCATGCCCGATCCCTTGAGATCGAAATCGGGATTGACCCGCACCGCGAAGCGCGGACGCCTGCCATGGCGTTCGGCAAGGGCAAGCAGCCTTTCCGCCTCGCCCTCCGACTCCAGGTGCACGGTGACGCCCTCGTCCAGCGCGGCCGCCAGTTCCGCATCCTTCTTGCCCGGTCCCGCGAAGCTGATCCGGCCGGCCGCCACCCCGGCGGCCAGCGCCATGGCCAGTTCGCCGGACGACGCGATGTCGAAGCCATCGACAATGCCGCCCATATGGCGCAGCAGCGGGCCGAAGGGATTGGCCTTCATCGCATAATGCACGTCGCACCGATCAGGCAGCACGGCGCGCAGAGAGGCCACGCGCTGGCTCAGCATGGCGGCGTCATAGACGAACAGCGGCGTATCCCCCGCCTCGTCGGCGAGGGAAGCGGCGCCGCGTCCACCGATCAGCAGCATCCCTTCCTCGCTGGAGAAAGCCGGGGGGATCGGTCCCGCCGCCTTGGATTTCGCAGGGATTTCGGTCATGGCGTCACCATCTCGGCAAGTGCAATGCGGTCGATCTTGCCATTGGGATTGCGGGGCAGTTCGGGCAATGCGACTATCTCGCGCGGCTGCATGAAATTGGGCAGGTCGCGGCGAAGCGCCGACCGGAGCGTCTCGACCGGCACGGCATCCTTCCCCCCGGCGCGAATGAAGAGGCGGATGGCCTGTCCCAGCCGTTCGTCGGGAACGCCGAGAGCCGCGGCCTCCGCCACGCCCTGCACGGACAGGGCGGCCTCCTCTATCTCGGTCGGGCTGATGCGGTTGCCCGCGCTCTTGATCATCGCGTCGTCGCGTCCGACGAAATAGAGCAGGCCCTCCGCATCGCGCCGCACCGTGTCGCCCGACCATACGGCCATGCCGCCATGACGCGACGCTTCCGGCGCGGGACGGAAGCGTTGGGCCGTGCGCTCCGCATCCCGCCAATAGCCCTGCGCGACCAGCGGCCCGCAATGCACCAGTTCCCCGGCCTCGTCGTCGTCGGTCAGGCTGCCGTCGGGACGCACGACCAGTATTTCGGCATGCGGGATCGCGCGGCCCATGCTGTCGGGATGGCTGTCGACCAGCGCGGGCGGCAGATAGGTGGAACGGAACGCCTCTGTCAGGCCGTACATGGGATAGATATCCGCGGCCGGAAACCTCTCCCGCATCCGCCGGATGAGCGGCCGGGTGAGCGCGCCGCCGGAATTGGTGAGCCGCCTGAGGCTCGCGCCCGCGCCCTCCGGCCAGTCGATCTCGACCAGTTGTACCCACAGCGGCGGCACGCCCGCCAGCGTCGTGACAGCGTGTGCGGCAACCGCCTTCGCCACATCGCGCGGCAGCAGATAGTCGAACGGGATCGCGCAGCCGCCGCCCCGCCATGTCGAGAAAAGCTGGTTCTGCCCATAATCGAAGCTGAAGGGCAGCACGCACATGGTCCGGTCGTCGGGGCGGATGCCCAGATAGTCCGCCACCGCATCCGCGCCCAGCGACAGATTGGCATGGCTCAGCATCACGCCCTTGGGCCGTCCGGTCGAGCCGCTGGTGTACAATATCTCGCAAAGCGCGTCCGGCGCGGCGGACGATGGCGGCAGGGCGGCAAGCCCCTCGTCCGCCATGACGCCACGGGCGATGCCCTCCTCCACGATCCGGGTGCCCTCCGGCACGTCGCCCGGTTCCAGCAAGCCCGTGCGATTGGCGGGCAGGATGAACAGCGCGGCACCGCTATCGGCCAATATGTGCGCCACCTGCGCGCGCTTCAGCAGCGGGTTGACCGGCACATAGACCAGGCCCGCCCGCGCGGCCGCCAGCGGCAATATGGACGCAAGCGCGCCCTTGGGCAGCCAGCTCGCCACCCGCGCGCCCTCCTGCCCCGCCTGCTCGCGCAGCCAGAGAGCGAGCCGTCCGGTCCGCGCCTCCAGCCCGGCAAAGTCGATCGTCTCGCCGCGCGGGATGACGAGCGCGAGCGCCCCGGTTTCGCCGGCCAGCGGCAGATGATCGAGCGGACGAATATTGGCCTGCATGGTTTTCGCGTCTATTGGGTGCGGGGAGTTAACGCAAATAGCGTAAAGTTTCCGCACTTGTCGGGACGGAAACCAGCCGCTAGGCGAGCGTTCGCAACGATTCGGGTCCACTGTTTCATGCAAGATAATAGGCTTTCCGCGGATTCCGCTGTACGATCGGTATTGATCGAGGCGCTGGGCATCGCTCCGGAGCGCGCGGCCGCATTCGATGCCGAAACCCCTCTTTTCGGTGCCTTGCCGGAACTGGATTCCATGGCGGTCGCGACTGTCCTGACCGAATTGGAGGACAGGCTGGGAATCCTCATCGACGATGATGATGTCGATGCGGAAACCTTTGAAACCCTTGGCAATCTCGTCACCTTTGCGCAGGATAAGCTGGACGCGGCCTGACCAACGGAAAAGGGCGCCCCCGCTCGAACGGGAACGCCCTTTTCCTTGCCTGACAAACCGTCCTATTCGGCGGCGACCGCCTCGAAATCCGCCTCGGCCAGGAAACGCTCGGCATCCAGCGCCGCCATGCAGCCCATGCCTGCCGCCGTCACGGCCTGCCGATAAATCTTGTCGGTGACGTCGCCCGCCGCGAAAACGCCCGGTACGGCGGTGCGGCTGGTGCCCTTCTCAACCACCAGATAGCCTTCGTCCAGTTCCAGCTTGCCCTCGAACAATTCGGTGGAGGGTTTGTGGCCGATGGCGACGAAGGCGCCGTCCGTCGCGACATGCGACTTCTCGCCGGTCACGGTGTCGATCAGATCGACGCCCACCAGCCCCTCCGGATCGCCGCCGCCCACGAAACGGTCGACGGCCTTGTTCCACAAGACCTTGATGCTCTTATGGGCGAACAGGCGGTCCTGAAGGATCTTCTCCGCGCGCAGGCTGTCGCGGCGGTGGATCAGTGTGACGTCATGGCTGTGATTGGTGAGGTACAGCGCCTCCTCCACGGCGGTATTGCCCCCGCCGATCACCACCACCTTCTTGCCGCGATAGAAAAAGCCGTCGCAGGTCGCGCAGGCGGACACGCCCTTGCCCTGGAGCAGATGCTCGCTGTCGAGGCCCAGCCACTTCGCCTGCGCGCCCGTGGAAATCACGAGCGTATCCGCGACATAGAGCGTGCCCCCGTCGCCGCGCAGGCGAAAGGGGCGCTCCGACAGGTCGACGTCGACAATCTGGTCATACATCATCTGCGCGCCGACATGCTCCGCCTGCGCCTGCATCTGCTCCATCAGCCACGGTCCCTGGATCACGTCGCGAAAGCCGGGATAATTCTCGACATCCGTGGTGATGGTCAGCTGGCCGCCCGGCTGCATGCCCTGCACGACGATGGGGGCGAGGCCCGCGCGCGCGGCATATATGGCGGCGCTCAGGCCCGCCGGACCGGAACCGAGGATCAGCATGCGGGTGGAATGGGTGGCAGTCATGAAGGCCCCTTGCTCTAACTCTCAATGGCTATATAAACTTTGCATACGCTTGCACAAGGGCGCGAGGTCCTTAGGCCGCAAGGTCAGTCGAGCACGCTGGGCAGCGATTCGAAACCGCGGCGCAGCGTCTCTCCCCATTGCGCGGAAATCCGGCCGAATTCCTCGTCCTCCGGATAGATGCGGCGGCGCATGCGAAAGTTCAGATCGTCCCTGGCGATGACGGTGAGGTCGAGCGGCATGCCGACGGACAGGTTGGACCGCAGCGTCGAATCCATCGACACGCACACCGCCTTCGCCGCATCCTCCAGAGAGGTTTCGGGGGTGATGATGCGGTCCAGTATCGGCTTGCCATATTTATGCTCGCCAATCTGGAAAAAGGGCGTGTCCGCCGTCCCCTCGATGAAATTGCCGTCGGAATAGATGAGGTACAGGCGCAGCTTGCCGCTCTTGCGCTGGCCGCACAGGATCATGTTGGCCGCCAGGCTGCTGCTCGACATGCCCAGCTTCTGCTGCATGCGGCCCTGCACTGCCTTCATCGTGTCGCCCACGATCTGCGCCGCGCGGTGGAGGGTGCGGCAGTTCAGGATCGTCTCGCAATCCACGCCCTCCAGATTGTCCTTGATCGCGCGGGATATGGTGGTCTTCACCTCCTGCGTCACGGACAGGTTGCCGGAACACATGATCGCGACGGCCCGTTCGCCGGGGCTTTCATAGGTGAAGGTCTTGCGGAAGCGGCCGATATTGTCGACGCCCGCATTGGTGCGCGTATCGGACAGCATGACGAGGCCCGCATTGACCCGCACGGCGACACAATAAGTCACGTCTCTCTTTCCTTGGAAGCCCCGGAGATTCGCGGGGGACCATGGCACCATTGGCCATGGATTGCCATCATTGCTGCTGCGACTGGCCCTGCGAAACAATGGGTGTCGTCCCAACCTGGACATCCACGTTCATGCCGATGGCGCCGCTGAGTTGCGCCACGCCGCGCAGCGGCGCGGAATCGAAGGCATCTATGCCCCATGACAGGCGAACATATTGATCTGTCACGCAAATCTTTCGAGTGGGGTCAAAGCCGACCCAGCCCAGCCCTTCGATGAAGGATTCCGCCCAGCCATGGCTGTGCCCAGTCTCCTCCTCGTCGATATCACCTTCCTCGTCATAGACATAGCCGGCGACATAGCGTGTGGGCGCCCCCAGTTCGCGGGCGGCCGCGATGAAGACATGGGCGAAATCCTGGCAGACGCCGCTGCCCAGTTCCAGCGCCTGCGCGGCGGTGGTCGCGCTGTCGGTCATGTCCTTCCTGTAGGACAGCCGTTCATGGACGAGGCGGGAGAGGGCATGGAGGCTCGCCAGAAGGCCGTCGGGCGACTGCGCCTCCTTCGCCAGGGCGCTCAATCCCTCGTCCACCCTCGTATAATCGCCCTGGCGCAGGAATATGCGCGGGCTTACCGCCTCCTCGCCAAAGCCGACGACGCCCGCCATGTCGACGGTCTCGACCGTTCCCTCGGCCACGATCACCGCTTCCTGGATGCGCGCCCCCGTGCGCCACAGCGCCTCCGGCACGCCATAGCTGTTCACGGCGAACTGCTCGACTGGCTCGCCATTGACGAAGATGCGCCAGTCCCCGACGCGCTGGACGGCGCTGTCTATCGGCTTCAGGCGCAGGCGCATCGTCGCTCCCTGCGCGCCGCCCTCATAGGAATAGCGGGTTTCATGGCGGATCGAGAGGCGCATCGCGGTTGTCACCCGAAATGATAGGCTTCGGCGATCTCCACGCCGAGCCGGTTGCAGTCAGCGAGCGTGCGCTGCACGGTTTCGTGCAGGCCCTGGCGGAAGATGTCGCCGCTGGTCTTCGCCGCCAGACCGTTCACCATCGCATCGATCGTTTCATGACATTCCCGCCTCTGTCCATGCCATTGGGCAAGGCGGCCGAGCCTATAGGATATCTGGTCGTAGCAATAGAGGACGCTGCGCGGAAAACGACGATTCAGCATCAGGAAGTCGGTGATCTGCCACGGCGAGTATACGCCGCCATAGACATGGTGATAGGCCCGGTTGCCGGACAGGGCGTACAGGACCGACGTCCACTGATAATGGTCGCGATTGCCGCCCACCACGTCGGTTTCCGGCAGCAGCACATAATATTTGATGTCGAGCAGGCGCAGGACGGATTGCGCGCGCTCCAGCGCCTCCCCCACGCGGATGAAGTCATGCCGCTCGTCGCGCAGATGGCCGCCCTCCGTCGCTCCGCGAAAGGTCATGGCGCGTTGCTTCACCCAGTCGAGTATGGTGGCAAGCTGCGCGCGCGCCTGCGCCACGTCATAGCTTTCCAGGTTGCGCCAGCCCTCGTTCAGCGCCTCCCACATGTCCTGCGTGAGCGCGGTGCGGACGGACTTGCCGTTGGCGCGCGCCTTGATCAGGCAGGAACGGATGGAAACCGGATTGTCGGGATTGAGGACGAGATGCTCCACCACGTCGCTCTCGCGGATCACCTGATCCTTCTCGAACAGATGGTGGCAGCCGGTTACGCGGATGATCGACTTCCATTCCTCCCGATGATGCGCGCCGGGCAGGATCGCCATGCGCTGCCCCATGGTGATGAGGCGGGCGGTCGCCTCCGCGCGCTCCAGGTAGCGGGCCAGCCAGAAGAGATTGTCGGCCGTCCGGCTCAGCATGCGGATGCGACTCCCTGGGAGGAGAAGGAGAGCGTTCGCGCAAAGGTGCAAAGGCGCAAGGGGCAAGTGCGTGCGGCGAAGCCCCAACCCTCTCTCCACCTCGCGTCAGGTACAGGCGCAAGGATGGATGGCCTGCGGCGCGGGCGGCCTTCTTTGTGCCTTTGCGCCTTTGCGCGAACCAAAATCCCCCGCCCCCTCATATCTGCAATATCCATGTGTCCTTGACGCCGCCGCCCTGGCTGGAATTCACGACCAGCGACCCTTCGGTCAGCGCGACGCGGGTCAGGCCGCCGGGGACGAGGCGCAATTGCGTGCCGACCAGGCAAAAGGGGCGGAAATCCGCATGGCGCTCCACGATACCGCTTTCGCCCAGCGTCGGCACGGTGGACAGCGCCAATGTGGGCTGCGCGATGAACTCGGCCGGATTGGCCCGGATGCGCGCGGCATAGGCGGCAACCTCGTCCTTCGTCGCCTTCGGCCCGATGATCATGCCATAGCCGCCCGATCCATGGACTTCCTTCGCGACCAGCTCGTGCAGATTGTCGAGAACATAGGCGCATTCGTCGGGCTTGGCGCAGTTCCAGGTCGGGATATTCTCCAGGATCGCGCTCTCGCCCAGGTAGAAGCGGATCATGTCGGGAACATAGGTATAGATCGCCTTGTCGTCCGCCACGCCGGCCCCCGGCGCGGACGCCAGCGTCACCCCGCCCCGCCGATAGGCGTCGAACAGCCCCGGCACGCCCAGCAGGCTGTCCGGACGGAAGACCAGGGGGTCGATGAAATCATCGTCGATCCGGCGGTAGATCACGTCGACCCGGCGCGGGCCATAGGTCGTCTTCATGTAGACGAGGCCGTCATCGGCGTAGAGATCGGCCGGTTCGACCAGTTCCACACCCATCAGGTCGGCGAGGAAGCTATGCTCATAATAGGCGCTGTTGAGCGATCCCGGCGTCAGCACGACCACCACCGGGTCGTCCTTGCATGCGGGCGGCGCCACTTCCTTCAGGCTTTTCAGCAGGTCGTCGGGATAATGGTCGACCGGCGCCACCACCCCCTGCGCGAACAGGTCCGGGAACATGCGCGTCATGATCTCCCGGTTTTCGAGCATGTAGGAGACGCCGGAGGGGGTGCGGCAATTATCCTCCAGCACCTGGAACCGGTCCGGTCCCGTGCGGACGATATCGACGCCGACAATATGGCTGTAGACGCGGCCCGGCGGCGTGAAGCCCACCATCTCCGGCTTGTAGGCGGCGTTGCGGTAGATGATGTCGGCGGGCATGATCCCCGCCCGGATGATCTCCCCGCGATGATAGACGTCGTAGAGGAAGGCGTTGAGCGCCCGCGCCCGCTGCCGGATGCCCGCGTCCAGCGTCCGCCATTCCAGCGCGGTGAAGATGCGCGGCAGCAGGTCGAAGGGGATGAGCCTTTCCGGGTCGCCGCCCTCGCCATAGACGGCGAAGGTGATGCCTATTCTCCGGAATATCGCCTCGGCTTCCTCAAGCCGGCGGTTCAGCCCGCCTATGCCGGTCTGTTCGACCCAATGCTGAACCGGTGCATAACATTCACGCACCGCCCCGTTTCGGTCCAGCATCTCGTAAAACGCCATTCAGTCAGCCCAGCCCCGTCCCGTTTGTGCGTTGCAACATAGTGCGCGCGATTCACTGAATTGCAAGAGAAACTTGTGTCCCTCCTATCTCAGCTATCTGCATGCTATGCCGAGGAGCGCAGGTCGAGTTTCGCAAATGCCAGAAAAGTCTGGCGAATTTCCGGAGGGGCGTCCGCCGTCAGGACCACGACGCGCTCCGCCAGCGTCCGCGGCTGGTTTTCCCGCGGGTCCTCGCGCAGGGCAAATCCCCAGCGATCGAAACTGCGCTTCTCCACCGTCCTTTGCCGCAGCACGGCAACGCCCTGCACCCGCGCATCGGCCTTGATCCTCTCATATTGGCGGGACAGGGCGGCCTCCTCCCCCTCCAGGCAGTAGAGCAGGCGATTGCCGTTATGGAGGAGCATGCCGGTGAGGCCGAGCGCCTCGAAGTCCCGCGCGGACTCATAGAGCCGGTTCAGGCTCTCCGCCGGGAAAAGCGCCTCTCCGCCGGCACGGCGCGTGGCGACGAAGATGATCTGGTGGATGTCGTTCGCCATATGCCCTCCTGCCGCGCCTATTATTATCTGGACCTTTCCGGTCCTTTCATGCACAATAACGCCGCAATGATTGACAAGCTCCTCCTTCTGGCAGCGCGACTTACACGCCCTTAGGCGTGCCATACCGGCTGCGTCCTCCGGACGCGCCACCCGCCTAAGGGGCCATTCCACCATATACCGTCAATCGCTACAGGGGCAGGGCTGATGATTCGCCCGCCCCGTGCCTTGCAGAAGATACCATTTCATGATGCTCATTGACCCCAGCACCAAATATCGGCCTTTCCCGCAGGTCGACCTGCCCGACCGCCAA
>JASGGS010000120.1:0-12584 GCA_047602685.1 Sphingobium sp.
TGCGCGGTGCCGGTCTTGCCCGCCATCAGCACGCCGGGCCCGGGCAGGCGCGCCGCGCCGCCCGTGCCGCCGCCGTTGATGACGTCGCGCATGGCCGCGTGGATCAGGTCGAGATTCTCCTGCCGCACGCCGATCGGTTCCGCGTCATGGCGTTTCCCGTCCGCGACATAATGCGGCACCAGCGCCCGGCCGGAGGCGAGGCGGGAGGCCATGACCGCCATCTGCGTCGGGTTGACCAGCATATAGCCCTGGCCGATGGTGGCGTTCACCGTGTCGTACACGGCCCAGGGCTTGTCGTATTTCTTCCGCTTCCAGGCCGGGTCGGGCACCGTGCCGTAGCTCTGGCTGGGAAAGGGTATGTCGAACTTCTGGCCCAGGCCCAGGCGCCGGGCCATGTCCGCGATCACGTCCATGCCGAAACGCTGCGCCATGACGTAGAAATAGATGTCGCAGCTCTGCGCGATGGCGCGGTGCATGTTGATGGGGCCGTGGCCGCCGCGCTTCCAGCAGTGGAACAGCGTGTTGCCCACCCGGACCGCGCCGCTGCACCCCACCGTCTCGTGCGGGTCCAGCCCATGTTCCAGGAAGGAGAGGGCGACCATCGGCTTCACGGTGGAGCCGGGCGGATAGAGGCCCTGCAACGCCTTGTTGCGCAGGGGAACATGGTCGTCCTTCGACAGCATCTCCCATTCCAGATGCGATATGCCGTCGGAAAAGCTGTTGGGGTCGAAGCTGGGCATGGAGGCGCTGGCGAGCACGTCGCCCGTCGCGCAGTCCATCACCACCACCGCGCCGCTCTGCGTCCCCATGCGCCGCCCGGCATATTCCTGAAGCCCGGCGTCGATGGTGAGGCGGATCGTCTTGCCCGGCACGTCGCTGCGGGTGGCCAGGTCGCGCACGATGCGGCCATGGGCCGTCACCTCGACCCGCCGCGCGCCGGGCTTGCCGGTCAGGGGCGTGTCGAAATTCTTCTCCAGCCCCTGCTTGCCGACCTTGAAGCCGGGCGTGATGAACAGGGGGTTGCGCGACTTCTCATAATCCTCCGCCGATGCGGTGCCGACATAGCCGATCAGGTGGCCGACGGACGGCCCGGCCGGATAGAAGCGGGAGAAACCCTGCGACGGCGCCACGCCCGGCAGTTCCGACAGGCGCACGGACACGGCGGCATAGCGGGCATAGTCCAGCCCGTCCGCCACCTGCACGGGCTGGAAACCGGCGGCCTTCTCCAGGCTCTCCGTCACCCTGTCCACCTGCTCCGGCTTCAGGGAGAGGAGGTCGGTGAGCAGCTTGACGACGCGCGGCCGGTCCTGGTCGCGCAGCCGGTCCGGGATGATGTCGACGCGGAAGTCCGTTCGGTTATTGGCGAGCGGAATGCCGTTCCGGTCGATGATCCAGCCGCGCCGGGGCGGGATCAGCGTCAGGTTGACGCGGTTGCTCTCCGACAGCAGCGAATATTTCTCGTTCTCCGCGATGGCGATCCAGCCCATGCGGCCCGCCAGCAGCGCGCCCACGCCCATCTGCGCGCCTGACACCAGCACCGCCCGCCGCGAGAAGACCAGGCTCTGTTGGGCTTCGGAGAGGGATTTCTTGCCGAACAGCTTCACGGCAGGCGCCAGCGGTCCAGCCGGGCGCACAGCCGCGCGACAAGGGGAAAGACGAGCGGGCTGAGCACCATCTGCGGCACCAGACGGGTGAAGGGGCCGCCGCCGCCGCCCGGGGAGAAATGCATGAAGGCCCAGCTCATCGTGATGACCGATATAATCGCGACGCTCGCGATCAGCCAGTCCTGCGCATAGTCGCGCCACAGGAGGCGCACGGACAGGCTGTCGATCACGATCAGAGTCAGCGTCCACAGGCACATGGCGGTCCCGACCGGATGGCCGGTCACGATATCGTCGAAGAAGCCGAGGGGCAGGCCTATCCACACCGGCCATAATTCCGGCCGGAGCAGGCGCCAGCCCAGCATCATCATCAGGCCCAGGGGCGGCATGGTCGGCGACTGCGCGACGATGGGCAGGACGGACGGCAGCAGGGACGCGGCCATCACCGCCGCGATGGGCGTGCCCTGGATGCGCAGCGGGCTGCGGGTGCGATAGAGGCGGGCATAGCGGGCCTTGGTCATCAGGGCGCCGTTTCGTTCCGCGGGGCCGGTTCCGCGCCGTTGCCCGCCGCTCCGCCGGCCGCCGCCGGGCCGAGCGCCTCCGCCGTCTGGAAGGTGCGCTGCACGACCACCATCTCCACCCGGCCCGGATTAGCGAGGGGGATGGCGACGGCGCGGTCGCCCTCGATCCGCGCGACGATGGCGACCGGGATATTGGGACGGTATATGCCGCCGATGCCGGACGTGACGAAGATGTCGCCGGGGTGGAAGGGATTGCGCTCCGCGTTCAGCGCGCGGATTTCCACCGTGCCGTCGTCCATCCCCCGCGAGATGCCGGGAATATTGTCCTTGGCCCGGCGCACCGGCACGACATTCTCATTGTCGACCAGCAGCAGCACGTCGGCGGTGTTGAGTCCGGTCCAGAGGACGCGGCCCACCAGCCCCTCCGCCGCGCGCACCGGCATGCCGCTCTGCACGCCCTGACGCGATCCGATGTCGAGCCGGGCGAGGCGGCGGCTGCTCGTGGCGGTGGAACTGACCAGATGGCCGGAGGCGATCACGTCGCCCTCCTCGTCGGCCAGGCGCAGCAGGCGCTTGAGCCGGATATTCTCCTGCCGCAGGGCATCCGCCTCGATCAGCTTGGTCCGGGATGCCTCCGCCTCCCGGCGCAGGGAGATGTTCTGCGTGCCCGCATTGATATAGGCGCCGATGATCTCGTCTATGTTGCCGATGGTCAGGACCAGGCTCCGCGCGGCGGTCGACACGGGGCGCGTCGCCTCCGCCACGCCTGCGCGCAGGACGGAAAAGCCCGCCGGATCGGCCGCCGAGATGATGACGAGCAGCAGGGCGGCAATCGCGCCGACGATCGCGACCACATAGCTCGCGAACAATCCATATTGCGCCTTGCGGTCATAGCCGGGGCGCCTTTTGCGCGGCGGCGCCATTCCTACCCCCCTAGCTCCAGAGTCTCACGAACGGACCAATGATCGAACCGGCTTCGATATCCGGCGGGTCGGGCCTGCCCCTCTTCATGTTTCCGCTTTCGCGGGAACAGGAAGGGAGCTGGTCGGGCCATGCTTTGCCGGGCGGCTCTTACGCCGTCTGGAGAACGCCGCGGAACATCGGGTCTTCCATCGCGCGGCCGGTGCCGATGGCGACGCAGGTCAGCGGGTCTTCCGCGACGGTGACGGGCAGGCCGGTCTCGTCGCGCAGTTCCTCGTCCAGTCCCTTGAGCAGCGCACCGCCGCCGGTCAGCACGATGCCCTGGTCCACGATGTCCGCCGCCAGTTCCGGTGCCGTGTTCTCCAGCGCGATGCGAACGCCCTCGACGATCGTGCCGATGGGTTCGGACAGGGCGTCCGCGATCTGGCCCTGATTGATGCTGATTTCCTTGGGCACGCCGTTCACCAGGTCGCGGCCCTTGATATGGATGATCTCGCCCACGCCGTCGGCGGGCTTCTGCGCGATGCCATATTGCTTCTTGATGCGCTCCGCCGTGGCCTCGCCTATCAGCAGGTTGTGGTGGCGCCGCACGAAGCTGACGATCGCCTCGTCCATCTTGTCGCCGCCCACGCGGACGGAGGTTGTGTAGGCGAGGCCCCGCAGCGACAGGACGGCGACCTCGGTCGTGCCGCCGCCAATGTCCACGACCATGGAGCCGATCGGTTCCGTCACCGGCATGTCGGCACCGATGGCGGCCGCCATCGGCTCCTCGATCAGGAATACCTGGGACGCACCCGCATTGCTGGCCGCGTCGCGGATCGCGCGGCGCTCGACGCTGGTGGAGCCGGAGGGGACGCAGATCACGATCTCGGGAAAGCGCAGCATGCGGCGGCTGCCATGCACCTTGTCGATGAAATGCTTGATCATCTGCTCGGCAATGTCGATGTCCGCGATCACGCCGTCGCGCAGGGGACGGATCGCCTCGATATTGTCCGGCGTCTTGCCCATCATCAGCTTGGCGTCGTCGCCCACGGCCTTGACCCGCTTCACCCCGTTCAGCGTCTCGACCGCGACCACGGAGGGTTCGTTGAGGACGATGCCGCGCCCGCGAACATAGACCACGGTGTTGGCCGTGCCGAGGTCGATGGCCATGTCATGCGAGGAGAATTTGAACAAGCGGGTGAAAACCGACATTCCGTGTCCTGTTCAGCCTGGGCGCAAACGTCCCGATGCGCGGGATGATCTTGGATATCCGCGATGGCCGCCAAGCCCGTCGATTCGCGAAAAAATAACAGGCGGTGGCTCGCGGAAGTCGCTCGCTTGGGCTAGTCCCTTACATATGTCAATACGCCGCCTGCCAGAAGCCCTCGTCAACCGTATCGCTGCCGGTGAAGTGGTGGAAAGGCCCGCCAGCGCGCTGAAGGAACTGGTCGAAAACAGCATCGATGCCGGGGCGGCGCGCATCGCCGTCCGCCTTGGCGGGGGCGGGGCCGATCTCATCGAAGTGACGGACGACGGCCGGGGAATCGCGCGGGCGGACATGGCCGTCGCGCTGGAACGCCATGCCACCTCCAAGCTGCCGGACGAGCGAATTGAAGCGGTTGCGACCCTCGGCTTCCGGGGGGAGGCGCTGCCCTCCATCGCATCCGTCGCCCGGCTGTCCCTCGAAAGCCGCCCTGCCGGCGCGGACGGGTGGAGCATCGTCGTGGACAATGGCGTCACCGTTTCGGAAGGCCCCGTCGCCGTCCCGCCGGGCACGCGGGTCCGTGTCGAGCAGTTGTTCGGCAAGGTGCCCGCGCGGCGCAAGTTCCTCCGCTCGGCCCGCTCCGAATATGCCGCCTGTCTCGATATAGTACGCCGCCTCGCCATGGCGCGGCCCGACATCGGCTTCTCCCTGGACCATGACGGGCGCCGCGTCCTGTCCCTGCCGCCGGGCGAGGCGCGGGAGGACCGGGTGGCCGCCCTCATCGACCGCGACCTTGCCGCCAATCATGTCATCGTCTCGGTCGCGCGCGGGGCGGTGACGCTGGCGGGCGTCGCCTCGCTGCCGACCTTCCACCGGGGCGTGGCGGACCATCAGTATCTGTTCGTCAACGGGCGGCCCGTGCGCGACAAGCTTCTCATCGGCGCGGTGCGCGGCGCCTATGCCGACCTGCTCGCGCGCGACAGGCATCCGGTGCTGGCCCTGTTCGTCACCCTGCCCACCGAAAGCGTGGACATCAACTGCCACCCCGCCAAGACAGAGGTGCGCTTCCACGACCCGGCCATGATCCGGGGCATGATCGTCGGCGGCCTGCGCAACGCCCTGCACGAGGCGGGCGCGCGATCCGTGGACCGGGCCGCCGTCAGCGACATGAGCCTCTGGCAGCGGGAGGAGGTGGCGCCCGCCGCCGCTCCCGCGCCGTCCCTCTTGCCGCTCCCCGGCGCCTCCGCCCCGGCCTGGGCGCCGCCCCTGCCGGACCAGGGCTTTGCGGGCAATTTCGTCTCCGACGCGCCCTCCATGTTCTCCGGCTTCGCGCCCGCTGGCCGGGCGGAGCCTGCCGCGCCGATTCCGGAAGAGGTATCCAGATACCCGCTCGGCATCGCCCGCGGGCAGGTCTCCCGCACCTATATCATCGCGGAGGCCGAGGACGGCCTCGTCGTCGTGGACCAGCATGCCGCGCATGAGCGCCTCGTCCTCGAACGCATGCGCCGCGCGCTGGGAGCCAGCGGGAATGGGGGGCGCGTCGCCCCGCAGGCGCTGCTCCTGCCGGAGGTGGTGGACCTCGACGAGCCCGCCTGCGACCGGCTGGAGGCGCGCCTTGCCGAGCTGGCCGAACTGGGGCTGGAACTGGAGCGCTTCGGTCCCTCCGCCATGCTGGTCCGCGCCACGCCCGCGCTGCTGGGGGCGGGCGATACGCAGGGGCTGGTGCGCGACCTCGCCGACGACCTCGCCGCCTTCGACGAGGCGATCAGCCTCAAGGCCCGCCTCGATCATGTCGCCGCCACCATGGCCTGCCATGGCTCGGTGCGGGCGGGCCGCGCGCTGTCCGTGGCGGAGATGAACGCCCTGCTGCGCGAGATGGAGGTCACCCCTCATAGCGGTCAGTGCAACCATGGCCGCCCGACCTGGATCAAGCTTGCCCATAACGACATAGAGAAGCTGTTCGGCCGCAAATAGGCGGGGGCGAGGGCCAATTGGGTAGGGAAGCCTGTGATCTTTTCGGTGGGCGTCACCCCATGCCGATCTTCACCTCGCCCCGCGCGACCGTCGCGGTCGCCCGGCGGCGAGGGAGGCGGCGGCAAGCCCCTGGGCGCGGAGGATGGCGGGCGCGGCAAGCGTCAGGCCCGCCATCCTCCCGCCTGTGACGAACCGCCTGCGTGCAACCATGCGAACCGACAGGCCCTCTTCTCGTGACGGGCCGGAGCCATGGTGGCATCGCGATCAGCGCGCCGCCATCCAGATCGCCATCGCGACCATCATCACATTCTCGGTCAGCGACAGGAAACCGAGCGGCACATTGCTCCCGCCCCCGACGCAGGCGCATTTCAGCGTCCGCCGCTCGATATAGACCGCCTTGAATACCGACGCGCCGCCAACGGCGCCGATGACCAGCGCGATGGGCACGGACAGCCACTCAAGGGCATGGGCGGTCATCAGCACGCCCGCCAGCCCCTCCGCATAAGGATAGATCTTCCCATAAGGCACCCACCGCCGGGCGAGCAGGTCATAGTTCAGGAACATGGTCGAGAAGCGCTCGACATCCTGCAACTTCAGCAGCGCCAATATGCACATGGAGAAGGAGATGAACCATTCCCCCGCCCTGATCGTGAAGGGGGAGCCCGTGACCGCGTGGCTCGCGGCCAGCGCCATCAGCGCGGTCATGGCGAACAGGGCCGCTACGGGGCGATAGCTGACGGCACCGGGGTCCGCCACCGGCTTGCCTAGAAAGCGGCGCAGATCGTCATGCCCGCCGATGCGCTGTCCGTCGATGAAGATTTGCGGCGTCGTCTTCACATCCTGCGCGGCCCTGAACGCATCCGTCTCTTCCCGGCTCGTCAGCCGGCGGTCCTCGACCTCGTACCCATGGGAGCGCAGCAAATGCCGGGCCTTCAGGCCATAGGGGCAGACATGGCCGGGCATGACCATGCGATAGAGGGTGGCGGTCTTCGCCATGTCGTCGTCTCCATGCCGGGGTGATTGCCCGGCCTGGAAGCGCTATAGCCTGCGGACCATGGTACGGAGTCAAGCGGCATGGCGATCACGATCTCGGAACTGGCGCGGGCGGGCGGCGTCGGGGTGGAAACGGTGCGCTTCTACCAGCGCAAGGGCCTGATGCCGCGTCCCGGCGGGGTAGGGGCGCCGGGCGCGGGCATTCGCCATTATGACACGCGGGACGTGCGGCGGCTCCGCTTCATCCGGTCCGCCCAGATGGCGGGCTTTGCCCTGCGCGAGATTGCCCGGCTGCTGGAGCTGGACGATGGGCAGGACAGGGCGGAAGTGCGTGCGCTTGCCCGGTCGCGGGTCGCCGCGCTGGACGAGCAGATCGCCGCCCTCAGCGAGGCGCGGGATGCGCTCGCCCGGCTGGCCGCGGAATGCGAAAGCCGCAAGAAGGGGCCATGCCCGATATTGAACGCCTTCGAAGCGGCCTGACCGGCGATCAGTCCAGCACCGGATGCGCGCGGCAATAGCGCGCGAAGATCATGATCCCGGCATAGCAGAGCGCCGGCACGGCGAGCGCGATCCGCAGCGTCGCCATGTCGGCGGCAATGCCGGTCAGGGGCGGGATGACGGCCCCGCCGACGATCGCCATGCAGATGATGCCCGATCCCTCCGCCGCCCGCGCCCCCAGCCCCTCGCTCGCCAGGCTGAAGATGGTCGGGAACATGATGGCGTTCATCAGGCCGACCATCAGCAATGTCGTGCCAGACAGCGCGCCCGTGCTTGCGGCGGAGACGGCGATCAGCGCGACCGCGCCCAATGCGGCGCAGGTCAGCACATTGGCGGGCGCAAAGCGGCGAAGCAGTTCGGCGCCGATGAACCGCCCCACCATCGCGCCGCCCCAGTAGAAGGCGAGCCGCTCCGCCGCCGACTGGGCGGGCAGGGCGAGCGTGTCGGCCTGCATCAGATAATTGGTGAGCAGCGACCCGATGGCCACCTCCGCCCCGACATAGAGGAAGATGCCAAGCGTGCCGAAGGCGAAGCGGGGCCGCCTGAGCAGGTCGAAGGAGGCGAGCGGGTTGGTCACGGGCCGCCGCGCCTCGACCAGGCGGTTCCGGAACAGCCAGACCGCGCCCGCCACGATGGCGAGCGCGATTGCGATGCCGACATAGGTCCGGTCGATCACCCGCGCCTCCGCCGCGCGCGTCGCGGCTTGCGTCAGCCCGGCCGCATCGACCTCGGCCAGGTTGCCGAGGATCACCATGGCGCCGACATAGGGGAAGATGGTCGTGCCCAGCGAATTGAACGCCTGCGCGAAGGTCAGACGGCTATGCGCCATATGCGGGTCGCCGAGCGCGGAAATAAGGGGGTTGGCGACCACCTGGACGATGGTGACCCCCGATGCCAGCACGAACAGCGCGGCGAGGAAGGTGACGAACAGGCCCGATTGCGACGCGGGCAGGAATAGCAGGCATCCCGCCGTCATGGTGAGGAGGCCGATGACCGCGCTGCGCATGTAGCCGAAGCGCTGGACCAGCATGGCGGCGGGCAAGGAGATGAGCAGATAGGCCAGGAAGAAGGCCGACTGGATCAGCATCGCCTCGCCATAGCTCAGCGTGAAGAGGTGCTTGAGCTTGGGGATCAGGACGTCGTTGAGGCTCGTGATCCCGCCGAAGATGAAGAACAGCGCGAAGACGAAGCGGCGCAACTGGCCGACCGGGCCGTTGGTGGTGAGCGCGGCGTCTGCGTCGGTCGGCGTTGTTACGGCCATTCAGGGTCTCCCTTGCTGCCGGTTCTCTCCGGACCGGCCGCGCGACCTTAAGCGAGCTTGTGTCCCGCGTGAAACGAAGAGTTTTGCGGCCCGGCCCTAGCTGTGCAGGAAGTGCATCACGTCGCCGTCATGGACGACATAGGCCTTGCCCTCGGCGCGCAGCTTGCCCGCCTCGCGCGCCTTCGCCTCGCCGCCCAGCGCCACATAGTCGTCATAGGCGACCGTTTCCGCCCGGATGAAGCCCTTCTCGAAATCCGAGTGGATTTCACCGGCTGCGTTCGGCGCGGTCGCGCCCTTGTGGACCGTCCAGGCCCGCGCCTCCTTCGGCCCCACGGTGAAGAAGGTGATGAGGTGCAGCAGTTCATAACCGGCACGGATCACGCGGGCGAGGCCGGTTTCGGTCAGGCCCAGCTCGTTCAGGAATTCCAGGCGGTCGGACGGGACCATGGCGACCAGATCGGATTCGATGGCGGCCGATACGACGACGGCTTGCGCGCCCTCGGCGGCGGCCTTCTCGAACACGCGGGCGGAGAAGGCGTTTCCGGTGGCGGCGCTTTCCTCTTCCACATTGCAGACATAGAGGACGGGCTTGCCCGTCAGCAGTTGCGCCTGTTTCAGGACGCGCGCCTCCTCCGCGTCGCGCGGCTCGGTGAGGCGCGCGGGCTTGCCTTCGCGCAGCAGGTCGAGCGCCTGGCCGAGGACGGAAGCGATGATCTTCGACTCCTTGTCGCCCGCCGCCGCCTTTTTCTGGGCCGCGGGCACCCGCTTTTCGAGGCTTTCGAGGTCGGCGAGCATCAGTTCCGTCTCGACCGTCTCCGCATCCGCGATCGGGTCGACCTTGTTGTCGACATGCTGGATGTCGTCATTCTCGAAACAGCGCAGGACATGGACGATCGCGTCCACCTCGCGGATATTGCCGAGGAACTGGTTGCCCAGCCCCTCGCCCTTGGACGCGCCGCGCACCAGGCCCGCAATGTCGACAAAGGCAAGCTGGGTGGGAATGATCTTGGCGCTGCCCGCGATCTCGGCCAGCTTGTCCAGCCGCGCGTCCGGGACGGCGACATTGCCGACATTGGGTTCGATGGTGCAGAAGGGATAATTGGCCGCCTGCGCCGCCTGCGTCTCGGTCAGCGCATTGAACAGCGTCGACTTGCCGACATTGGGCAGCCCGACAATCCCGCATTTGAAACCCATATTCCGTCCGTCCAATCCTGTTGCGGCTCGCCCCTTAGCGGGACCGGCGCCGCAAAGCCAGCCGCCAGCGGCGATGGACAGGGATTATCGGTCAGCATCCTTCGGGATCGCCCGAGGGCCGTATACGCAATCGTGCGGACTGAGATTGTGAAACTTTTGTGACAATAATATTACATCTTCGATGTGGGGTTGACGATGAGCTATGCGACGGGGCGCGCCGTGGCGCCCGCTGCCATATCGCTGGACGGCGGGCGCCGGATCGGGTGGGAAGAGGCCTTCCGGCTGATCGGGGCCGTCAACATCGCGTTGCTGCTGACGCTTCTGGTCGGCCGCACCCTCTACGACCATCTGGGTTTCCGGCTTGCCTCGCTTTTCGGCGTCGTCAACCTGGGCGCGGAGACGAACCTCGCGGCCTGGTGGTCGGGCACGCTGCTGCTGACGGCATCCTTCTGTTTCGGGCTTTGCGCGGTACGGCGCAGCCTTGGCCTGCGGGCGCCGTGGATCATCCTGTCGGCGCTATGGGCGCTTCTCTCGTTCGATGAGGTCGGCTCGCTCCATGAGCGGCTGACCAGCTTCACCGATGGTCCCAAGGCGCTGGCGCTGTGGAGCATGGCCGCGCTCATCATCCTGGGCGGCGGCTATGCGGGGTTGCGCCTGCTGCTGCATCCGGGCGGCCGCCGCTGCGCGCTGTATCTGTTGACGGGCGCCCTGCTCGATGCGTCGGTGGTGTTGCAGGAATTTGTCGAGCATCGCGTGGAGTGGCCCGCCTGGTCTACCGGATTGCGCGCGATGGTGGAGGAGGGGACCGAATTGCTGGCGAGCCTGTTCGTGCTGAAGGGCGTATCGGGCATATTGCGCGAAACCGGCTTTGCCCTGCCGTCGCGGCGGCCGGTCCTGATCGGCCTGACATTGGCGCTCCTCCTGAACGGCCTGCTGGTGGTCCATTATTCGTCCGGTCTGACCGATATTCCAGGGCGGGGCGATCCCGGCGCCTGGTTCCCCTTCGCGGTCTTCCTGGGATTGGCGGGCTGGACCGCGCTTGAGGGGAGGGGGCGGGCCGAGCCAGCCCGTTTCGCCGTGCCGCTGATCCTGCTGATGCTCTCGACGGTTCCCGCGGTCCAATATTCGCGGGCATGGCCGCTCATGAACCTGCCCGTCGGGCTGGAACTGGGGGCGCCGCTGATATGGATGCTGATCTGGCCCTGCGCGATGCTGGCGGGGATCAGGCCCTCCGGCTATTCCGTCATGCTGGCGCTGCTTCTGCCCTTGTCCAGCCTGCTGGTGGGCCTGGCCGGCGCGGATGCGCTCATCCTCAGCCTGACCGCCTATGTCTATGCGCTGGTCTTCCTCAACGGCACGCGGGCGCCCGCACAGGCGGGCGCAGCCGCCTGAGCGCGGTCAGTCGGCCAGCCGCATCGCCACGTCGTTCATGAAGCGCGCATCGTCGCCGCGCGCCAGCCATTCCGCTTCCGCGCCGATGGCGCCCAGCATGTCGGTCAGCGCGTCCATCTCGCTCTTGTGGTAATTGCCGAGGACATGGCCGGTCACCCGGTCCTTGTGTCCCGGATGGCCGATGCCGATGCGCACCCGGCGAAAGGCGTTGCCGATATGCGCATCCGTCGAGCGCAGGCCGTTATGTCCGGCCGTGCCGCCGCCGCGCTTCACCTTCACCTTCATGGGGGCGAGGTCGAGCTCGTCGTGCAGGACGGTCACATCCTCCGCCGCCAGCTTGTAGAAGCGCATGGCCTCGCCGACCGAGCGGCCGCTTTCGTTCATGAAGGTGGCGGGCTTGAGGAGGAGGATCTTTTCCGGGCCGATGCGGCCTTCGGACGTCCATCCCTGGAACTGCTTCTTCCAGGGTGAGAAGCCGTGCATGTCCGCGATGACGTCCAGCGCCATGAAGCCGACATTGTGCCGGTGCAGCGCATAGGCGGGACCGGGATTGCCGAGGCCGACCCAGAGTTGCACGCCTCAACCGCTCCCGCAAACAAGGAACATCGCCCCGGGCCGATGGCGGCCCGGGGTGACGGATATCGGATTACTCGCCCTCGGCCGCCGGGGTCTCGTTGTCGCCTTCGGCGCTCTTGAGAGCGGACGGCGCGACGATGGTCGCGATGGTCAGGTTCTCGTCATGATCGGCCGCCTTGGCACCCTTGGGGAGCTTGATGTCCTTCAGGTGGATGGAGGCGCCGACGTCGAGGCCGGTCAGGTCGACCGTAACGTCGTCGGGGATTTCCGCCGCGTCGACGATCAGGCCCAGGTCGTGGATGACGATGTTGAGCACGCCGCCCTTCTTGATGCCGGGGGCCTTGTCATCGTTGATGAAGGCGACGGGCACGTTAACCTGCACGGTGGCATGTTCGGACACACGCAGGAAGTCCGCATGAAGCGGGCGATCCGTCACGGGATGGAAGGCAACATCCTTGGGCAGGGTG
>JASGGS010000013.1:0-38733 GCA_047602685.1 Sphingobium sp.
CGCCGCCACGGCGCCGGTGCGGTCGAGCAGGGCGCCCGCGCGCTCCAGATAGTCGGCGGGATAGATGGTGTCGGCATCGCAGGTCGCGACCAATTCGGAGGTGGTCGCCTCCATGCCCGATTGCAGCGCCGAAACCTTGCCCGGACGCCGTTCGGTCAGGAGGGTCGCGCCGATGCCGCCCAGATGGCACAGCGCCAGGGCGATCTCGCTGCTGCCGTCCGTGGAATTGTTGTCCACCAGGACGAGGTGGAAGGGAATGGTCTGCGCCGCCAGGCTTTCCAGGCTGATCGCCAGATAGTCCCGCTCATTGTAGAAGGGGAGCACCACCGTCCAGCGCGGCCGCGCGGGGGTGAAGGCGAAAGCGGGGACGTCCTCGCATGGTTCCGCATCGTTCAGATCATATGGTCTTTGGTCAAGCAGCACGGCATTATCCCCACCCACTACGAAGCAGAGACGACACGGGCGCGGCGGACCCGCACATCGCCGGGAACGAATTTTTAACGAAGTCCTTGTCCCCGCATGTGCGGATCGGCGGCGGCGGGACCGTCTAGCTGGAAGATGGAAGTTCGAGGGACCGATGCCGGGAATATGCGCCATAGCCGATCAGGGAGAGGAGGGGTTCGGCGGCAGCTTGCGTGCCCGCTTGCGCCGGTTGCAGGGGCCGCTGGTCGGCGGGCTGGGCGTGGCCTTGTCGCTCGCCGCATTGGCGGTGATCGTGGCGGAACTGCATGAGCAGGGCATGGCGCCGCTGCTGATGCTGGGGCAGGCCGGTCCCGCCTTCTGGATCGTGTTCGTCGCCGGGCTGATGGTGGAACCGTTCACCGAATATTCGATATTGCGCCGCCTGATCGGCGCCGGGCGGGACGTGTTTCCGCCGCTGGTACGCAAGCAGGCGCTCAACAACCTCCTCATCGGCTATGCGGGCGACACCTATTTCGCGGCGTGGCTGCAACAGCATATCGGCAATGCGCGCAAGGCCTTCGCCACTGTGTGCGACCTCGCCATCATATCCGCGCTCGTCAACAATATCGCCACGGTCATCCTCCTGATCCTCGTCTGGCAACCGGTCCAGAAGCTAGCGGGCGCGCGGCTCGACGGATGGACGATGGCGGTCGCGGGTGCGCTGATCGCGGTGCCGGTCGTGCTGGCCGCGTGGCGCCGGGTCCGCACGCCGGACGGCGGCATGGGCACGATCCTGGCCTTCCAGACCGGGCGCACGCTGCTGTGCACGGCGCTGGTCGGCCTGACCTGGCACCTGGCCCTGCCGGAAGTGCCGCTATTGTCCTGGATGTTGTTGATGGCGGCGCGCATGGTGGTGTCCCGCCTGCCCATCGTGCCGAACAAGGACCTCGCCTTTGCAGGCATCGTCTCCCTCTTCATGGGACCGGACAGCCGCATCGCGCCGATGGTCGCCGCCGTCGCCCTGCTGACCCTGGTGGCGCATGGCGTCGCCATGCTGCTGCTGTCGCTGGCCGCGCGGCCGCGCCTTTCCGGCCTCCTGCACCGCGCCGCCGGATAGCGCACTTGCCCGCTGGGACGCCGCTTGCCACTGAGGCGGGGCGGAGGGCGGCGATTCGATGCCATGTCCTTCATCCGGTCTCAGGAGGTTCCATGGTCGAAACCGTCGCATCCTATCGCAGCCATGGCGGAACGCAGGGCGTCTATTCCCATGCCTCCGCCGCGACGGGCACCGACATGGTTTTCTCCGTCTTCGTTCCCGATCATGCGGAGGGCGCGCGCCTGCCGGTGGTCTGGTATCTGTCGGGCCTCACCTGCACCCATGCCAATGTGACGGAGAAGGGCGAGTTTCGCCGTGCCTGCGCCGAACTGGGCCTGATCTTCGTCGCGCCCGACACCAGCCCGCGTGGCGAACATGTGCCGGACGATGCGCAATGCGCCTATGATTTCGGCCTCGGCGCGGGCTTCTACGTCGATGCGACGCAGGCGCCGTTCGACCGCAATTACCGCATGTGGAGCTATGTGACGGAGGATTTGCCCGCCGTTCTGGCCGGACATTTCCCGGTCGATCCGGACCGGCAGTCGATCATGGGCCACAGCATGGGCGGGCATGGCGCGCTGACCATCGGCCTGACCTTTCCCGGACGCTTCAGGGCCATTTCCGCGCTGGCCCCGATCGTGGCGCCGTCACAAGTGCCGTTCGGGATCAAGGCGTTCAACGGCTATCTCGGCGCCGACGCATCGGCATGGCGCCGCCATGACGCCGTAGCCCTGATCGAGGACGGGGCGAGGGCGGCCGAACTGCTGGTCGACCAGGGGCTGGCGGACGAATTCCTGGAAACGCAGCTTCGCCCCGAACTGCTCAAGGCCGCATGCGACAAGGCGGGCATCGCGTTGACCCTCAACCTGCGCGAGGGCTATGGCCACAGCTATTATTTCATCTCCACCTTCATGGCCGATCATCTGCGCTGGCATGCGGAGCGGTTGAAGCGCTGATCAGGCGGGGACGCAATGTCCCGCCCGGTGCAGCAGGCCGCGCGCCGCGAAGAGGCATGAGGCGACACGCTCGCGCGGGCCGATTCCCGCCTCCGCGAGCGAGCGCTGCGGCACCTCGACGCTGACGGGAATGTCGGGCGGCATCAGGCGCAGCAGATCGACCAGCGGCAACGCGCCCCGGCCGGGCACCATGCGCTCATGCAGCGCCTCTTCCATATAGGAGGCGAAGGGGGACTGGAGCGGGGCGTCGCATAGCTGCACATAGCCGATGAGGCGCGGGTCGATCGTCTCCAGCGCAGCCACGCTGCCGCCGAAGCGGAAGAAATGCATGCTGTCGATCAGCAGCCGGAAATTGGGGCGGCCCACGTGACGCACCGCCGCCAGCGCATCCGGCAGGGTGCGCACGGGACCGGGGCCGATCTCGATCACCACCTCGAGCCCGCGTTCGCCCGCCATGTCGGCGAGGAGGGCGAAGCCGTCGAAGCTGCGGTTGCGGTCCCGGTCCATGCTCGCTGCATTGATGCGCTTGCCCCGCAATTCGCATAGCAGGTCGAGATCGGCCTCCTGATCGCGCACATTCCCGCCGGGCACGAGGCCGAAACCCTCCAGCAGGGCGATGCCCACGCCCAGATCGCGCATCGCCGCGAGCAATTCCCGCCGGAGCAGGGGATCGTCACGCAGGGACCAGTCGGGATAGCCGTGCGGATTATAATGGCGCATCGCTTTCAGCCCGATGCCGATGCAGGCACAGCCAAGGTCCGCCGCCAGCTCGACAAAAGGGACCGGCGGCATGCCGAACACGCATAGTCGTTCAATGCCCAATTCGATCATGGGCAGGGATTATCATCGATAGATAGTGAATACTATCGAAATATGGGCGGGATCATCCAGTCCCAAGGCGCTCGATCAGACGCCCGGCGCTGTCGGCCATGACGATGTTTGCCTCCTCCTCCGTCCGGCCCGAGAGGGCGCGGCCCTGTCCCGCCAGGAAACTGGAATAGAGCGCGGCGTCGAGCGGGGAGACCTCCCGGTCCGTGCCGAGCATGGACTGGAGGATCGGTCCGCTGCTGCGTCCGCGCAGATAGCGAAGCTGGGGGATGAAGGGCGCATAGGCGGGGTCCCTGGCGACGGCGACGACCAGTTCTTCCATGGCGTACAGCAGGGGACGGGCATCTTGCAGATCGCTCGCCCGCTGCGATGGGTCGATGGAACCGCGCGAGGGCCTGCGGGTGATGCGGCTGTAAAGCATCTCGAACGTGCTGCGGACGAGATCTGCGCTGGTCCGGTAATGATAGGCGATGGTGCCGAGCGTCAGGCCGGCCCGCTGCGCCACCGCGCGATGGGTCAGGCTGGCGACGCCGCCTTCCTCCATGACATCGGCGGCGGCCGCGGCGATCCGGGCGGCAATGCCCTCCGGCTCCGGGACGAGGGGGCGGGCGCCCAGCGCCTCCTGCCGTGCGAAGCGGCGCCACGGTCCCTCCGGCGCCAGGGAGCCGCCCAGCCAGCGGCCCCAGCCGCGTGCGAACTCGTCAAGGCAGGCGCGGTCCACGGGGCGGCGCCATTGCATCATGTGGAGCAGGCTTTCGCCGTCGAACAGGTGGCTGCACGCGACGCCCATGCCGGGCAGGCCGCTGCGGGCGCAGATTTCCTCCCAGAAACGGGGCCAGAGCGCGCGCCAACCTTCTATCGCCGGGCCGTAGCGAGGATCGCGCGCGGCGAGCAAATGGCATTCGCGCCATGCCAGCCCGAGCTCCCGCCGTTCCAGCGCCCAGTCGTCGACGAGCGCGGCGAAAAGGGCGGGAAAGGCGTCGGGCGCGTCGGCGGGGGCATTCGCGATCAGGTCGAGCTGGCGGGCGCACCAGCGTTCGGCCTCCTCAAGCGCCCTTGCCTGCGCCTCCAGCAGCAATTGATCGAGGCTGCCGAAATGATGATAGATGCTGGAGGTGGGCAGGCCTGTCGCCTGGGACAGGCCCCGCGCGGAAATGGCGGCATGGCCCCGCTCGGCCCAGGTCGCGATCACGGCATTCAGCAAGCGGTTGGAGGAGGGCGCCTCCTCCGGATCGGCCTGTTTCTTCACTGACGGCACCGCGGCATCACCCCTTTTTGGCCTCCCCATGCGGCGGGGGCGCCCTCCATTCCATATTCCGGGGCGGATACCAAGGGGGAGCAGGAGCGGAGCCCGGTGGAAACGGCAAGGGGAGCATGGCGGGACCATGCTTCCCGCGCCCGG
Organism: Sphingobium sp.; assembly: GCA_047602685.1. GTDB lineage: Bacteria > Pseudomonadota > Alphaproteobacteria > Sphingomonadales > Sphingomonadaceae > Sphingobium. The sequence continues at coordinate 4,685 of JASGGS010000013.1, forward strand.
CGATGGATTTCCGCAAGATCCGTCTCGTCGCCCGGCCGCGACGGGTCGAGACATGCGTGATGTCCACGCGGCTTTACCGGCCAGCCTTACCTTGTGACTCTGCGGAGTTTGGTCCGAGTTATTCGGTCACGGCAGAGAAGCGGGCTGTGCAGTTCGAAAAATCGAGACATCGGGCTGGCCGCCATCCAAAATCCGGCGGCGGCTGAACGGCTGAAAAGGGCTGTCAAAAACGCGGCGCCAAGGAGAAGTCGGCAGCGCCGAAAGGCCGGTCCCGGAACAGATAGCCATAATAGAACCGCCGCAGGCGCCAGTGATACGCCCGGATGCGATCCTGATAGGCCAGTTGCGCCTGCAGGTCGGTGTTCGCAAGCCGGGTGAGCAGGCTCTGGACTCCCACCGACGGCAATATCCAGCCGAGGTTCCGCGCCGCCGCGTCCCGCCGCTCCAGACCCGAGCGGTAGGCGCGGACGCGCGCGGCGACGCTTTCGTCCCCCACCTCATGGAAGGCGAAATACCATTTATAGTGGAACCGCGGGGGAAGCGGCGGCGAGTCCGACCATTGCGGATTGCTGGCGTAGAAGCGGCGCATGGTCTCTTCGCGCGGAATGTCCCAGGCACGGTTGACCATCTCCCGCTGCGCCAGCGCGATCTCGGCCCCCTGATCGACCGGAACGGCACGGTTGATGACGACATGGGCCAGCGTCGGCAGCACAAGGACGAGCACCAGCCAGCAGGCGGCCAGCGTCGCGGCATTGGCGGCCGAACTCCAGCCCATGCGCGCAACAAGTGACGTCAGCGCAATCCAGAACAGGAGATAGGCGGCAGTCACAATCAGGATGGCGGCAATCGTCCCTGGTGGAGCGCCCGAATAGAGGGCCGCCCCCGCAAAGGGCATGCCCAGGCCGGCGAAGAGCAGCGCGAACCGCAGGACACCGCGCCGCAGCCACAATCGGCGCGCGCTCGGCAAGGCGCCCAGCATCCGCGCGCGTCCCGTTTCGCGTTCGCCCGAGACGAGATCGTGGAACAAGGCGATCACGAAGAGGGGCGCCAGGAACACCAGCACGAATGCGAAGTCGAACCGTCCCGGCAATGCGAGTTCGGGGTTGAAGATGTCGCCGTCATAGATCTGCGCTTCCAGGCCCAGCGCGCGGACACGGTGGATATAGGGCGAGACATCCCGCATCCCTATGGCCGCAAAGGCGAGCGGAGACGGCGCGTCCCAGGTTGGGTGAAAGCTGTAATAGCCCGCGCTGCCGGGGTCCTTGCTCTTGTCCACCCAGGCGGCGATGGCGGCGATATCCTCGGCCTGCGGCGCGGCGATCGCGGCGATGGCATCGGTCTGCCGCCTGATCTCCGCCATTCCCATGCCAATCGCGACGATCGTCAGCGCGGGCAGGAGAAGGAGGGCGAGCAGGGCGAGACGGGCGCGCAGCAACAGCCGCAGTTCATGCATCCAGATGGTCATCAGCGGACTCCGAGGCGGCGCGTCACGGTGGCAAGGAGGAGGAGGAGGGCAACCGCCAGCCAGCCAATCACGATGCCGAGGCCGGGCAGGGCGGCTCCGGCCAGCGCGGCGCCGGTGGGTCCCTGGAAAGCGAAGTCCGGCATCTTGTGCCAATTGGCGCCCGACACGCGCTTGCGCCGGTCGGCGTCGCTGTCCTCGGCGGTATCGTCGGCATAGCTGACCGCGTTCGCCTGCAAGCGGTTCAACCGCTGGACGAGATCGTAGCGATAGGCTTCGGCCTGCTCCAGGAAGCGGCGGTGTGCGGCGAAGTCCGTGCCTGCCGCCGCCATCGACAGGGCGCGCAGCGCGATGGCCGGGCTGGCGATGCCGATGCTGCGCACCAGCCTGTTCTGCCGTTCCTGCGCATCATAGCTTTCGCCGGTATAGCGGTTGAAGAGCTGTGTCGTCATGCGCTCCCCCTCCATGCCGAGCAGCCCCTTATAGTTGACGGGCAGGTCCTCGATCCGTTTCACGCCGTAGCGGTCGAGGACCGATTGCTTGAAACGGGCGAAATAGGGATCGTCCGGATTATGGCTGTCGCCCATCCGGCGCAGGTCGCGCGCAATGGCGATGTCCGTCTGGAGCCTGTTGGAAAGAGGATAGGCGGCGCTTGCCATGTCCGGCGCGAGCCGGGGCAGGAGGACGATCATCACGACCCAGAGCGCGAGCAGCGCAAGGAGGGCGTCGCGGCTGCGCCGGGCGACGGCCGAGACCAGCACGATCAATACGGTCCAGAGCGCCAGATACGCCGCATAGCCAAGCGCGATCATGGCCATCGGCGCAGCCAGTGCGCCCGGCTGCCCCGCGATCAGCAGGAAACCGATCATCGCGGGAAGCCCCGCCAGCAGCGCCACGAGGCCCAGCGCCGCCAGCTTTCCCGTCACGATCCCGGCGCGGGACGCGCCTTGCAGCATCAGCGGCCGCAGGGTGCCGCGTTCCCGCTCGCGCGCGACAGCGCCATAGCCCAGGAAGATCAGCAGCAGCGGCGCGAGCGACTGAAGGACGAAGGCGGGGGTGAGTTGCCCGAAGCGGATCAGCAGCGAGCTTTGCTGCACGTCGCCGAAATTGGCGGTGTTCTGCCGGTGCCCCTCCAGGAACATGCTGCTGCCCGTGAACGGATCGACGCCGGGATCGAAGGCGGCAAGCGGACCGAGTGGGCGGAAGATGAAATGGCCATAATGGACGACGCGGTGCGGATGCCGGTCGGGCTGCGCGTCGAAAGCCTGCTCGGCCGCCTGCTGATGCCGGGCGCGCAATTCCGCGATGGCCCGCTGATGGCTCCAGGACGTGACAACCGCAGCCAGCGTCAGGAGGACGAGCAGGGTGAAGGCGATCACCGCCACCCGGTTGCGGCGCATCAGGCGAAGCTCGTCCCGCGCGATCAGCCAGGCGGCATTCATGCGTCCACCCCTGCCGCGGTATCCGCGGCGAAGCGGGCGTGCAGCGCGCGCAGGTCGAAGCGGTCAGGCCCCTCGGCGGTCACCCTGTCGATGATCCGCCCCTTGTCGAGGAAACCGATGCTGTCGGCGACTTCCGCGGCGCTCAACAGGTCGTGGGTCACCATCAGCACCGCCGTCCCGCGTTCGCGCACGGCAGCCAGCAGGCGGTTGAAATCGGTTGTCGCGCGCGGGTCGAGGCCGGAGGTAGGTTCGTCGAGCAGCAACACCGGCACTTCGCGCAGGAGCGCGACCGCGATCGCCACCTTCTGCCGCATCCCCTTGGAAAAGCCGCCCAGCCGCTGGTCCCAGGCCCGTTCCTGAAGTCCAGCGGCGGTGAAGGCGGCCGTGATGGCGGCGCGGTCCTTGGGCTCGCCTGACAGGGCCAGCAAATAGTCCGCATTCTCGGTCGCGGAGAGATGTTCGTAGAGGGCCACATTCTCCGGCAGATAGGCGATGCGCCGCCGCGCCGCGTCCGCCTGCGCGCCGGGATCGATGTCCGCCACGCGTACGGCCCCGGCGTCGGGCTTCGCAAAGCCGAGCAGGACCGACAGGGTGGTCGATTTGCCCGCGCCGTTGCCGCCCAGCAAGGCATAGACATGGCCTGCAGGCACACTCAGCGAGAGGCGGTCGAGCACGCGATGCTGACCATAGGACAGCTCGACGTTGGTCAGCGCGATGGGCGTCGCGGTGGATGCGGGCATCGGTTTCTCCTTGGAATGTCCCATTGTGGCCGCTCAAAATCCTCCCGGTCAATAGAAATGTTACAACATATCATTGACGGATCGGATCGGGATTTCTAGGAATGATACATCATATCATTCAGGGGGAAGCAAATGAGTGCGTTGATGCGCATGGTCGTCATGGGTGCCTTGGCGGCGCCGGGAATTGCCTTTGGGGCGGAAGGGGAGATGGATGCCGACAGAGAGAATGAGGAGCAGATCGTCGTCACGGGCGTGCGTGCGGCCAATGCCAGCATCAACGGCCTGTCGGTGGACCCGATCCTGTTGCCCCAGAATGTCCGCCTGCTGGACGACCGGCTGATCGAGCAGGCGGGCTTCACCGACCTGTCGCAACTCTTCGACCTGGCGGGCGGCATGTCGCGGCAGAACAGCTTTGGCGGAGCGTGGGATAGCTATGCGATCCGGGGCTTTGCGGGCGACATTAATCAGGGGCCGGACCTTCTCATCAACCGCTTCACCGCCAATCGCGGCTTCAACGCCCGCCGGGACGTGGCGACGGTGGAGAGCTTCCAGATATTGAAAGGGCCGGCTTCCGCGCTGTCCGGCAAGGGGGAGCCGGGCGGTTCGATCAACATCGTGACCAAGGCGCCGTTGGACCGGCGCCACGCGGCAGGTGAGCTTTCCTATGGCAGCTTTTCGACTTGGCGCGGGTCCGTCGATGCGGGCGGCCCGATCGGCGGAGACCTGTCGACCCGTTTCATTGGCGTTTACCAGGACGGGGACAGTTTCCGAGATTTCAACCGGACGGACCGGCTGCTGCTGGCGCCGTCGCTGGCCTGGCGCCTCTCGGACAGCGTGCGCTTCCTCTATCAGTTCGAATATAATCTCGTCCATTTCACTCATGACCGGGGGCTTGTCGCCTTTGGCGGCGATGCCAGGGCACTGCCGCGCGAGCGCTTCCTGGGCGAGCCAAATGACGGGCAGATCCGGCAGGAGACGTTCCAGCATCAGGGAACGGTCTATGCCGATCTGGGCCGCGGCCTGATGATCGAGGGCGGCGTGCAATATCGCGATGGCTCGTTGCGGGGACAGTCGACGCATAATGGGACGCTGGTCGGCACGCGGCTGCGTCGCCAGTTGCGCATCCACGATTATGACTGGCAGGATATTTCGGGTCGTCTGGAACTGAGCGCCAAGTGGCGTGCGCTCGGCATCGATCACCAGCTCCGCCTGGGCGCAGACGCTTTCGCCTATGACCAGAGGCGGATATTCTATCGCTTCAGCCCGACGGCCGCCTCGCCTTATGATATAGACATCTTCAACCCGGTCTATGGTCAGGCAAAGCCTGTCGCGCCGCTCAATCAGGACCTGTTGGAGAAGCTGCACGGGGAGAGCCTGTATGCGCAGGATCTCCTGACCCTCAATGACCGCTTCTCCCTGCTATTGGGTCTCCGCCATGACTGGATACGGCAGGACAATATCAATTACCGCAACGACCGCACGGATCGCCAGTCGCCCTCCGTGACAAGTCCCCGCGCCGCCTTCACCTATGCGCCGAGCGAGCGCTTATCCGCTTATGTGAGCTGGGGTCGGTCCTTCCGCTTCAATCAAGGCACGGACGCGGCCTCCAATCCCTTTGCGCCCGAACGGGGCGAGGCATGGGAAGCGGGCGTCAAATTCGCTCTGCTCGCCAAGCGGCTGACCGGCACTGTCTCCTGGTTCCACATCACCAAGGATAATGTGCTGGTCACTGACCCGGCCAATGCCGGGTTCAGCATCGCCACCGGCCGTGCCCGCAGCGAGGGCGTGGAGGCCGACATCAATTTCGCGCTGGGCGAGCGCTTCATGCTGACCGCCGTTTATGCTTATACCGATGCGAAGGTCGTGGCCGACACGCGGCCCGGTCTCACCGGCAGCCGCCTGTCCAATATCCCGAAGCATAGCGGCGCTGTCCAGGGCCATTGGCAATCGAACGGCCGGGAGGCGGGATCGATCGGCGTTGGCGGGGGCCTCGTCTTTGTGGGAGAACGTCCCGGCGACGATATCGCGAGCGGCTTTCGCCTGCCGGGCTATGCTACTGCGCGGCTCAATCTCTCCTATCGGATAACAAAGGGGATCGTCGCGCATCTGGATGCGGAGAACCTGTTCGACCGCTATTATATCGAAAGCAGCTATAGCGACGTCTGGATCACGCCCGGCGCGCCCCGGACCATTCGCGGCCGTATCGCGGTGTCTCTGTGAGGGGGATCGGTGCGGCCCTGTGCCTCGGCATGGGTGCCTGGGTCATGCCTGCGGAGGCGCAGCGGACCGAGGAAAATGCCTCGCGCGAGGCGGAGGATGGCTTTGGCAAGAGCGTCGGCAGCGAATCCATCGGTATCTATGCGAGCGGCGAGGTGCGCGGCTTCAGTGCGACCGCGGCAGGCAATAACCGGATCGAGGGCGTTTATTTCGACCGGCAAGCCTCCGTGACCAACACCATCGTGCGCGGATCGACCGTGCGCCTGGGCATGACGGCCTTCGGCTATCCCTTTCCCGCCCCCACCGGCATTGTCGACCTCGACCTTCGCCGTGCAGGGAAAAAGCCGGTCGTCAGTGTCCAGCTCAACAGCGGCGACTATCTCGGCACCGACTTCGTGGTCGACGCGGCGCTGCCCGTCACGGAACGGCTCGGCGTCAATCTCGACCTGGGCCTCTATGACGATGAATATGTCTATGGCGGGGGCGGCTGGTTCGTCAGCTATGGGGGCGTCGCCCGCTGGCGTCCGGTCGATGCCGTCGAGATGACGGGCTTTTTCGGCCGCTATGATTTCGGTGACGAGGAGCAGGAGCCGGTCATCTACACCAACGGCAATATCCTGCCGCCGGAGGTGGAGCGCCGCCGCTACCTGTCGCAGGGCTGGGCGGACTGGCGCGGCCACAGCCAGGCGCTGGGCGGGATCGTCAAGGCGGATCTGGGTGCGTGGCAAGTGGCGGGCGGTGTCTTCAACAGCCGCTTCACGCGCGACGATTATGCCTCGCCCTATTTCACCGGAGTAGGGCGGGACGGCGCCGCCCGGTCCTATGTCGTCCTCGGCAACGATCAGCGCGCGGCATCGACATCGGGGGAAATCCGCTTGAGCCGGGCCTTTGCGGAAGGCGTGCGGCGGCACAGGCTGCTGGTGGCCTTGCGCGGCCGTGCCGTGGACACGGATTATGGCGGCTTTTCGCTCATCGATCTGGGACCGGCGCGGCTTGAAGTGCCTGTGCCCATCGCAAAGCCGCCATTTCCTTCCGCGCCGCTGACGCGGGACGAAGTGCGCCAGACCAGCTATGCCATAGGCTATGAGATGCGCTGGCCCGGCATCGTGGAGATCAATCTGGGCCTGACGCGCAGCGATTACCGCAAGTCGGTGGCGCAGCCCGGGCTGCCCGTCACGGAAGACCGTGACAATCCCTGGCTGTGGAACGCGGCCTTTGCCGTGACCCCGACGAAAAGATTCACCCTCTATGCGGCCGCGACGCGGGGGCTGGAGGAAAACGGCATCGCGCCCGCCAATGCGGTCAACCGCTTCGCGGCGCTCCCGGCGCTGCGGACCCGCCAATATGAATTCGGCTTCAGCTACGCGTTTCCGGGATCGTGGAATCTGGTCGCTGCCGCCTTCGACATCTCCAAACCCTATTTCGAGATCGACCGGACAGACGGCATGTTCCGGCAACTGGGCGACGTCGTTCATCGCGGCATCGAGGCGTCGCTTTCCGGCCGGCCGCTGACGGGGCTCAGCATCGTGGCGGGCGCCGTTGTGCTGCGTCCCCGCGTGAGCGGTCAGGCCGTGGAGGACGGCCGTCTGGGTGAACGCCCGATCGGCCGGACCGGCCTGCTGGTCGACGTGACGGCCGATTATCGTATACCGGCCCTGCCGGGCTTCTCCATCGACACTCATGTCACCCATGAGGGACGGCGGGTCGCTAACGCGGCCTCCACGCTTGAACTTCCCGCCCGGACGATCGTCAACCTGGGCGCGCGCTATCGCATGAAGGTTGGCCGCGTTCCCACGATGCTGCGGCTTCAGGTGAAAAACATCACCGATACTTTCGGCTGGAAGGTGTCGAGCGGTGGGGGCTTCACGCTGATGCCGGGACGCCGGGTGGCGCTGTCCCTGACTGCGGATATTTGAGCGCCTTGCCGGGGATGTCGAATGACCGGATCGGCATGGTCGGCTTTCGGGAAGATCGAATTAGCCCGCGAACGGCCGACATGGGCGGTCGTGACCATCTCCAGGCTTGGCTTATTCATAGCAGGTCGAGAGTCGCTGGCTTGTTGCCGGGAAAAACCGATTCGAGGGAACGAGCATTCAATCCATATTGCCGCTGGATGATGCCGCCGATGAGGCCGCGATAATCGGTCAGGACGGGCAGGTCGCGCTGCTGGTTGAGCGTTTCCGGCGCGATGTTCACCTGCGGTCCGGTCAGGCGGCCGCCGCGCACGCCGCCGCCCATCACCCAATAAACGCTGCCATGTCCATGGTCGGTGCCCTTGTCGCCATTCTCGCGGAAGGTGCGGCCGAATTCGGAAACAACCACGACCGTCGTGTCGCGCCAGGCATCCGGCCCGATCTCGTCGACGAAACCCGCGAGGCCGCGTCCCAGCTCGCCGATGCGTCCGGCGAGATAGCCCTGCGCACCGCCCTGGTTGACATGCGTGTCCCATCCGCCGACGTCGACGAAGGCGAGATTATATTGGTCGCGCATCAGTCGGCCGATGCGCCGCGCCGCCAGCTCGAACCCCTTGGGAGTGACCGCGCCCCGGCTCGCCTGCGTCATCTCGTCGGCGAGCGAGGCGAATACCGCCTCCCGCGTGGCGAAGCCTTCCGCGACGGAACGGGAGAGGGCGGCATCCCCTTCATACATGGACTGGATCAGCCCCGCCTGGCGATGGCCGATGCCGGGCTTGAGATTGCCGGCGATCGCGATATTGGGCACTGCCTGCGCGGCTGCCCCTTGAAAGCAGAGCGGCACCTGGTCGGAAAAGGCGATGGGCCGGTCGGGGCCGAGCGCGTCGGCCAGCCGCGCCATGAAGCCGGAACGAAAATTGCGCGTGCCCGCGAGCGGCTGGCCCAGCTCGATCGTATCCTGCGTCTCGAAATGGCTGCGGCTCATGTCGTCGGTGCCGGCAAAGGGGACGAAGGCGATCTGCCGCGCCTGCCAGAGCGGGTAGATGCTGTCCTTCAGCGCAGGGTGAAGCCCCCAGTCGGCATCGAGTGGCAGGGCTGCGTCTGGATTGGCCGGGTCCGGCCGGGCGAGGCCGAGCGTCGGCCGGGCCGCATGATAGAAATCGCTGCCCACCGGCGCGATGATATTGGCGGCGTCATAGGCGCCGCGCAGGAACACCAGCAATAGCCGGCTTCCGCCCGCGCTCGGCGCGGCGAGCGCGCGTCCGGCGACGATCAGGGGCAGGGTGAGCCCGGCGGCTTTCAGGAGGTCTCGGCGGCGCATGGCGTGTCTCCTCAGCGGCGCATGAATTCGGGGGAGGACAAATAGAGCGTGTTCCACTCCTGCGGCGATGCCGCCTGCGCCAGCGCCTGCATCGTCTTCGGGCCGAGCTGCTGCTGGAGCGATTGGAAGAACGGCGCATTCTGGATCTGCGGGGAGGCGGGCTGCTCGGGCACGCCGCCGTCACGCGGCTTGAACAGGGCCGCCGAACCTTTGCCAATGGCTTGCGCGATCTCGAAGCGGGTTTCCATCTGGCCGGGGCCGGACCAACTGGCGGATTGCAGCGCATAGCCGTCCGGCGTTTCATGGGTGAACAGCCCCTCACCCATGCGCTGGAGCCAGCCCGACAGCGGATCGGTGTTGAGGATCACCCGGTCGCCATAGGCCAGCTGGACTGCCGACACGGCGTAATGCACGGGGTCCTTGAAGCTCTGGCCGAGCGAGGCGCGGAACTCCGCCGAATGGAACAGCGTGCGCAGCACCGCGGCGATGTCGCCGTCGCTGCGACGGAAGGTCGCGGCTAGGCGATCGACCAAAGCGGGAGGCGGAGTGTCGCCGACGAAATAGGTAGCGATCTCCCGGGAGACATGATGCGCCGTCGCGGGCGAGGCGGCGATCAGGTCCAGCGCCTGTTCCACTTCACCGAAACCGCTGCCATGGATGACATGGCCGAGGAACATCTTGTCCCCGAAATCATGGCGCGCAGGGTTGAAGGTGAACAGGCCCGCGCGAAGGAGGAGCGGCTGCAATTGTGGACGCAGCCTGGGCGGATCGGGATTGAGGTCGACGCCGACACCGGTCAGGATGCGCGCCAGCTCCTGCACGTCCTTCTGCGTATAGCCGGAGCCGACGCCCATGCTGTGCAGCTCCATGATCTCGCGGGCGTAATTCTCGTTGACGTGCTTCGCGGCGTTCTGGTCATTGTCGAGATAGCGCAGCATCGCGGGATGGCGCAGCGTGGCCTCCAGCAGATCGCGGAAGCGCCCCAGCGCATGCGGCCGGATTGCCTGATCCTCATAATCGCCGACCATCGCGCGAATGTCGCGCTTGCCTGCTTGCACGTTGAAATGGTTGAACCAGAACCATGTCATCTGCGCGCGCAACTGGTCCGGCGCATAGAGATCCCGCAGCAGCGAACGCGCCTGCGCCTCGTGCAGGAGTTCGTCCATCGCCTTGTTATAGGCGGTGCGCGCGGCCTTTTTCTGGTCGGGATCGGTCAGGGCGTCCGCGGCCTTGCGTTGCGCGTTCATCTCCACGACGATCCGGGCCAGCGGTTCCTGCGTGATGCGCATTGCATCGATCTGATGCTGGGCTGCGTCGGGGAGGGGCAAGGGACCGGGGCGCAACTGTGCTTCCAGCCAGCCATTCTCCCCCTTGCCGGCAAGGTCGCGGGCGCTGGTCGCATCGACACCCCAGGTCAGGCGCTGCAGAAGGCGGACCTGATCGGTCGCGGAAGCGGCATGGGCGTTCGTGGCGGCCAGAACGAGGCAGACGCTGCTTAGGAACCTGACGAACATATCCCATTTCCCAAACCGATTTGTGCCGCGTCCCCCCATGGCGCGTGTTTCTTTGCTTCGGGACTGGCCCCGAGGTGCAATGTTATGGCAGCCCGTTGCTGAACGGGGGAATAATAGGAGTTGCGCACATCGGCGTGCGGACGAACGTCTGCTATCGGGTCGGGTTTAACGGGTTTGACGATCTGACAAAGGTCGGAATCGAAACAAGTCTGGACGCGCCGGATCGGCCCGATCGTGAGAAAACCGGCTGCCGGCTTATGCCTGCGTAGCTTCGGAGGTCAGGCCGTCCATAACATCCAGCCATGTCTCCACCGTTTGGACCAGGGCGCGATGTCCGGTGTCGATACCCATCGATATATCCATGGTGATGGCCTGCGAGACTGCAAGAAAGGCCGTAGCCATGGCATCCGGCTCCAACGGAGGAGGAGTGCCGACACGTTCGAAAAAGCCTTTGATCGACCGTGAAAAGGAGGATCGAAGTGCGAGCAAATGCCGGTGCAGCGCTTCTTTCACAAGCGGCCGCCGCAAGCCGAGGACCATGATCTCGAACGTGAATGTCGTCGCTCGTGCTCGACGCTCCCAGGCGGCGCGAAGGGGATTGGCGCGCTCGGGCAGATCGGCAATTTCCGCATGGAGTATGTCTCCGCGCCGGTCGAGGACCGCAACGATCAACTCATCGATAGTTCCGAAATAATAGTGCACGCTGAGCCTGCTGAGGCCCACGCATTGCGCCAGTTTCCCGGCCGTGAGGGCGGCGCATCCCTCCTCGGTCAGGATGCGCTCCGCCGCTTCGATCAAGGCGGCACGCGTTTCCGATGTCTGTACGCCACGTCGAGGTGCCACACTCACTCCTTTGCTCGCCTGCCTCGCTCATACAGGCGATGCTAACAGCTTGACAACATCCTCGCCCATGATGCTAACAGGGTGATAGCAGAGTCGGCGCGGAACGCTGACCATGAGGGAGGACAGCATGGATACCGAGGTGACGTTGCCGGAGCAGGTCATTCCCGAACGGCGCATACCCCTGCCGCGCCATATCAGCCGAGAGGCGCAGGATTTCCTCAACAGTCCGCTTTTCAAGTCCGCAATCCAGTATCCGGCCCTTGAGGATCTGGACGGATGGCGGCGCTATATTGCCCTTAATGAGGAGGGCATGGTGCAGGCGCTGCGGGCGCGGACGGCGAACCTTCGTTTCGATTGCACGACGCATGCGCTATCCTCCGCATCGCTCTATGATGTGGTGGCGGAAGAGGCCGACCCGGCGGCGGCGGACCGGGCCGTCCTCTACATTCATGGCGGCGCCTATATCGTTGGCGGCGGCGAAGCCGCGAAGTTGGCGGCCGCGCAGATTGCCTGCGCATCGGGTATCCGCAATGTCTCGCTCGATTATCGCATGCCGCCCGATCATCCCTATCCGGCCGCGCTGGAGGATGCCGTTGAAGCCTATCGGTGGATGCTTGCCCGCTATGAGCCGGGCAAGATCGCGTTCTATGGCGGATCGGCGGGGGCCAATCTTGCGCTGATCTGCCTCCTGAAGGCGCGGGACATGGGCCTGCCCATGCCGGGGGCGCTGGCTCTCCATTCGCCCTTCTCGGACATGACGCAGACCGGCGACAGTTTTTACACCAATGCGGGTGTCGATCCGATCCTGAAGGAAAGGTCGGAAGATCTCGTGACCCTGTTCGCCAGGGGGCACGATCTGTCCGATCCGCTCATCTCGCCCGCCTTTGCCGACTATGCGGGCTTTCCGCCCACCATCCTCACGACCGGTACGCGCGACCTTCTGCTGTCGAGTACCGTGCTGGTCCACCGGGCGATGCGTCGCGCAGGGGTTCGGGCGGACCTGCATGTCTGGGAGGCGATGCCCCATGGCATGCCGCATGAGGCGCCCGAGGCACGGGAGATGCTGGAAGAGCAGATCGCTTTCCTGCGCCAGGCGATCGGGCTGCCTGCTTGAACGGCGAGGGTGCGCGGTAGCGCGCCGACGGAGACCTGCAATTACCTAAGAAACGGGAAAAAGGGAGAGAAGGAATGTCGAGAGCGACATGGTTGATGCCCCTGGGGCTGGCTGGGCTTTGCTGTGCAGCCACCTCGGTCTTGTCCCAGGATATGCCGGGTCTTGCGACGCCGCCGCCCGTCAAGGATGATGGCAACGGCGCTTCCCAGAACGCTCTGTCTAATATGAACGACAATATTGGCGCCTATGCCCTGTTCAATGCCTCTGTCGGCGTTCGCCATTCCAAGGGGGCAAGAATCTGACCGGCACCAAACGCGTCCTGAGCCGGACAAGCTCACCGCTCATCACGTCCTATGCGACATTGCTGGGGAGCCAGGCGGGGGCCAGCACCTATCGTGAGATAACCTACACGCCGCCCACCGAGTTCGGCACCAACCTGCGCTATGCTTTCGGCTCGCGGTAGCTCCGGCCGTCCGAATGGAATTGACCGAGCGACAAATCGCGCGCGGCCCGGACGACAAGCTGGCCGATGGTCTCGCGGCGATCCAGGCTGAGGCGGTCATGGGGGGCGATCACGGAAACCGCACCGCATGGCCGGCCGTCGGCGTCAAATATGGCTGCGCCGACCGCAACGGCGCCGGGATCGGTTTCCCGGTCGCTGATCGCGTAGCCGCGTGTCCGCGCCTCTGCATAGTGATCAAGGAGTTCCGCGTCCGGTGCACGGCCAAGCCATTGCGTCTGCTCGCAGGCTGGAAGGCATGCGATCATGGCCCGTCCGGAGGCGCTGCGTTCCAGATCGGCCGGGGCGCCCACCGGCGGCACGACCCGCAGGATCGCCGGGCCTTCCATGACGTCGGCAATGACGAAGCGCTGTTCTTCGCGCAGGACAATGGTCACAGTCTCGCCGCAGACGTCGCGAAGCGTTTCCAATGTGGGACGGGCGCGGTGTTTCAGTGCATAGCCGCCGAAGGCCGCATCAGCAATGGCGAGGATGCGCGGCGTTATCTGCCATTTCCCATCTCTGTCGCGTCCGATCCAGCCTTCTGTCGCGAGTATGTTGATGGCCCGCTGGACTGCGCTTTTATCGTCATCGAGGTGCCGTGCCAGCGACCTGACGCCTATCGCCTGCTGGCGCGCAATCCCCTCCAGCACTCTCAAGAGGCGTGTCCCGGATTGGCTCGGTATAACGGGCAACGGACTTCCTTTCAAAACGTCTCTTATAATGAGACGAACTGATGTGGCTAGTCATTCGCTCTCGCGATGTTGCACCAACAATATAAAATGAATGGCCTATGGCTGATGGCGCTGGCGTGATTTTTGTGTCTCATATGAAAAGACGATTCGTCGATAAAAGGAGAGGGAAGGATGGCTGGACTGACGGGAAAGGTTGCGCTGGTGACGGGATCCGGGCGCGGCCTCGGCCGGGCCTGCGCGCAGATTTTCGCGCGGGAAGGGGCCAGGGTCGTGGTGGTCGACCTGAACCCTGCCGACGGCCATGAGACCGTGGAACTCATCCGCGCGCAGGGCGGAGAGGCAGCGTTCGTCGAAGCCGATGTGGGCAAGGCGGCGGACATCAGGCGCATGGTGGAGGAGACCGTCACGACCTTCGGCGGGCTTGACTGCGCTATCAACAATGCAGTCTGCAATATCGGTCGCACGCCTCTTGCCGACATTGACGAGGACGACTGGGACCGTGCCCTTGCAGTCAATGTGACAGGCGTTTTCCTCTACATGAAATATGAGATCAGGGCGATGCTGGAGCGTGGGGGCGGCGCCATCGTCAACATAGGCTCCGGGAACGAGCATAGTTCCGTCCCGGGCCTCGCCTGGTATCTGGGCGCCAAGCAGATGACCTATGGCATGACCAAATGCGCGGCCATCGACTATGGTGCGAGCGGCATCCGCGTGAATGCCGTGGGACCTGGCTCCATGTGGACACCGGCCTTGCGTGAGACGGCGAAGGAGATACCGCAACATGCCGAGATGCTGGCAGCCCGCGCCAAGCTCGGCCGCCTTGCCGAACCGGAGGAGGTGTCGGAAGCGGCCATCTGGCTCTGCTCGCCCGGCGCCTCTTATGTGACCGGCCACACGCTCGTCGCCGATGGCGGCGCGGTACTTGGCTGACGATCATGGCCGAACCGGTTCCTGAAGAAACGGCGATCGATCCGGGGCGCCCGATCATCGATCCGCATCTGCATCTGTGGGAGATCATGCCCGCGTCCGGCGCGTTGCAGGCGCCTCAACGCTTTCTCCTCCACGAGGCTGCGGCGGAGATTGCCGCGAGCGGCCACAATATCACCCACAGCATCTTCGTCGATTGCCATGCCATGTATCGATGCGAAGGTGAGGGTGCCTATCGCTCGCTTGGCGAGACGGAGTTTGCCAATGGCATGGCGGCGATGAGCGCCAGCGGCCATTATGGCCCCGTGCATATCGCCCATCGCATCGTGGGCAATGTCGATCTGCGCCTCGGCAATGCGGTCCGGCCAGTGCTGGAGGCGCATGTCGCTGCGGCGGGCGAGCGTTTCCGGGGTGTGCGCAACAGCACGGCCTGGAGCGAGGCACCGCTTTTCGGGACACCCACCAATCCCGCCGGGAGAGGCATATTGGCCGATCCCGCCTTCCATGCCGGTGCGCGCGTCCTGGCCGCGATGGGCCTCAGCCTCGACGTCTGGTGCCTCCACACGCAACTGGACGAACTGATCGCTCTGGCCGATGCGGTGCCCGATCTCGCCATCATCCTCGATCATATGGGCACACCGGAAAGCCAGGGCGTCTGGGCGAACCGGGCCGAAGAGGCGCGGGCAGACTGGGCAGGGCGGATCGCCCGCCTGGCGGAAAGGCCCAATGTCCTCGTGAAGCTGGGCGGGCTTGGCATGAATATCGGCCGGCCGGTGGGCATGACCGCCGGCCGCGCCGCCAGCCCTGATCTTGCGACACGCTGGCGCCCCTATGTCGAGACCTGCCTACAGGCCTTCGGTCCGGACCGTGCGATGTTCGAGAGCAATTTCCCGCCAGGCCGCGATTCGGCGAGCTATGGCGCGACTTGGAATGCGTTCAAGATCATCAGCGGTGCCTGTACGGATGCCGAGAAGGACATGTTGTTCCGGGGAACGGCAGCGCGCACCTATCATATCGAGATTGAGGGAGTGTGAGGGACAATGGCGCTTGCCCAGGATATTCGTGACCGGCTGCGGCTGCCCGTCTTTGCGGCGCCGATGTTCCTGTGCAGCGGCGTCGACCTCGCCATCGCATGCTGCAAGGCGGGGATCGTCGGGTCGCTGACCCGCAATCACTGCCGCGATATGATGGAGCTGGAGGCGCAGCTGAAAACGGTGAACGAGGCGCTGGCCGTCCATGCGGAACTGCATTCGGAGCAGAAGATCGGCCCGCTGGCGGTCAACATCTCCCCTACTTTCAGCCGGGAAGAGTTTCGCGATCACCTCGCCCTCTGCCGCCGCCATGGGGTGCGGATCATTGTGACGTCGGTGGGCGATCCCACGCAGAATGCGCCGCTGGTGCAGGATCATGGCCTGCTTCATTTCCACGACGCGACGACCATTCGTTTCGCGGAAAAGGCAGCGGCGGCGGGCGTGGATGGTATTGTCTGCATCGGTGCGGGCGGCGGCGGCCATGCGGGCACGATCAGCCATCTCGCCTTCATTCCGCAGGTGCGCGCCATGTTCGGCGGCACGGTGGTGATGGCGGGCGCTGTTTCCAGCGGCGCGGTCATCCGCGCGGCGGAGATACTGGGGGCCGACCTCGCCTATATGGGAACCCGCTTCATCGCCACGCGGGAAGCGGCGGCGCCCGATGCCTATAAGGCGATGCTGGTCGAGGGAGGAGTGACCGACGTCCTCTACACGCGCGGGGTGAACGGATTGCCCGCCAGCTGGCTGAAAGCCTCGCTGCGGTCCATCGGCCTCGATCCCGACAATCTCTACATCCCCGAAGGGCGCGGCACCGGCCATTTGCCGGAGGGCAAGACGCCGTGGCGCGATATCTGGAGCGGGGGGCAGGGCATCGGCCTCATCGACGATATTCCGGGCGTCGCGGAGCTGGTGGAGCGGCTCGCCCGCGAATATGTCGCCGCCTGCGCGGTGCCGGACATGGCGGATGCGGCGAGGATGGAAGCATGAGCGCGCAGCGCATCCTGCGCGCGGATGACGGGGGCCTGTGCACTCTGACACTCAACCGCCCGGACAAGCTTAACGCCCTCGATACGGAAGCGTTCGAGGCGCTGGACGCGCTTCTGGCGACGCTGGAGCGTGAGACGGACCGCATCGGCTGCGTCGTCCTGCGCGGTGCCGGGCGCGGCTTTTGTGCGGGGGCGGATCTGGGCGGCATCGGCAAGGCGAAGGTTCCCGCGACCTTCAAGCCCGATGTCATCGCGCGGCTGGAAAACCTGCCGCAACCGGTGATCGCGGCCGTTCATGGCGTGTGCTTCACCGGCGGGCTGGAACTGGCGCTCGCGGCGGACTTCATTCTCGCCGATGCGACGGTTCGCTTCGCCGACACACATGGCAAATGGGGGTTGGTCGGTGCCTGGGGCATGATGCAGCGCCTGCCCCGCCGCATAGGAACCGCGCCCGCCAGGCGCATGATGATGACCGGTCGGGAGGTTCGCGCGGGCGAGGCGCGCGACCTAGGGCTGATCGACGGTCTGACGCCAACCGGCGAGCTTGACGAGGCGGTGGAGGATTTGGCCGGGGCCATTCTCGCCAACAGCTGGCACACCAATTTCGCGGTGAAGCGGATGCTGCGCGAAACAGACGGCATGAGCCTGTCGGAGGCGCTCGCTCATGAGACCGCGCACTATCCCGGCAACGCGCCCGATCATCAGGAACGCATCGCGCGCTTCACGCGGAAATAATAGCAAAGTCGGAGGATTCATGGATCTGCAACTCGGCGGCAAGACGGCTTTGATCACGGGCAGCAGTGCTGGCATCGGCCGCGGGATCGCGATGACCCTGGCGCGCGAGGGCGCATCCGTCGTCGTTCACGGTCGCAATGTGGAACGCACGGAAGAGATCGCCAGCGCCATCAGGTCGGCTGGCGGCACGGCTTTCGTCGCGACCGGTGACCTCGCCACGGAGGAAGGAGCGGCCGCCGTCGTGCAGGCCGTGCTCGATCGGTCCGGTCCGGTCGACATACTCATCAACAATATCGGCGGGAATGAGGCCGCCGGTGGTGGCCTCAACGGCTGGTTCAACGACACGCCCGCTGCCTGGGCCGGGACCATGCAACAGAATCTCATCGCGCCCGTCCGGATGATCCATGCCTTCGTCCCTGCCATGCGCGCACGCGGCTGGGGCCGGGTCGTCAATATCGCAAGCGGCGGCGGTACGCAGCCGACGCCGCAGGCCTCCTCCTACTGCGCGGCCAAGGCGGCGATCATCAACATGACCGTCAGCCTGTCCATCGAACTGGCCCGCACGGGCGTGACCGTCAACACGGTCAGCCCCGGCTGTACGCGCACCGATATGTTCGAACGGACGCTGGAAAGCATGGCAGCGGCGAACGGCTGGCCGGACGACATGGATGCGCGGGAGGAGCGCTTCATGGACCTGGGCCTCTTCCCCTGCTCATCGACACGCTATGGGCGGCCAGAGGATATTGGCGCGCTGGTCGCCCTTCTGGCCAGTCCATTGGCGACCTTCATCACAGGGGCCAATTACCGTATCGATGGGGGGCAGTGCCAATCGGTGAACTGATACAGGCCGTGAAGCATGCTGCGGATGCGATCGGCATCATAGGCTTTGTAGGCTTTGTCGGCCAAGAAGCGGCTCGTCCTGGACGATGATGCCCGATGCGTACCGCCTCGACCTCAGCCAAATCGTCCGCCGTCCGTTCGAGATCGGCCGCACCGAGGCGACGATATCCCTTTATCTTCAGCGGTGATTCAATAGCTTGGTGCACCCGCAGGTGCACCAAACGAAAAATCATGCCAAAAAATAAGAAAAACCCCTGAAATCAGGGGTCTTGGTGCGGTCGAGAAGACTCGAACTTCCACGGCCTTTCGGCCACAACGACCTCAACGTTGCGCGTCTACCAGTTCCGCCACGACCGCACATCATAGACTGAGTGGACCCGGGGGTCCCTGGCAGGCCGTGGCCTCTAGCAGAGGGTTTCGGGGTTCGCAACAGGCAAACGCATCAATCCGGAAAGAGTAATTGCTTGACAGGCTTAGTATCTCTCGAACAACCCTTTTCCACAGCCGGGAGGTGATCGTTCCGGGCACGGAGGGAGAGGTCGGAGGATGCGGGCAGGCAATATGAAGGGCAAGGCCGCGCTGGTGACGGGCGCGGCGGCGGGACTCGGACGGGCGACGGCACTGCGGCTTGCCCGCGCGGGTGCCGACGTCGCCCTTGTCGATATCGATGCGGCCAATCTGGGCGAGACGGCGCGGCTGGCGGAGGCGGAGGGTGTGCGGGCGCTTAACCGTCCGGCCGACCTTGCCGAGCGCACTGATTGCCTTGCCGTCGTCGCCGATGCGGTGGCGGCGTTCGGCCGCCTCGATGCGCTGTGCAACGTGGCCGGCGTCATGATCCCCGCGCATATGACGGAGATGCCGGCTGATGCCTATGAGAAGACTATCGCCATCAATCTGAGCGCACCCTTCTATCTCTGCCAGGCCGCGATCCCGCATTTGCTGGAGGCGGATGGGGCCATCGTCAATGTGACGAGCTGCGCGGCCTTTCGCGGGCAGGCCTATTTCGCGGCCTATTGCGCGACCAAGGCCGGTCTCACGCATATGACGAAGGCGCTGGCGATGGAATATATGCACCGGCCCATACGCATCAATGCCGTGGCGCCCGGCGGCATGATGACGGCCCTGGCAGGCAATATACGCCTGCTGGAAAATGGCGATCCGTCGCTCCTGTCGCGCATCGGGCCTCTGCGGGGGCTGGTGGAGATTGACGAGGTGGCGGATGTCGTCGCCTTCCTGGCGACCGACGCGGCGCGGGCCTTTCATGGCGCGTGCCTGAATGTCGACAAGGGCATCACGGCAGATTGAAACGAGAGAGGAAGGACAGGCGGATGACGACCGATGGTAAGGCGCTCGATACGCTGATCGCCAAGGATGCGATTCGCGAGCTGGCGATGCTGTATTCGCGCGGGGTGGACCGGAAGGACGGAGACCTGCTGCGCACCCTCTATACGGAGGATGCGACGGACACGCATGGCGACAGCTTCGACGGCGGCAAGGAAGCCTATGTCGACTTCCTCGAAAAATCCTTCCCCTATATGCGCTATAGCGGGCATCATATCTGCAACCATCTGATCTCCGTCGATGGCGATGCGGGCGACGGGGAGGTCTATGCCATTGCCTGGCACATCATTCCGGACGGCAAGGGCGGCTGGATCGAGGATGTGATGTGCTGCCGCTATATCGACAATTACCGCAGGGAAGCGGACGGGCGCTGGCGCTTTTCCAAGCGCGTGGTCACTTATGACATGCGTACCCAGCGGCCTCATGTCCCTCATAAGGAGGCGGTCGAGGCGCTGGCCGACGAAAGCTACGCCGCGCTGGCTTCGCGTCTGTTTCAGCGGGGGCCGAGAGCCTGAGTTCGACAGCGCGCTCCAGTTCCTGAAGCACATGCTCGCCTATGTCGCCCGCCCGGCGCATTTCGGGCGCGGCGCGGGAGGAGGGGCGGTACGTCGCCGGTACGTCTTTTGACCGGTTGCCCCGGTGCGGCCGCCGGTGCAGGTTCGATCGCCGCATATCATTGGGGAGCCGTCATCGCATGCCGCATATCCGTCATTGGATCGCCCTGTCCCTTCTTGGCCTGGCCAAGGCGGCCGGTGCCGCGCCGCCTGAACCCTCGCCCGCGCAGGTCGCCGCATGGTGGGGCCATGTCGAGGCCATCTCCCATGACGGGATGGAGGGGCGGCTGACCGGATCGCCCGGCTATGACCGCGCGGCCGCCTATGTGGTGGAGCAGTTCCGGAAGCTTGGGCTGAAGCCTGTAGGGACGGAGGGCTATTACCAGCCGGTCGAACTGATCGAGCAGCGCTTCCTGGCGGACAGGAGCGAGGCGGGCCTTCGCGGCCCCGGCGGCGATGTGGCGCTGGCCGTGCCGGAGGACGTCTATTTTCGCGGGAGCCATCCCATGCCCGCGACCGTCGATGCCCCCCTCGTCTTCGCAGGCTATGGCCTCTCGATACCGGAAGCCGGGCATGACGATTTCCGCGACCTCGATGTCCGGGGCAAGATCGTGGTGGTGCTGTCCGGCGGCCCGGCGGATATTTCCGGCGCGCTCAAATCCGACGCCCGTTCGAGCCGGGCAAAGCTGCTGGCGGAACGTGGCGCCGTCGGGCTGATCGCTGTCAGCACGCCCAAACAGGTGGAGATACGATGGGACCGGCAGGTGGGCATTTCCCGCCAGCCGGGCATGTATCTGGCCGATACGGCATTGCGGGAAGTGCCCGTGCCCTTCATGTCGGCGACCTTCAACCCGTCAAGCGCGGAGCGGCTGTTCGCGGGGTCCGGCCACAGCTTCGCGGAACTGTCCGCCTTGTCCGACGCTTCGCGTCCGCTCCCGGTCTTTGCGTTGCAGGGCCGCTTTGCCGCGCGGATCGTCTCGGAATCCCGGCCGGTGCGAAGCGCGAACATCATCGCGGTCCTGCCCGGCGGCGATCCGGTGCTGGCCAAGGAGCATGTCATCCTGTCCGCGCATCTCGACGGGCTGGGCGTGGGGGAGCCGATCAAGGGCGACACGATCTATAACGGCACGTTCGACAATGCGATCGGCGTTGCCAGCGTGATAGAGGCCGCCAAGGCGCTGTCGAAGGATCGGCCGCGCCCCAAGAGGTCGATCCTCTTCGCCATCGTCACGGCGGAGGAGAAGGGATTGCTCGGATCGCGTTATTTCGCGCGGCGTCCGACCGTTCCCGCCGCCTCGCTGGTGGCCGACGTCAATCTCGACATGCCCTTGCCCATCTTCCCCCTGACCAGCATCTCGCCGCTCGGCTATGAGGAAAGTTCGCTGGGGCTGGCGGCGACGGTCGCTGCGGAACGCATGGGCCTGGCCGTGACGCCTGATCCGATGCCGGATCGCAATGCCTTCATCCGGTCCGACCAATATAGTTTTATCCGGCAGGGAATCCCGTCCCTGTTCCTGAAATATGGCTTCGCGGCGGGGACGCCGGAGGCGGCGGTCGAGAAGGCTTGGCGCGCGGATATCTACCACTCCCCGCAGGACGATCTCGCCCAGCCGGTGATGAAGGCGGAGGGGGTCAAGCTGACGGGTTATTTCATCAGCCTTGCCCGGCTGATCGCGGACAGTCCCGAGCGGCCGCGCTGGAACGAGGACAGCTATTTCAAGCGCTTTGCCAAATAGAGCGTTTCAAGCCGCTGCTATCACCTGACGGATCGCCCCAGGCGTCAGATATCCGCCACTATGGCATAGGCCGACCCGTCCGGCGCGCCGTCCAGCACGGCGGACAGGGCGGACAATATCTCCTTCGGCATCAGGGATGCGCTCGCCTTGTGTGCATCCGCGTCCACGAAGGTTTCGATGAATATGAAGCGATGCGGGCGCTTTTCGTCCTGTAGCACGGTGACGCGTTCGCAGCCGGGCAGGGGACGTACCGCCGCCGCCATGCGTTCGAGTACCGCCCTGGCCTCCGCTTCCTGTCCCGCCGCGGCGTTCAATATATAGGTTTGCGCGATACCCATCATATGTCCTCGACCAGCCGGCTATATAATTGCGGCCGCCTGTCGCGGAAGAAGCCCATGCCCGCACGATGGATGCGCGCCTCCTCCAGGTCCAGCGTTGCGACGAGCGCGCCCGATTGCCAGTCCTCCGATTCCGAGACGAGATCGCCCCATTGGTCGGTGATGAAGCTGTGGCCGTAGAATTTCTGCGGCCCCTGCGGCCCTTCCTCCTCGCCGATGCGGTTGGCGGCGATGACGGGCATGCAGTTGGAGACGGCATGGCCCTGCATCGCGCGGCGCCACATGCGGCTGGTGTCCAGATTGGGATCATAGGGTTCCGACCCGATGGCGGTCGGGTAGAACAGCATCTCCGCGCCCATCAGGGCCATGGCGCGCGCGCATTCGGGATACCATTGGTCCCAGCATATGCCGACGCCGATGGTGCCGTAGCGGGTCTTCCACACCTTGAAACCCGAATTGCCCGGCCGGAAATAATATTTCTCCTGATAGCCGGGGCCGTCGGGAATATGGCTCTTGCGATAGACGCCCATGATCTCGCCCTCGTCATCGATCATGGCGAGCGAGTTGTAATAATGCTGCCCGTCCCGCTCGAAGAAGCTGGTGGGAACATAGACGTTCATGTCCTTCGCCACGGCCTGCATAGCCGAGACGGCGGGATGCTCCGCCAGCGGCCGGGCATTGACGAACAGCCCCTCGTCCTGCGTCTTGCAGAAATAGGGACCCTCGAACAACTCCGGCGGCAGGATGATCTTGGCGCCCCGCGCCGCAGCCTGCCGCGTGGCCTGCGCGACGCTGTTGATATTCTCCGCCTCGTCGTCGGAAAAGGCGAGTTGCAGGGCGGCGACGGTGACTTTGGTCATGGGCCTCTATTGTCCGGCTGAGGGCATTTGCTGGCTGCAACAGTGAAAGCTGCCGCCACCGCGCAATATCGCGCCGGAGGCGAGGCCGACAACCTCCCGTCCGGGGAAGAAGGGTTTCAGCGCTTCCACGGCCGCCGCATCATTGGGCGCGCCATATTGCGGCACCACGACAATGGCGGTGGAAATGAGGAAGTTCATGTAGCTCGCGGGTACCACCGCGCCGTCAATCTCGTAGCGGCCGACAGAGGGCAGCCGCACCACCTCCACCCCGAAGGCAAGCGCGCGCGCCGCCGCGTCGGCATAGATGAGTTCGTTCGGATCGTCGCTGCCCGTCGCCTGCGGTATGGCGAGGATGCCCGGCGCCACGAAGCGGGCGAGATTGTCGACATGGCCGTCCGTATGGTCGTTGAGCAGGCCGTCGCCCAGCCAGATCATGCGGTCCAGGCCCAGCGCGTCCCGCAATATGGCCTCGATATTGCCGGCATCGGGGGAGGCGTTCCGATTGGGATTGAGGAGGCACTGCTCGGTCGTGACGAACAGGCCCGTGCCGTCCGTATCGAGCGACCCGCCCTCGCAGACCAGATCATATTGCGTGAACGGCAGGCCGGTTCCGGCCGCCAGCCGCGCACCGATATCCTGGTCGCCCGGCATGTCGAACTTGCCGCCCCAGCCATTGAAGCCAAAACCCGACAGGGCGCGGCCGCTGTCCGAAAGCACGCCTATGGGACCTGTATCGCGCAGCCATATGTCGCCGAACGGCTGGTGGACCACCTCCACCCCCGCATCCGTCAGGCTGCGCGCGAGGGCCGCGTCGCCCTCCGTCCGTGCGACGAGGCGGACGGGCTGTCCCCGGCCGACGGTGTTGGCGAAGGCAGCCACCTGATCCTGCGCGCCGCGCAGATTGTCGGGCCACTCCTCCGGATCGCCCGGAAAGCCGATCCACAACCAGTCCTGAGAGGCCCATTCGGCCGGCATGCGATAGGTCATGCCGCGCGCCATAAGGCCCGCCATCGCGGCTCGCAAGCGGGCATTGGAAGCGGAAGGGGCCTCTGCTAACGCACGGCGATGATCTGTGTCGATTATGGCGCCGGACGGGGCGATACGCGTGGCGAATGATGGTGTGGCCGAGGGGCCGTCAGTACTGCTCGACGTCAGTCGACTCGTCTGGCGGAGCTGGTCCGGACGTCTGCCGACCGGCATCGACCGCTCCATGCTCGCCTATGTCGCGCATTACCGGCATCGCGCCCGCGCGGTCGTCCAGCGCAGCGGCTATACGCGCATCCTGCCGCGCTGGCTGTCCAGGCTGCTTTTCACCGCCCTGCTGGGCGAGGGGACGGAGCGCAGGCGCCAGCTTATCGCCTTCATCATGACGGCTTCCTTCTACACGCCCATCGCCCGCGGCACGGCGGGCACCCCCTATCTCAATGTCGGCCATACCGGTCTCCAGCGGCCCGGTCATGCGAAGTGGATAGAGCGGACCGGGGTGCGCCCCATCTATTTCGTCCATGACCTGATCCCCATCACCCATCCGCAATATTGCCGGGAGGGGGAGAGCGCCAAGCACCGGCGGCGGATGAAGACGCTGCTTCGCCATGGCTATGGCGTCATCGCCAACAGCGCGGACACGCTGGAGAACCTCTCTGCCTTTGCCCGCCGCATCGCCCGGCCGATGCCTCCGCACAGCGTCGTTGCTCCGCTGGGGGTGGAACGGATATGGGTGTCGCCGCCGTCTGACGGCGCCGCCCGCCTTGTCCTGAACGATGACGGCCGGCCCTATTTCATCACGCTCGGCACCATAGAGGGGCGCAAGAACCATATATTGCTGCTCAGGGTCTGGCGCGATCTGGCCGCCGCGCTGGGCGATGCGTGCCCGCGCCTGGTGATTGTCGGGCAGCGCGGCTGGCAGTGCGCGGAGACGACGGGGCTGCTCGACAATAGTCCGGTGCTGACCCCGCATGTCACGGAACTGGCCGATTGCGGCGACGAAGCGCTGCTGTCCCTGATGATGGGTGCCCGCGCGCTCCTCTTCCCGTCCTTCGCGGAGGGCTATGGCCTGCCGCTGGTCGAGGCGCTGGCGGTGGGGACCCCCGTCATCGCCAGCATATTGCCCGTGTTCCGCGAGATTGCGGGCGATGTGGTGACCTGTCTCGATCCCTATGACATGCCAGCCTGGTACGACATGATCTGCGATTTCAGCGATCCCGCCTCGATCGAACGCGCGGCGCAGATGGAACGGCTGGCGAATGCCGCGTTCCGCGCGCCCGACTGGGCAGGCCATTTCGAGCGGATCGATCGCTGGCTGGAGGAAATCTCCGGCTGACCGGCGCTATTTCCGAGAGGGGCATGCCTTTGGTGGAGGCTATGGCCTGGACTTTGAATCAGGCTCTAGCCGAAGGCGACGATATTATGCGGGACGAGCGGTGCCGGACCCTGCTCGATCAAGCGCTCTATGGTCGAATCCACCAGCGTCTCGACCGCCGACTTGCTGGCAAAGCCGCCATAGACCAGGCAGCGTTCATGCAGGACGCGCCGGAACGCCTCGAAGGTCTCCGGATCGGGGGGCTGCGGACGCGTCCAGAAATCGTCCAGCCTGCCCTGATGGGTGATGTCGGGCATGTCATATATGGCCGTGCCCAGCGCAATGGTCGGAACATTCTCGCGAAGCGCCAGCGTGGCCGAGGTGCTGTTGACGGTCACCATGCCCTGCGAACCGCGCGCCAACCCCTCAAGGTCGCCGCCCGCGACATGCAGGATGCGGCCGTGCAGCTTGAACTGCCTTTCAAAGCGGGTGAGCACAGGCGCCCAACTCCGGAAGCTGAAGTTGAGCGGATGCTCCTTCACCAGCAGCAGCGCATTGGCGGGCGCGCGCCGTGCAAAACTGTCCAGCACATATTCCACCGCCTCCACCATCGAGTTGAAGGGGGAGTGCGCGCGGATCTGATAATCGTTGGTCAATTGGAGGGGAAAAAGGAAATAGGGACGGCCTTGCAGCGACGCGATCGTTTTCTCCGCCTTCTCCGCCATCGCCTTGCGCCGGTAGAGCATGGCCAGCCAGCGGAACCCCTCCAGGATGATCGATCCGGGACGGTGCGACCGGTAGAAGGGATAATAGGGCCGCGTCATGAAGGTGCGGTGATAATACCAATAGGCATCGTGCGCCCGCCGACCGAAACTCGCCGTGATGGTCGGCTTGTCGGGCAAGGGCGGCAGAGTGCGCGCCTGCTCGCGATACCATTGCGGGTCCCTGGGCAGGGAGGAGTGGCCGTTCACGCCGCTCGGCTCCAGCGTCACCCAGTCGGGACGGATATAGCCTTCCTCGAACACATGGACATGGATGTCGCGTAGCGCCGCCATCTGGTGAGCGGCCATGTGCCAGGGACGGCAGTCGCCGAACAGCATGAGGTCGGTAATCGCATTGTCGCGCATATATTGGTCGACATAAAAGACCCAGCGCCTGCGGCTGCCGCGATAGTCGACGGCCGGTCCCGGCCAGTTGCCCCTGTCTCCACCATTCAGGTTGATGCGATGGACGCCATGGCCCATCGCTTTCAGCCTTTGCGCGAGCAGCCAGAAAAAGGGGCCGGGCGGGCCTTGCAGGAACAGGATATTGCGCTGCGGTATCGGCTTATGTTTCATGTCTTTCCCGTACTCGCGCGAGAATCCGGTTTATTCGCCCCCAGATTTTTCGCAGGGCCACTAATGAACCGTTTTCCCGCCTGACGCCATCCCCCATTCGTACGAGGAGCAGCTCGGCCTCGCAGGGTAGGCCGGTCACCGGATCGAGATAACGTGGATAATCAATAAGAACGGTTGCGACGAGCTGGTCCAGGCTGCGCGGGCGGTGGCGACGGTCCGGCACGGGACCAAGATCGGTGGTGAGGCCCCATCCGGCATAGAAGGGCACGCCATGCGTCACCACCGCCTTGCGGTGCAGCAGGGCCTCGAAGCCTGCAAGGGACGTGAGGACATGCACCTCGTCCACCATGGCGATCAGGTCGCTGATGGCTTGGCCGGAATCTATCATGTCGGCAAGTTCCAGGGCCTGGGCCGGGGGAACATGCCCCTTGCGATGGCCCGCCTCCACATCGGGATGAGGCCGGTATATGATGAAGTCGTCCGGGCAGCGGACACGGACCCGCCGCAGCAATTCGTGGTTGGAGGCGAGGCCGCAGCCGCCCAGCATGACGGAACGGTCATCCTCCACCTGTCCGATCACCAGCACATGGCGCCGTGCCCCCGCCGGACGGGGCAGGGCGGTGCCGCCGACGCCATATTTGCTGATGCCGGACGCGGTGATGAAGGCACGCAGGGCCCGCGCCCGTTCGAGCTTGGCGGCATCCGGCTCGTCCCTGTTCAGCAATTGTTCGAGGCGGCAGGCATGGGACGGATCATAATGGGCGCCCAGTTCGTCGACCACGACGGACAGGGGCGGTACGCAGTCCGCGCCCAGGCCGATGGAGCGGATGAAGCCATCCTCCACTTCCCAGACGGTGCGGCCCGACTGCTCGATCCTGTCGAGGAAAGGAGCGGGGACACGCGCTTTCCACACCGCCACCCCGGTGCCGGCGGGCAGGCCGTCGAGGCGCGACGGGAGCGGCGCCGAAAAGGACACAGGGCCGTCGCCCGCCCATAACAACGCGGCGACCGTATCCTGCTTCCATGCCGCGAATCCGAAGGCAGCGCCGATGGCGCGGTTGCTTTCGACAAGGCGGCGCCACCGGCCCAGCAAGGCGATGATGTGAAGCGCCGTGCTCTCCCTCCCCGTGAAGGGGTCATGCCATGTCACGGGCGCGAGCAGGTGCCCGGCGATCAGGCGATGCAGGATATCCTCATGCGCGCCGCCGCCCGGCTCCAGTCCGGAGAGCGCCGAGAAGGCCCCATCCCCTTCGCAGGACACGCAGCATCCCGCCACGGCTGCCAGAAGGGTCAGCGAATCGTCGGCCTGCATGGCCCGGACCCGTCCGTCGGCCCTGTCCCTTTCCAGGTCCGCCCAGCTATCCTCCCTGCTCCAATAGGCCCCGCCCACCCGCTCGCGCCGGATCGCGGCCGCAAGGGCCGGCGCCGCATCCGCCGCGACGATGCGGGGGGCAGGGGAGGCGCGGACAAGGGGGACGGGCTTCGCGCCGGGAAAAGGTGGGACGCGGAAGAGGCTTTCCGCCGTGGCGGCGCTCATGGGTCGGTGGGCCGCTTGTCGCTGGTGGGCGGGATAGGGAGGCCGCCCCAGCGAGTCAACCATGCCCTCAGCGCCCATAATATGCCTGCCCGCCGGTTTGCGAGGCCCGGCAGGCTGCCGAGATGCAGGCCGGTCCAGGGGAGGAAGGGGTTGCGGCGTCCATAGGCCCATAGCTCGACGCGGATGCTCGGCCGCCCGGCGATGCCGCGCGCATGGAAACCGAATGTATCCCCCACGACCAGCGTATTGGCGGGGACAGCGAATGGGCGCGGCTCCGGCAGGCCCAGTCCCGCCAGTTCCTCCATTTCGACGCGGAGAGAGCCGCGCGCGGACATCTGGTCCCTTTCCCGCGCGACAAGGGATTGCCTGCCCTCCCAGTCCAGGCGGGCCGCGGTCAGGCGGTGCGAACCCGGCACGTAGCGGAACGGGCCATCCTCTGGCGTGACGTCGGTCAGGAACAGCCAGGCCTTCATGCTGGGATGGAAGGCATCGGCATGCAGGTGTGTCTGCGGGTCCTCGTCCGCATGCTCGTCGCCGCGATGCGTCAGGATGGTCTGGATATAGTAAAGCGGCTCCGCCTTCGATCCGGCGGCATAGCGCATGAGGCCGCGCCAGCGCGGATGGTGCAGCAGCGCGCGCAGTTCCGGCACGGCGCGCAGCATGGCTCCGTCCACATTGATGCGCCGCGTGATGGTGTGGCCCTGGATCATGTCGCGGGCGGGCCATGCATGGCCCAATATGGCGTCGCGCATCCGTACGAAGGCATCGGGCGGCAACACCTCGCGCCATTCGACATAGCCGTCGCGTTCGAAAGCGGCGCGGTCCTCGGCCGAAACCTGCCGGGCGAGCCTCCCCCTGCGCCACCGCGTCATGGCATGGGCCGCGCGCACGCGCAGGCGGTGCAGGCCCATGGCGTTGAGCCGCCGCGAGCCTATCAGGGGATTGTCGGCAAAGGATTTCGCACCCGTGCCCAGTTCGGCGACCCACAGGGGCCAGCGCAGATATGACAACAGGGACGAGGGCATTTGCGTCGCCTTTTGCACTGCCCGGCGCATCAAGGCAATGACGGTCGTGCCACGCTCTTACTTGCGGCTTTCATCCCGTATCTTGCGAAACTCGGCGCTGGGATACCAGTTGGGCCACAGGCTGCTGTTCGCCAGTTCGCGGCCCAGCACATAATAGAGTTGCAAATCCTGCACCGCGCCCGACCAGTCCCAGGCGGGATCATATTCATCCGCAGGCTTGTGATAGCGGTTGTTCGTATAGTCGTCCGCCGCCGCCCGGCCGGATGTCACGCCACCCTTCACCAGGTCGTCGCCGCTCTCCGCATAGACCATCGGCACACCGAACTTGGCGAAGCTGAAATGGTCGGAGCGATAATAGCTGCCCTTTTCCGGCGTCGGTTCGGGCTTCACCACGCGCCCTTGCGTCTTGGCCGCGCGCAGCAGCCATGCCTCCAGTTCCGACTTGCCGCCGCCGATCATGGTGACGTCGCGCGTGGCGCCGGCGACGTTCAGCACGTCCATATTGACCCCGCCCGCCGTGGTGGAGAGGGGGAAGACCGGGTTCTCGGCATAATAACGCGATCCGAGCAGGCCCGATTCCTCCGCCGTCACCGCCAGGAAGGCGATGCTGCGCCGCGCCGGGCCTGCCGCGACATGCGCCTTGGCCAGGGCGACGAGACCGGCGATGCCGCTCGCATTGTCGAGCGCGCCGTTGCAGATATCGTCCCCGTTCACCGGCTCGCACCGGCCGAGATGATCCCAATGCGCGGTATAGAGGACATGCTCGTCCGGTGCCGTCTTGCCGGGCAGCAGGCCGATAACATTCTGCGATGCCTGCCGCCGGATCGCATTGTCGAAGCTGACGCTTGCCTTGAGGCCCAGCGGCACGGCCTTGAAGCCCGGCTGCTTGGCCGCCGCGATCAGCTTGTCCATATCCTTGCCCGCCGCGTCGAACAGGGCGCGCGCCGCATTGCCTGTCACCCAGCCGTTGAACCGGGTCTGGTCCATATGCCCGGCGGGATCGTCCAGCTCCAGCTGCGGACCCGTCCAGGACGAGACGACCACGCTCCAGGGATAGGCGGCCGGAAAGGTGTCGTGGATGATGATCGCGCCCGCCGCGCCCTGCCGTGCCGCTTCCTCGAACTTGTAGGTCCAGCGGCCATAATAGGTCATGGCCCGCCCGTCGAAGGGGCCGTCCAGCCCCTGCATCTCATAATCGGGATCATTGATGAGGATGACGACCGTCTTGCCCTTCACATCCACGCCCGCATAATCGTTCCAGCCCTTTTCAGGGGCGTTCACGCCGAAGCCGACGAAGACCAGATCGCTGTTCCTGAGTTCGCTATGCGGCTCCACGCGATAGGACGCACCCACCATATCGGTTTTGTAGGCGAAGCTGAGCGGGGTCCGGCCGCCTGTGATGGTCAGCGGGCTTATATTGCTCTGCGTCAGTTCGACCAGCGGCACGTCCTGTGTCCACTGGCCCTTGTTGCCGGGCTTCAATCCGGCCTTCTTCATCTGGTCGATGATATAGGCGACCGTCTTCGGCTCCGCGGGCGTGGTGGGCGCGCGTCCCTCGAACGCATCAGAGGAGAGGTCGCGCGTCACCGTCTTCAGCGTCGCGACGGATATCGGCTGCGGCTTGACGGCGGGCGGGAGCGGGACCGGATCGGCGGCCAGGGCCGCGACGGTCGCGGAAGAAAGGGCGATGAGGGCAAGGCCGACCGGCAGGATGGAGCGCATGCGGGAGAGGCTATGGCGATCCTTTCGGGATCGCAAGGGGGGAGACGGGCCGGGTCATCATAGGGTCCTTTTTGGCGGGCAATCCCGCATGCCCTTGGGCATCGCCGTCCGGGTCGGCGATTTCGGCCCGCATGGCGGATGGAGCGCAAAAGGAAAGGGCGGCCCGGAAACCGGACCGCCCCTCCTTGCTCGCAAATCCCGTCTAGGATCAGCGCGAATAAAACTCGACGACCAGATTCGGTTCCATCTTCACCGGATAGGGCACCTCGTCCAGCGTCGGGACGCGGGTATAGGTGACCTTCGTATTGCCGTCGGGCGCGATATAGTCGGGAATGTCGCGCTCCGGCAGGCTCTGCGCTTCCAGGACGAGCGCCATTTCCTGCGCCTTCTTGCCTAGCGAGATCACGTCGCCCGGCTTCACGAGGCGGCTGGCGATGTTGCACTTCACGCCGTTCACATAGACATGGCCGTGGCTGACGAGCTGGCGCGCCGAGAAGATGGTCGGGGTGAACTTGGCGCGATAGACCACCGCGTCCAGACGGCGTTCAAGGAGGCCGATCAGGTTCTGGCCGGTGTCGCCCTTCAGGCGCGAAGCTTCGATATAGCTCTTCTTGAACTGCTTCTCGGTGACGTCGCCATAATAGCCCTTCAGCTTCTGCTTGGCGCGCAGCTGGATGCCATAGTCGGACATCTTGCTCTTGCGGCGCTGGCCGTGCTGGCCGGGACCATATTCACGCTTGTTGACCGGGGACTTCGGACGGCCCCAGATATTCTCGCCCATGCGGCGGTCGAGCTTGTACTTGGCGCTGGTGCGCTTCGTCATGATGACGTTCCTTATCAATTGCGTGCCATTGCTGGCGGAAAATCCCGGAACCGCGCGATCCCTGCCGGGGCAGGAGCCGGGCCACCGCTTCACCGGGAATGCGGGGCCAATTGCGAAGCGGCGGCTATTAGCGGCAAGGGCGCAGGAGTCAAGCCCGAACAGCCCCTCGACAGCTTGGCGCCATGTCCCTAGTGGCTGGCGCATGGATCAAGCGCCGCGCCCCGATGACTGCCAGACCATGACCGATGTACGCCGGGGCGTGGATGCGACCGACCGCGCGCTGGTGGACCTGCTGGTCACCCGCTTCGCCTATATGCGCGCCGCAGCCCGCATCAAGCCGGAAAAGGGGCATGTCCGCGACGAGGCGCGCAAGGCGCAGGTCATCGCCAATGTCCATGCGCTGGCGCAGGAGCGCGGACTGCCGGCCGAAGCGGTCGCCCAATTGTGGGAACGGTTGGTGGAAACGTCCATCGCCTATGAGGGCGAGCATTGGGACAGCCTCAAGGGCTGATCTTCAACCATAGGCGCGGGCGAAGAACACCATGGTCGTCGTCGCCGTCACCGCCAGGGTCCAGAATCGCACGACGGGCAGGGGCAGTTTCTTGCCGACATGCGCGCCCAGCCATCCGCCGATCACCGCGCCCGCGATCATCGGCAGGCATGCCCGCCAGTCGATCATCGCGAACCACAGGAAGATCACCGCCGCCGCCAGATTGGCGGTCGCCAGCATCAGCGTCCGGGGCGCGAACATCTCCCGCACGCTGACGCCAGCGAGGAGGCCGTAGATGGCCGTGGCGATCAGGCCCACGCCCCCGCCGAAATAGCCGCCATAGACGCCCAGGAATATCTGCGCGCCGATCAGCGTCGGCCTGCCGATTGTCACGCGCGACCGCAGCCACAGGCTTGCCCGCGCGCCGAACAGCATCGCCACGAAGGCGAACAGCAGCAGCCAGGGAATGATGAAGTCGAAGGCGCGCGTCGGGGTCACGACCAGCAATATGCCGCCTGCCAGTCCGCCGATGAAGGTGATGAAGGCCAGCAGCCAGATATTCACCCCGCTCAGCGGCTTCAATTCGTCGCGATAGACCCAGGCGCTGGAACAGGCGCCGGGCAGCAGCGAGAAATTGGACGTGGCGTTGGCGATGTTGGCGGGCAGGCCCAAGGCGATGAGGGCGGGCAGGGTGGCGAAAGTGCCGCCCCCCGCCAGCGCATTCATCGCCCCGCCGACCGCCCCGGCCAGCAGCGCGAGAGCGCTGCCCGTCAGCATGTCAGCCAAGCGCTGCCTGCTTCTCGTCAGCCAGCCGGTCCAGATCGGCGCGGCTCATCTTCTGCGATTGCGTCTTCAATTGCCCGCAGGCCGCCGCGATGTCGCGACCGCGCGGGGTGCGCACGGGCGCGGAGATGCCGCCTTCGAACACGATGTCGGAAAAGTGCCTGATCCGTTCCGGCGTGGAGCATTCATAATCCGCGCCCGGCCACGGGTTGAAAGGGATGAGGTTGACCTTGGCGGGGAGCTTGTACTGCCGGATCAGGCGCACCAGTTCGCGCGCGTCCTCGTCGCTGTCATTCTTGTCCTTCAGCATCACATATTCGAAGGTGATGCGGCGGGCATTGTTGGCGCCCGGATAGTCGGCGCAGGCCTGGAGCAGGTCCTCAATGCCATATTTGCGGTTGATGGGCACGATCTCGTCGCGCACATCCTTGGTCACGGCATGGAGCGACACGGCGAGGTTCACGCCGATCTCCTCGCCCGCGCGCGCCATCATCGGGATCACGCCGCTGGTGGAGAGGGTGATGCGCCGCTTGGAGAGGGCGAGGCCGTCGCCGTCCATCACCACCTTCAGCGCATCCCGCACATTGTCGAAATTATAGAGCGGCTCGCCCATGCCCATCATGACGATATTGGTGAGCATGCGGCCGTCGGACGTATATTGGGAGGCATCGTCCGCCTCATCCTCATTGTCCGATGCCATGGAACCGCGCGGCCATTCGCCCAGCGCGTCGCGCGCCAGCATTACCTGGCCGACAATCTCGCCCGGCGTCAGATTGCGGACAAGGCGCATCGTGCCCGTATGGCAGAAGCGGCAGTTGAGCGTGCAGCCGACCTGGGACGAGACGCAGAGCGTGCCCCGGTCCGCGTCCGGGATGAACACCATCTCATAATCCTGCCCGTCGTCGGAGCGGAGCAGCCATTTGCG
>JASGGS010000121.1:0-12581 GCA_047602685.1 Sphingobium sp.
AGCTTCTGCCCCATGGCGTGAGGGACGACCAGGATATCGGAAAACAGGATCGCGCCGTCGAAACCGAAGCGGCGTATCGGCTGTAGCGTGATTTCGGCCGCGGCCTCCGGATCGTAGCACATGTCCAGAAAGCCGCCCTTCTTGTCCCGCACCTCCCAATATTCGGGCAGATAGCGTCCGGCCTGGCGCATCAGCCAGACAGGAGGGATGGCGGGCTTCTCTCCGCGCAGGACTTGCAGGAGGGGCGGCGGGGACGGGATGACAGGACTGCTCATGGCGATCCGAATGCGAGCAAACCCGGTCCTCAATCAATCTTAAAAAGAAGATTCTCAGAATATTGTTGGTGAATATTGGGCGGTGGATATGTGGAATTCCTGACTTACCCAAGCTTTTATCCACAGCTTGACGCAAGGTCGCCCCGCTGGAGTCCGGCGAGTCATCATGGCCCATGCACAGGATTCCGCTTTTCCCTTTTCGCGATGATCCACGTGGATAAATGGCCGTCGGGGAAAAGGGTCGCAGGACCGGAATTTCCCTCCCGTAACGATCCGCAAATCCATCCCTTGATTAATCCACAGCCTGCCCACAGAGTCGGGCGATATGAGCCGGCTCCACCTCCACCTCCTGTCCGACTCGACGGGCGAGACCCTCGAAAATATCGCCAAGGCCGCCGTGGCCCAGTTCGAGAATGTGGAGATCATCCGCCATTTCTGGCCGATGGTGCGGTCCGACCAGCATCTGGACCGCATCGTGGAGGAACTGGGGCGCAATCCCGGCCTCGTCCTCTTCACCCTCGCCAATCCGGCCCTGCGCAAGAAGCTGGAGAAATTCTGCCGCGCCATCGGCATCCCGCATCTTGCCCCGCTGGACGGGGTGACGGACGCCCTCTCCAATATATTGGGGCAGGAGACGACCAACCGGCCGGGCCGCAAGCATATACTCGACGAAGCCTATTTCGCGCGTATCGACGCCATACAGTTCACCATTGCCCATGATGACGGCGTGGGCTGGGAGAATTGGGAGGAGGCGGATATCGTGCTGGCGGGGGTATCGCGCACATCCAAGACGCCCACCAGCATCTATCTCGCCAATCGCGGCTACAAGACCGCCAATATCCCCCTCGTCCCGGAATCGCCGCCGCCGCAGAGCCTCTTCCGCCTGCGCCATCCCATGGTCGTGGGGCTGACCACGAGTGCCGAACGGCTGGTGGCGGTGCGCCGCAACCGCCTTCTCTCGCTCAACCAGGCGCCGGAAACGGCTTATGTCGATATGGAGCGGGTGCAGCAGGAGGTGGCGACGGCGCGGCGCATGTTCGCCGATAATGGCTGGCCGGTAGTGGATGTGACGCGCCGGTCCATCGAGGAGACGGCCGCCGCGATCATCAGTCTCTATCAGGAGCATGTCGGCGGTTCCGGCACCGCGCCGGGCCTGGAGGAGCCGCGTCCGTGAGCGTCACCGCCCTGCTCCTCGCCTCGGAAAGCGAGAGCCGCCGCCGCCTGCTCACCGATGCGGGCGTCCCTTTCCGGTCCGTTTCCGCAAGCGTCGACGAGGAGACGGCGAAGGACGCGCTCGTCGGAAACGGCGTGAAGCCGCGCGAGCTGGCCGACGCGCTGGCGGAACTGAAAGCCTTGCGCCCGTCCCGGTACCATCCCGGCGCGCTGGTTCTTGGCTGCGACCAGACGCTGGCGCTGGACGATGGCACGCTCGTCAACAAATGCGAGACGAAGGAGGAGGCGCGCGACCTGCTGCTGCGCATGAGCGGGACGCGTCATCATCTGCACAGCGCGGCCGTCATCGCCTTGGACGAGGCGCCCATCTGGCGCCAGATCGAAAGCGTTGCCATGGATGTCCGGCCCCTCAGCGCCGCTTTCATCGACGCCTATCTGGACGGGGACTGGGACCAATGCCGCTGGTGCGTCGGCTGCTATCGCATAGAGGGTCCGGGTGCCCAGCTTTTCGCGCGGGTGACGGGCAGCCTGTTCGCGGTACAGGGTCTGCCGCTGTTGCCGCTGCTTGACTTTCTGCGGACAAGGGGCGTTCTGGCGGCATGACGGACAGCCTGCCCTATGCCGAGGTGATCGGCGATCCCATCAGCCACAGCAAATCGCCGCTGATCCATAATTACTGGCTGAACGCCCTCGGTATAGAGGCGGAATATCGCAAGACCCATGTGACGCGCGAGGGGCTGGCCGCCTATTTCCTGGACCGGCGGGCCGACCCGGACTGGCTCGGCTGCAATGTCACCATCCCGCACAAGGTCGCGGTGATGGACTATGTGACCGACCCCAGCGACATTCGGGGGCGGATCGGCGCGATGAACACCATTGCCTGCGAGACGGGCGGCCCGCTGATCGGCACCAATACCGATGCCGGCGGCTTTCTCCAGCCGCTGGAGGCATTGGGCTGGCGCGGCCGGGAGGCGGTGCTGATCGGCGCGGGCGGCGCGGCGCTCGCTATCGGATTCGCGCTGGCCGCCAAGGGGATGGAGCATGTCATCATCATGGCGCGCGATGCGGCCAAGGGGCAGGCGCTGCTCGATCATGCCGGTCTCCAGGGGCGGGTCATCGGCTTTGCCGATCCCCTGCCCGCCACGCGGCTCCTCATCAATTCCAGCCCGCTCGGCATGACCGGCCAGCCGCCGCTCGACCTCGACCTCGCGCCGCTGGCGGAGGATGCGACCGTCTATGACATTGTTTATGCCCCGCTGGAAACGAGCCTGCTGAGGGCCGCGCGCGATCGCGGCCTTGCGACCATAGACGGGCTTGCCATGCTGATCGGACAGGCCGCGCTCGCCTTCGAAATATTCTTCGATGCCCTGCCTCCGCGCGAGGATGACGATGCGGAACTGCGCGCGCTGCTGACCGCCCCGGCTTTATGAGGATCATAGGCCTCACCGGTTCCATTGGCATGGGCAAGTCGGCGGTCGCGGCGATGCTGCGCCGTCTTCATGTGCCCGTCTTTGATGCCGATGCCGCCGTTCATGAATTGCAGGGACCGAATGGCGCCCTCTTGCCTGCCATAGAAGCGCGTTTTCCCGGCACGACGGGTCCACGCGGCGTCGACAGGGCAAAGCTCGGCTCCATGGTGCTCGGCAATGATGAGGAACTGCGCGCGCTGGAGCGGATCGTCCATCCTGCCGTTGGCCGCATGCGGTCGCGATTCCTGCGCAAATACCGGTCGCGGCGCATCGTCGTCCTGGACATTCCCCTGCTCTACGAGACCGGGCGCGCGGGGCGCATGACGGCCGTTATCGTGGTCAGCGCGCCTTTTGCCGTGCAGCGCCGCCGGGTGCTGCGCCGCAAGGGCATGACGGAGGCGAAATTCCGCCAGATTCTCCGCCGTCAGCTACCCGATCGCGTCAAACGGGCAAAAGCCGATCATATTATCGAAACGGCCCGGCAAAAATCGCGGACTTTTGCGGATGTCCGGCGCCTCGTGGCTTGCCTTAGCGTTCGGTGAGTCCGATACTGCCTTCCTAACGAGTCTTTTGGAAACGATGCGCGAGATCATCTTCGATACGGAAACGACCGGCCTGGACCCGTTGAGCGGCGACCGACTCGTCGAAATCGGCTGCATCGAGATCATCAACCGCGTTGCCACGGGCCGGACCTACCACGCCTATTTCAATCCGCAGCGCTCGATGCCGGTCGAGGCGGAGCGAGTCCACGGCCTGTCCGAGAAATTCCTGTCCGACAAGCCGCTCTTTGGCGACAGCGTGGACGATGTGCTGGACTTTCTCCAGGACTCGCCTCTGGTCGCCCATAATGCACGTTTCGACTTCGGCTTCCTGAACGCGGAGCTGCGCCGCTGCGGCCGGGACGAGATATGCATGACGCGCATGGTCGATACGGTCGCCATCGCGCGCAGCCTGCATCCGGGTGCCAAGCACAGCCTGGATGCCCTGTGCAGCCGCTACGGCATCGATCGCAGCCATCGCGTGAAGCATGGCGCGCTGCTCGACGCCGAGCTGCTGGCGCAGGTCTATGTCGAGCTGACGGGCGGCCGACAGATCGGACTCACCCTGGTCGAGAGCGTGACGCTGGAGACGGTTCAGACCGTCGAAACCGTTACGCGGATCGCACGGCCTGTCCGCGTGTTTACTCCGACTGCGGAGGAAATCGCGCGGCATCAGGCCTTTATCGCCACCCTCACCAATCCGCTCTGGCTCGAAAGCCAGGCGGAAAGCGTGTGAGGAGGCGCCCAGCAGAAGGAGAAACGAGCATGGATATTCGAGTTTCCGGCCATCAGGTGGAGACGGGCGACGCCCTTCAGAGCCACGTCACTGATCGGCTCTCGACCATGGCGGAGAAATATTTCTCGCGCACGATCTCGGCGCAGGTCACCTTCGGGCAGGCCCCCCATGGGGCATTTCATTGCGATATCGTCAGTCATGTGAATTCCGGTATCGTCATCAAGGGCGCCGGAGAGGCACAGGATGCCCATCTCGCCTTCGAAAAGGCGGCCGATCGCATCGACACCCAGCTTCGCCGCTACAAGCAGCGGCTGAAGGACCGCCATGGCCAGAGCATCGCCGCCGAAGCGCAGCGGGCGCAGAGCTTCGTCGTGGACAATGCGGCCTATACCGTCTTCCAGGCGGACGACAGCGAGGAGGACGTTCCGGAGGCTCCCGTGATCGTCGCGGAAACCCGCGTCGACGTGCCGGAGGCAAGCGTATCCGATGCGGTCATGATGCTCGACCTGCGCAATACCAACGCCCTTCTTTTCCTCAATAGCGGAACCTCGACCTACAACATGGTCTATCGCCGTACGGACGGCAGCATCGGCTGGGTCGAACCGCGCGGCTGATCGCCTTGTAACCACCGGCGGCGGTCGTGACGGTTGCCGGACAGGACGGGCGCGCTGGCTCATATTGACCCGCGCGCCTATCCGCCTTATTGGCGCGCATTCGCATTTCCCCGATTAGCGCGCGATCGCGACCGGCGCCGGTGGCCATGCCTTACGCGCCAGAGACGAGTGGATGATGAACGACTTCAGCGATCTGGTTGTGGCAAAGGCGGTCAAGGCCAATGTCGCGGCGAGCAACAAGAAGCAGGTTTTCCAGTTGCTGAGCGAAATCGCGGCAGGTGCCTATGCGGTATCGGCCGCCGAGGTCGTGGAGCGGCTGACCGAGCGGGAGCGCCTGGGTTCCACCGGTTTCGGCGGGGGTATCGCCATCCCTCATGCCAAGCTGGACACGATTGCCGATGTGCGCGGCGCGGTGCTGCTGCTGGACGAGGCGGTGCCGTTCGATGCCGTCGACGACATGCCGGTCGACGTGGTGTTCATGCTCCTGTCCCCGTCCGACAGCGGTGCGGAGCATCTCAAGATGCTGGCACGCGTATCGCGTTTCCTCCGGAACGAGGCGCAGGTGAAGCGGTTGCGCGGGGCGCAGTCCGATGACGCCCTGCACGTCATCCTGACCGGCGGCGAGGCGCGTGACGCGGCCTGATCCGCAGGAGGCAGGGGCGGAAAGCGGCGAAGCTGCGCATTTCCGTGCGCTGGAACGCCTTTATGCATCGGCTCCCATCAACCGCCTTTTCCCTTCCACCCTGCATATTGGCGAGGCGGGGTTCAGCACGATCAGCTTCGATGTCGTGGAACCGCATTTCCATGCGGCCGGGGCGGCGCACGGCACGGTCTATTTCAAGATGCTGGACGATGCGGCCTTCTATGCAGCCAACAGCCTGGTCAATGACCGTTTCCTGCTGACGACGGCCTTCAACATGTTGCTTACCCGACCCATGGGTGCAGGCCCGATCCGCGCCGAGGGGCGCTGGCTCAACGGCCGCCGCCGTGTGTTCGTCGCAGAATCCCGCTTGCTCGACGCGGACGGGGAGGAGGTGGCGCGAGGCACGGGCACCTTCATGCGGTCGCGTTTTCCCCTTGCCAGCCTGCCGGGCTATGCCGGGCCGCGGCTCGGCTGATCGGCTCGCCGCATGTCCGCTCGCCTGCCGGCGATAACCCTCGTCAGCGCCCTGATCCGCCGGGTCAGCCAGGCGGGCGGCTTTGCCACGATCCTGGCCCATGGCGAGGATATGGGCGGCATCATACTCGTCCAGACAGCCGAAAGGGGTGAGTTTTCGGGTTTTTTCGAGCGGATGATGGACCTGAATGGTAAGGCCTCGCTCGTCTCCTGCGGCCCTCCCGCCGGCAGCGATTCCATGACAGTCACGCAATATGTGGAGCGTCGCCGAGGCAGCGACCCCGATATATGGGTGGTGGAACTCGATATCGCAGATGCAGAACGCTTCGCCGCTGAAACGATCGCGGCAAGTTGACTTGTTTACCGTCTGCAAGGCACGGGCACCCCACTTGTCGCGCACGTAGCCGCTTCTTGCCATGAGGGTGGGTGGTCAACACGCAGACGGGGGGCGTTCGTCCGCATAGATAAAGATCGCGACAAAGCGACGGAGCGGCCCGATCGACCAACCGCATAGTTTAGAAGAATAATGCGTTTTCCGATTCCGGCCGCCTTGGCGGCTACGCTCTGCTTCGGCACCGCCACCTTGACTGTCGCGTCCGTGTCGAATGCCGCCGGTGTCCTGCCGGGCCATAACCAAGCGACAGTAACCCTTCCTGACATGGCCCTCGGCATGCAGCAGCAGCCTCGCCTTGAAGCGGCCATCGGATCGCCCGACGAAACAATGTCCGTCGGCACCCGGATTCAGCCCGTCCCGGCCATAGCCGACGCGGCGGACCAACCCGCCACCAGCCTTGCCGCGCTGGTCGAGCGCAATGACGATGACGTCACCGGCCTCGACAGCGAGATGCAGTGCCTGGCATCCGCCATCTTCTACGAAGCCCGCAGCGAAAGCCTGGCCGGCAAGCTCGCCGTGGCTCGCGTCATCATAAACCGTTCGGAATCGGGTCGGTTCCCGTCGAGCATCTGCGGTGTCGTGAAGCAGCCCAGCCAGTTCAGCTTCGTTCGCGGCGGACGCATCCCCTCCGTCCCCGCTTCCGCCCGCTTTTGGCCGGATTCGGTTGCCATCGCCCGCATCGCCATGGCCGACAGTTGGGAAAGCCAGGCGGAGGGCGCCCTTTATTTCCACGCCCGCCGCGTATCGCCGGGCTGGAGCCACCAGCGGCTGGCGCAGATCGACAATCATATCTTCTACCGCTGATCCTTCGGTCAGCGAGGACGGCATAGCCGGAGCGCCAGGCGCTCCGGCTTTTCTTTGTTCCTAGAATGTTCTAGATGGGATGCATGACTCTTCCTGCATCCCATCCCGGCTGCGACAGCGCCACGCCGGAAGGGCGTGAGCGGGCCGCCGCCGTTGCGCGCGGCATATTGCGCCTGTTCGCCCGGCACGAGATTTTCGGCATTACCGAGGTGCCTCTGCCCAATGGCCGCCGCCTCGATATCATGGCGGTGGACGGCCGGGGCCAGATCATCGCCGTCGAGATCAAGTGCAGCCGGGCCGACCTGCTCGGCGACGGCAAGTGGCAGGATTATTACGATTATTGCGACCGCTATTATTGGGGGGTTCCCGCAGGGTTCGATATCGGCTTGCTCGACCTGCCCCTATTATGGCCGCAGCGCAGCGGCCTGATCGTAGCGGACGCCTATGATGCGGAGATCCTCCGTCCCGCGCCCACGGAGCCTCTCACCGCAGCCCGGCGCAAGGCGGAAACCCTGCGCTTTGCCCGGCGTGCCGCGCGGCGGGTCAGCGGGCTGCTCGACACGGGATTCATGGCCGAGGATTTCTGAGCGCGCCGCCGCCATGAAAAAGGCGGCCCCGCATCGCGGAGCCGCCCCTTTCGCGTCAGTGCGCCGACGATCAGTTGCCGAAGCGGTACTTCAGGCGGACGCCATACATGCGCGGCTGGTTCAGCACGATCGAGTCGAAGCCGTAATTCGAGTAACCGCCGGTCGTGAACACGTAATATTTCTCCTTCGTCACGTTCGTCGCGAACAGGCCCAGATCGACCGGCGAACCTGCGACCGAAGTCCAGTTCAGGTTCAGGTTCAGATTGTCCTGCGGCGGCAGAGTCTGCAACTCCGGAGCCGAAGAGGGCTGGCCCAGCGAGCTGTCCGAGTGGGTGAAGGTGGCGGCGAAGGTGATCCGGCCGATATTGTCCGACAGCGGCAGGGTGTAGCTGCCGGTGATCGAATATTTGTTCTTCGGCGTCAGCGGCAGAGGGCCACCGGCAGCCGGAGCGATCACTTCCTTGAAGCCAATCGGCGCGGCCGGTGCCGACACGCTCTTCAGCTTGGTGTCGAGATAGGCATAGCCCACATCGATGCTGAGGCCCTGGACCGGACGGATCGACGCGTCGATCTCGATACCCTTGATGGTCGACTTGCCGGCATTGGCGATGCCCTGTGCCGGGGAGGTGACGAACGGGCAGCGCGGATCGACGCCGACATCCGCCAGATTGCACTGCACGGCCTGCACCAGCAGCTGCTGGTTGGAGAAGTCGTTGTAGAAGGCCGCGATGTTGAAGCTGCCCTTCACGAAGCTGTCGAAGCTGGTCTTGGCACCGATTTCATAGGTGTCGACCTTCTCCGGCTGCCACGCCTCCAGACCATAGTTGGAGATGTTGATGCTGCCCTGGCGATAGCCGCGGGCATATTTGGCATAGAGCAGCACGTCGTCGGCGGGCTTGAAGTCGAGGCCCAGCAGCCAGGTCGGCTTGCTGGAGCTGACGCGGCGGGTGAAGTTGCAGAGCTGCGGATTGGCCTGGATCGCGGCGGACGAGTTCGCCACCGGATTGTCCAGCGCGTTCACGGGCTGCGAGCATTCATAGACCGGCGTGCCGGTCGCGAAGGTCACGCGCTGCGAGTTGC
The DNA here is from genome assembly GCA_047602685.1 of Sphingobium sp. GTDB lineage: Bacteria > Pseudomonadota > Alphaproteobacteria > Sphingomonadales > Sphingomonadaceae > Sphingobium. The sequence continues at coordinate 8,789 of JASGGS010000121.1, forward strand.
CGAGGCCCGTGGTGATGTCCGACGTATAACGGATGCCGGCCGTGAAGCTGATCTGATCCGTGATCTTGTAGCTGCCCTGTGTGTAGAGGCCCAGATTGCGGAAATGATAGCGGCTGCGCGACAGGGCCAGCTGGTTGCTGGTCGACGAGCAGGTCGACGGATTGAACACGTCCGAGCAGGTGGCGAAGATCGACGAGCGCGACTGCTGCGTGCCTAGCGGCTCCGACAATTCCAGATAGGCGCCGGCCTGATAGGTCAGGCGGTCGTCGCTGGTGCGGCCCTGAAGCTGCAATTCCTCGGTGAAGGTCGACTGGGCGACATTGTTCTTGCCATCGGGATAGAGGCTGACCGCCGCGAAGTTCGGCAGGAAATTGTCGCCATTATTGTTCACCGCCACGGCCTGCCGGAATTCGGCATAGCTGGCGATGTTCTTGACGGTGACGAGATCGCTGGCCTTCCACGTCGTGGTGTTGATGATCTGCCATTGCTCGATCTTCTGGAACGGGTTCGGGTGGCCGTTCGAGACGTCGTAATAATTGCCGCTCGTCGCCGCGAGCTGGCGGTTGATGAACGTCGCCAGCGAGCCGGACGGGTTGGACAGCGCCACCTTCGGGAAGGAGCCGTTGGTGTCGGACTTGCTGTAGGTGACGATCGTGTAGTTTTCGAGGTTCGGCGTCAGGTCGGCCACCGCGCTGAAGCGCAGCGCCCAATAGTCGACATCGCCAAAGTCGCGCGGGCCGATATTGCTGACATTGTTGAGATAGCCACGGCGCGTCTGGCGATCGACGCCGAGACGGACGCGCAGAGTATCGAGCACGGGGACGTTCACCACGGCTTGGACGCGTTGCAGGTCGTAATTGCCCAGCGAGCCCTCGACATAGCCTTCGAAGCGGCCGGTCGGCTTCTGCGGGGTGAGGAGCACGGCGCCGCCGGTCGTGTTGCGACCGAAAAGCGTGCCCTGCGGACCCTTCAGCACCTGCACATTGGCGAGGTCGAAGAACTGGCCGACGCCAGCGCCGTTACCCGCGGTGGTGCCGCCATTGGCGCGCGGTGCCACGACTTCGGCGAAATAGGCGCCCACGGACGGGGAGGTCGGACCTTCCTGCACGAAGCCGCGAATGGCGTAGCTGGTGCTTTCCGAACCCCAGCGGCCGTTGGACGACAGCGACGGGGTATAGGTGGCGATATCGCCGGCGCTCACGACGTTGCGGTTGGTGAGCTGCTGCTGGCTGAACGCGGTAATGGAGATGGGAACGTCCTGCAGGCGCTCCTCGACACGGCGGGCCGTCACAACGATGTCGTCGCTGACCAGGGAATCCTGGGCCATCGCAGGGGTTGCCGCTGCCGCGACCGCGAGCAGGCTGGCGCCGGACAATATGGAAAGAGTTTGGAATTTGGTGAACACGCAGTCCTCCCCGACTGAATAGATTGAAACCCTCTCCCTTCCGCGCGCATTCCGGCGGACTCAGTCTTTTTCTGTTTTTCGTGGATATTTTGTTCTGTAGGGGCGCGGCCTTAACCGTGACCCCCTCAGTTTACCATTGCAGATCGTCCAGAAAGATGCCTGAAACGCCAGAGAGGGGTTCTAAATGAGGCGATCTCGGTTCGATAGTTGCAAAAAGACCACGCTGTCTGGTCTCTAGAGGACTGAACCGACGGGAAAATCCTAACAACTTCATAATATCCTGTCACTCCCCGATCATGACATGAGGGGACAGGCGGACGATTGGGCAATTGTTTGCCGCTGCGGACAAGAAGCGACGGAGAAGAGGCATGGATATGGGGTCGGCATGTTCGGCATGAGCCGTCGCGTGCAATGTGCCGCTCAGCACCATGCTGGAAGACATGGCGGCAGGCGTGCGAGCGGGGTTGAAGAGATCGTCGCGGCGCTTCGGCCGCTAGATCGCCAGCTCGAACTGCCGCATCTCGATACTGTCCCGGTCCGGCTCCTCCGCGAGATTGTGGAGGCCGAGGCCCAGCAGCCGCGCGCCCTTCGCCAGCGGGAGTTGCGCGCGCAGCAGCGCGCAGCCCGTCTCGAATATCTCCTCCCGGCTTTGGACCGCATGGGGCAGCGTACGCGAGCGGGTGAGGATGCGGAAGTCCGACAGCTTGATCTTGAGCGTGACGGTGCGGCCGATGGCATGCGCCTTCTCCACGCGCGGCCAGAGCCGGTCGGCGATCCTGTCCAGTTCCGCGACCAAGGACGCCTCGTCCACCAGGTCCGTCTCGAACGTATCCTCGACGCTCACGGACTTGCGCCCTTCGCGGTCGCGCACCGGGCGCTCGTCAATGCCGCGCGCCGCGCCATGATAGAAGGATGCGGCCTTGCCGAAATGGCGTTGGAGGAAGGGCAGGTCGTGGCGGCGCAGATCGGCGCCCGTCTCTATGCCGAGGGCCGCCATGCGCCGTGCCGTGACCGGGCCGACCCCATGGATGCATGCCACCGGCATGCGGGCGATGAACGCCTCGCCCTCCTCCGGCTTCACGACGCACAGCCCGTCCGGCTTGTTCTGGTCGGAGGCGAGTTTGGCCAGCAGCTTGTTATAGGAGACCCCGGCGGAGGCGGTGAGGCCCGTCTCCTCCCGGATCAGCCGCCGTATCTCGCTGGCGACATAGGTGGCGGAGGCGATGCCCATCTTGTTGTGCGTGACGTCCAGATAGGCTTCGTCCAGCGACAAGGGCTGGATCACGTCGGTGAATCGGACGAAGATGCGGTGGATCTGTTCCGATACCGCGCGATAGGCGTCGAAGCGCGGCCGGACGAACAGCAGGTCCGGGCACAGCCGCCGCGCCCGGGCGCCCGGCATGGCCGACCGCACGCCAAAGACCCGCGCCTCATAGCTTGCGGCGGCCACCACTCCGCGCGGCCCGCCGCCGCCCACCGCCACGGGCAGGCCGCGCAGGGCGGGATCGTCGCGCTGCTCGACCGAGGCATAAAAGGCATCCATGTCGATATGGATGATCTTGCGCAGGGGAAGGCCGGCGGACTCCATGGACCGGCTTATGCCATGTCATGGCATTGAACGAAAGGGGAACAAGTGCGGAAACGCGCATCATGCCCGCACAGGCTGGACCCGCACAGCCTGGCATCGCCCTCGACGGCGCGCCTCGAACCGGACTATCCCTTGCTGCCCCCGGACAGCAGGTCCTTCAGGCCGGACAACGCGCCCGTCTCCCCTTCCCGCTTCACACCCATCCGCCGCAGAAAGGCATCGGCATCGGGGCTGCGCGGATAGGGGTCGAGGTTGAGCGCCAGCGTCTGGGCGACCGCCTCTCCCATGTCGATGCGGCCATCCTCCACGGGCATGATGTCGCAATCCGCCTCGGACAGCTCGACCTCATCCTCTCCCTGCTCCCCATCCTCGCGCACGAAGCGTATGGCGAAAGGCGCCTCGATCCATTCCGGCACGTCCTGACCGGTCGCGGCGCAGGCCTGCACCGCCTCGCTCCGGATCGTGCCCGTCGCCTGCCAGCCGCCCGCGACCGGCACCAGCAGATAGTCTGCCTCCAGCCGTCCAAGGCCGCGCAGGCGGAAACGGCGGGAGAGGGCAAGGCGTTCGGCCTCGTCGGCGGCGATCGACTGCGGCCTTGCATCCGCGCCGATCTGGTCGATGCGGACGGGGCGGGAGAATTCGGGGGCCTGGCTCATAGCCCCTCCCCGATCCGCGCGGCCCGCAGGTCCGCCATGCCCAGCCGGTCGAGCTGTTCGGCAAAAAGGCGCAGCTGCGCCGCGACATGGCCGACGGCGGCGGGACCCGGCGCCTCGCCGCGCCACAGATTGCGCTCCAGCGCC
>JASGGS010000122.1:0-12511 GCA_047602685.1 Sphingobium sp.
CGCGGGCGCGCGCCGCCGCGCCGCCGACCTGCTCCAGCGACGCATGCTGGGACGGCGCGGCATCGCCCTGTCGCGGGGATGGGCCGCGCTGGCGCTGCAGCCCGGCGATGTGGTGGCGCTGGACGGGCATGCGGGCGGCTGGCGCATCGAGACGCTGGAATGGGAAGGCATGGCGGTGCGGCTGGGGCTGGCGGGCGTGCCGGTCCAGGGCGCGCCGACCCCGCAGGGCGCGGATGGCGGGTCCGGCGTGCGGCAGGCGGACAGGCCGGTGGGGCCGACCCATGCGGCACTGGTGGAAGTGCCGCAATTGTCCGACAGCCCGGCGACCGAGCCGCAAATGGTCGTGGCCGCCTGCGGCGACACGCGCGGATGGCGCGGCGCCGCGATCCTGCTGCGCGAGGGGGCGGACAGCCTCGTGCCGCTCGGCTCCATCCGGCGCCCGGCCATGCTGGGCGAGGCGCTGTCCCTGTTGCCGCCGGGGCCGCCGGGGCTGTTCGACATGGCATCCTTTGTGGAGATCAGGTTGCACGACGCGGATGCGCTGCCGGTCCCGGCCAGCGACGCGGCGCTCGTCAACGGCGCCAATGCCTGCATGGTGGGCGAGGAATTGCTGCAATTCGGTCATGTCAGCCAGAGCGGGCCGCGCAGCTACCGATTGAGTCGCCTGCTGCGCGGGCGGCGGGGCACGGAGCATCGGATGCAGGACCATGCGGTCGGGGAAGCGGTGCTGCTGCTCGGCGGCGGCGAGGGCCTGCTTGCCCTGTCCGGCGGGACCGCGATGGCGGGACGCATGGTCGGCATCGCCGCGCAGGGCATTGGCGATGCCATGCCCGTGACGGCGCAGCGCATCGCGGACGGCCGGGCGATGCTGCCCCTGTCGCCGGTGCATGTGCGGGCGGAGGGCGATGCCGCGACCGGCCTGTCCTTCCGCTGGACGCGGCGGAGCAGGCAGGGCTGGGCCTGGCTCGACGGCACGGACGCGCCGATTGGCGAAGAGCGGGAAGCCTATGGCGTCGAGATATGGGGCGGGAAGGCGCTTCTCCGTTCCGGGACGGTTTCCGCCCCGCAATGGACCTATGCGGCGGAGGCCGTGGCGGCCGATCTCGCCCTGGCGGGCGGCGGGGCGCTGTCCTTCGCGGTGCGGCAATATGGAACCTATGGCGCGGGACCGGCGACGCGGCGCGTCCTTTCGCTTTGACGATGCAGGAGAGATTATGAGCGAAGAACTCAGCGCCCGCCTGTCCCTGCCCTTGCTGGCGGCGGGCCAGGCGCAGAAGGAAGTGCTGGTCAACGAGGCGATGCAGCGCATCGATGCCCTGGTCCAGCCGGTGGCATTGTCCGCCGGACTCGCCGCCCCGCCCGCTTCCCCGGAAGAGGGCGAGTGCTGGATCGTCGGCCCCGGCGCGGAGGGGGCATGGGCCGGGCAGGAGGGCGCCATCGCGCAGTGGACGGCAGGGGGATGGCGGTTTTGCGCGCCCGGGGACGGGTGGCGATGCGCCATCCTGGACCGCGGGACGGTCATGACCTTCGCGGACGGTCAATGGCGTGACGGCGCGACCAGGCCCGACGGCCTCTATATCGGCGGCGTAAAGCTGGTCGGTTTCCGAATGGACGATATTGACGGTCCGGATGGAGGCACTATTGTCGATAGTCAGGCCCGCGCAATTATTAACGAAATACTTATGGTTCTACGCGGCCATGGTTTGATCGGGTCTTGAGGAGAGGTGATGGGTTGCGCGGAGAGCGTCATATTTTGTAAACAACCTTCCTCATGTGTAGGAATTTTGTCACAGGTGGCGGGCGCGCAATAAATTTGCGCTCTTGCAACGAAACTTTCTGAGGCTTACAGCGTTCTCGCAGTCCGTTTGAGGCAGTACTGAAAGGGGAAATGACATGCGGAAGCTTGGCTTGGCCATTGCGCTCGCTTCGACCGCGCTGGCGACGCCTGCGCTGGCTCGCGATAATAGCTGGTACGTGGGTGCCCATGGCGGCGCCGTCATCGTAGAAGACCTGGACACGGTCGTCTCCGACCGTCGTTCGAACTCCACCTGGAACACCAACACCGGCTATGATGTCGATGGCGTTCTGGGTTACGATTTCGGCCTGTTCCGTATCGAGGGTGAAGTCGGCTATCGTCGTGCCTGGACCGATGTAAACACCTATTACAATACCGCACCGGTGGTGAACAGCACCCGCGGCAATATCCGTTCGCTCAGCTTCTTCCTGAACGGCTTGCTGGATTTCGGCAAGGATGACGGTATCCAGGCCTTCATCGGCGGCGGCGCCGGTGTGGCGCGTACCTATGCCTATTCGTTGGTCACCGATGACTCCGACACCGGTTTCGCGTGGCAGGCGATCGCGGGTCTGCGTTATCCGATCACCAAGCATCTCGATGGCGAGCTGAAGTATCGCTACTTCAACCACGAGAATGTCAATTTGGTGACGTCGCGTCAGCCCGATGCACGCTTCGCGCCGGCTGGATCTTCGTTCAGCACCGACGTGCGTTCGCACTCGATCCTCGCTGGTCTGACGTACAACTTTGGTGGCGAAGAAGCGGCTCCCCCGCCGCCCCCGCCGCCCCCGCCGCCTCCGCCGCCGCCTCCGCCGCCCCCGCCGGTGGCGCAGTGCACGCCTGGACCGTATATCGTGTTCTTCGAGTGGGATCGTTCGGACATCACGCCTGATGCCGCGACCATTCTCGACAACGCGGTTTCGGCCTATGCCAATTGCGGCAATGCGCAGGTCCTGCTGGCCGGCCACGCCGACAAGTCGGGTTCGCCGAAGTACAATCTCGGCCTGTCCGAGCGTCGTAACACCTCGGTTCGCGGCTATCTGACCTCGAAGGGCATCCCCGACGGCGTTATCAGCAGCGAAGCGTTCGGTGAGAGCCGTCCGCGCGTCGAGACCGCCGACGGCGTTCGCGAACTCCAGAACCGTCGCGTGGAAATCACCTACGGTCCGGGTTCGGGCAACTAAGATCGCATCCGGACCTCCGGGTCCGATGCCTGAGGGGGACCGGCAGCCTTGCCGGTCCCTTTTCATTTATGTGGCGCCTTTTTCGATATTGCTGGCTCTTGGAGCGGGTTTTGCCTTGATCGAAACAAATCCGCTCTGAACTCCCTGTTTTCCGGGCTTTCCAAGCCGTCAGTCTCCGCCTGACTGGAATCGCTCCAGGGGGCGTGATCGACGCATTTCCGGCCTGCCCGTCATTTCCGGCCGGCCCATCAGTGACAGGCGGTCAGGAGCGGCGTTCGCCCGTGCCGTTTGCGGAACAGGAGCCTATGCACTTCGATGCCTGACCCTCTCGATGCCCGGCGGCGTGGTCCGGCGAGCCGTGCGATTCCCGCCCGGGAAAATATCGGCCTTTCTCGGTCGAAGCGGGGCGGAAGGCGTCGGCGCCTCTTCGCCTGTTCGAGCGCAGACGGTTGCGCAGCGACCCGTCCCTTCAATCCTGTCCGAGGTCTATCCAGGCAAGTTCCTCATAATGGCTACCCTCGCCGGTCGCCATGCTTTCGACAAGGCTGCACCGGGCAAAGGGCATGGCTTCTGTCGTGAAGCCCGCATGCGCCTCTATCCAGGAGTGGATCGGACCCGCCGCGCGCGGCAGCCGTGCCACGGTCATGTGCGGGATATAGGCGCGGCGTTCCGGTTCCAGCCCCGCCTCCTGGCAGATGCGATCCAGTCTGCGGTGAAGCTGTGCCAGCGGTTCCTTGGGCACGGCGCGCGCCCACAGGGCGTTGGGACGTCGATCCTTCTCGAAAAAGCCCACGCCGGAAAAGGCCACGGGCGGGGGGTCTTGCATCTGGACGGCAAGCTTGTCCGCCAGTTCGGCTCCGGTGCGGCGTGATACCTCCCCCACGAAACGCAGCGTCAGATGCAGTTGCCGCTCCGTCTGCCAGCGCGCTCCGCCCACGCCCGACAGGAGGGGTTGTACAGCCGCGATCATCCGGTCGGAGGGCATCAATGCATAGAAGAGGCGCATGTCCTTCAGTCCCGTAATCCCCAGCCATAAAGCAGCAATAGGGTTTTCCTTGAAATGGCAGCGGCAAAATCCGATATTGACAGCGGAGCCGACCAAGGGATGGTTGGCGCTAAGGAGATGAATTGCAATGGCTGATTGGCGTGATTCCCCGGCTTCGACGGTGGGGATTAACAACCCTGCCACTGGTGCGCGGACGGTCGGCTATGATGCCGGACTGCGCTCCTACATGCTGTCCGTTTACAATTATATGGCGAGCGGCGTCCTGCTGACCGGCATCGTCGCCCTGCTGTTCGCGCAGAGCGGGCTGGCGGCGCAGATCCTGCTCAGCCCCGGCCCGCTGAAATATGTCATCATGTTCGCACCGCTCGCCTTCGTGCTGGTGCTGAGCTTCGGCATCAACAAGCTGTCCACGACGGCGGCGCAGGGTCTGTTCTGGGCCTATGCCGCAGTGATGGGCCTGTCGCTTTCGTCGATCTTCCTGGTCTATACGGGCACCTCGATCGCGCAGACCTTCTTTGCGACGGCGGCCGCGTTCGCGGGTCTCAGCCTGTACGGCTACACGACGAAGAAGGATTTGTCGGGTTTCGGCACGTTCCTGATTATGGGTCTGGTCGGCCTGCTGGTGGCCTCGCTCATCAACCTCTTCCTGAAGTCGTCGGCGCTTGATCTGGCCATCAGCTTCATCGGCGTCCTGCTCTTCGCAGGCCTGACCGCTTATGACATGCAGAAGATCAAGAGCATGTATTCCTATGTCGCCGGCACGGACTTCGTGGGCAAGTCGATCGTGATGGGTGCGCTGACCCTCTATCTCGACTTCATCAACATGTTCCTCTTCCTGCTGCGCTTCATGGGGAACAGGGACTGATCTGCCTGTTCCGCCGCTGATCGCGCGGCGTCAGGATCGGATGGGCAAGCGGCCCGGAGACATGTCTCCGGGCCGCTTTCGTCAGGGACGCGCAAGAGGGGTGCGCGGGGTGCCGACGCGGCGTCACCCCGCAGGCTGGGACGGAAGGAGCGCGTCATCGATCCGCGTCGCGCGAACAAGGGCGGGACGATCGCCAAGCCTCTCGGAATAGGCTGTGAAGACATCGCGCGCAGGCATGGTGCCGAAGCCAAGACCCCAGCGTATCTGCGACCCCACATAGACATCCGCGGCAGTGAAGCGTTCGCCCGTGACATAGGGGCGATCCGCCAGCAGGCCCTCCAGCGCGTTCAGCACATCGTCGAGGTCGCCAAAGCCGACCATCCGCTTGCGCTCCTCCGCTATGTCCACGCCAAGCGCCCTGGTCGTGACGGCAGCCTCGACAGGGCCCGCCGCGAAGAACATCCAGCGATAATAATCCGCCCGCTCATCGGCCGTGGGGCCAAGGCCGGCCTGTGGAAAAGCGGCCGCCAGATAGGCGCAAATCGCGGCGCATTCCGTCACCACCCGGCCGTCATGGACGATGGCAGGAACCTTGCCCATGGGGTTGATGGCAAGATAATCCGGCCCCTTCATGCTGGTGCCGAAATCGAGGATTTCAGTCCGGTAGGGCTGGCCAATCTCCTCCAGCATCCAGCGCGCTATCCGCGAGCGGGACATGGGATGGGCGTAGAAGACGAGTTCGCTCATGGGTTCCTCCTGTGGCGCGGTTGGAACATAAAGTGAACATTCTAAAGAGTCGAGAAGCTGCGATCAGCAGCCGCCCAATCCCGCCGCGGCGCCGAGCAGGCCGCCAAGCCCGCGCTTGCATTTCTTCTGCGGCTGTTCCTGCTGGCTTTCCCCGCTTGGTCCCGACGCACTGCCGCCCAGGCCCGGCGGTCCGTCGATGAACCACATGGCGTTGGAGCGATAGCGCACGCGGGTGGTCCATTCGGGCTTCCACGGCGCCTTTGGATCGGCCGGGCGGGGCGGATAGGCGAAGTTCGCCTCCGGCCCATAGGCATAGATATTGCCGATCATCATGGCGCCGGGGATAGATTCCTTCACCTCCTGCGGGATGAGGCAATTCGTCTGGCTGGGCGGCATCACGACCTTCTGACCGACAAGCTGCTGCACGGTGGTGGGAGACAGCCAGTCCCAGAGCGCGCCGCCGAAATTGCGGCTGGAGGAAGAGGCCCACCATATCATGTCACGCGGCTGGCCGTCCTGGCCAGGCTGGAAACCCATGACCCAGGCATAATAGCCTGTCGCGGCCGCCACGCTGTTCCAGCTCAACTGGATCGCGCCGGTGCCGCTGGCGGCGGGGTTGAGCGGACCCATGAAATCCTGCGCGAGGGTGAACTTGATCTCCGGCGAATAATTGCCGGCGATGCGATGGTCGCCCAATAGGGAACTGGCCGCGCCCAGCATCTTGCGATCCTTGCCGTTCGGCCAGTCGCCATAGGTCTTGCTGTTCGACGGCAGGATCGACCATTCGCGCGGAATCGCCACGCCGCCGCCGAAGATATTGGGCGGCATCTGGCCCGCCGCCACCTTGGCGAAATCGATGATGACCGGCTGTCCCTTGGGCGCATGGGCGCCGCAACCCCAGAAGATGAGGAGACGTCCCTTCGGCTTCTGGAAATTGTCGGGCACGTCATCGTCCCGCTTTTCGCGCGGTCCGGGGGCGGCGGGCGTGGGGGAGACGAGAGGCACGGACTTGCCCAGTCTCGCCCCGGCGGGCAGGAAATGGTCGGCCGACGGATTGCCGCCGGTGGGCGAAAGGGTTGAACCGAGCCGCAACTCCATCTGCCTGGCGATCTTGTCGCGCCCGCCGCCGAGCATCATCGACATGGCGCCGCCCATGCCGCCGCCCATTGCGGCCATGCCGCTGACCGTGGTGACGTCCATGGTATAGCGGGCTATCGGCACCGTTCCCTGCTGCGTGATCCCCGGCACCGCGACCGCTGCTGCCGCGGCGGTGCCCAAAGCCATTTTCAGTCCCCTGTTCATCCTTGCCTCCTCCCATTCGCTGCGGAAGAAAACCGCTCCCCGTCGCTTGCACCGGATATTCGCCACGGTCTGCGACGATGGTCACACTCGCAATCCGTCATGACAGGCCGATGGCGTCACGGATTGTACGAAACCGTCAGATAGGGTGACGGAACCGCCCGGCTGTCAGGAAATGCAGAACCTGGTCCTGAACGTCGCGCCGGAATGGCATTATCGCATGGGAAACGGGCAGGACGATATGGTCCGATTCGCCTTCCAGATGCGTGGAGGCGACGCTTACCTTTCCGTCATGGGGCGGGGGCAGGATGCGCAGCGTATCGGCGAGCGGGCGATTGCCCGCGATAATGCCCACGGGATAATCGGGCGACGGCAGATCGTCGAGGGCGGGGAGGCTGCGGCCGGTGATGAGCGCGGGGCCGGCACGCCCGAGAATGGGACGCAGCATCCGGACCCGCGTGCAGAAATCCGCCAGCTCGCTGCCCGCATTGGGCGTGCCGATCATGACCATGCGCCCCATATTCCGGGGTTCGAGCCGCGCGGCCACCGCGCGCGCGACGAGGCCGCCCATGCTGTGGCCGACGAAATGGACGGGGCGCCGGCTTCCCAGGCCGCGCCGCTCGATCAGCCCGCATATGCGGTCGACAACGGCATCGAAGGGATTGGCCCAGCTTTCATACCAGGGACAGAAAGGGGCAAGGCCGCCCCGGCATAGCCGACGCCCCATGACGCGCATCGTCCAGGGCGCTCCGAAAAAGCCGTGGAGCAGCACGACGTCCTGTATCCCGCCGTCTTCCGGCAAAAGAAAACCGGGCGGAGCATCGCCCCGCCCGGTTCCGTCATCGGAAAGCCGATGGATCAATCCTTGGCCACGCCGTCCTTGGTCGGCCCCTTTGCCGTGATGGCCTTCGGCGCGCGCGGCGCCCTGGGCGTGTTCTTCTGCTTGGCCTTCTTGGGCGCGGAGGGCGTGATTTCGAAGGCGAGCGCATCGTCCTTCAACCGCACCGTGACCTCGCCGCCATGGACCAGCTTGCCGAACAGCAGTTCCTCGGCCAGCGGCTGCTTGATCTTCTCCTGCATCAGGCGGCCCATCGGGCGCGCGCCGTAGAGGCGATCATAGCCGCGGTCGGTCAGCCACTTGCGCGCTTCCTTCTCCAGCGTGATGTGGACGTCGCGGTCGGCCAGTTGCAGTTCCAGTTGCAGGATGAACTTGTCGACGACGCGCTCCACCACTTCCGGCGGCAGATAGGCGAAGGGCACGATCGCATCGAGGCGGTTGCGGAATTCCGGGGTGAAGAGATTCTTCACCGCATCCTCCTGCGCGTCCTCGCGCGTCAACTCGCCGAAGCCGATGCTCTCCTTGGCCATGTCCGCCGCGCCCGCATTGGTCGTCATGATGAGGATGACGTTGCGGAAATCGACGGTCTTGCCGTGGTGGTCGGTCAGGCGGCCATTGTCCATCACCTGCAACAGGATGTTGAACAGGTCCGGATGCGCCTTCTCGATCTCGTCGAGCAGCAGCACGCAATGCGGATGCTGGTCGACGCCGTCGGTCAGAAGCCCGCCCTGGTCGAAGCCGACATAGCCGGGAGGCGCGCCGAGCAGGCGCGAGACCGTGTGCCGCTCCATGTATTCCGACATGTCGAAGCGCAGCAGCTCCACGCCGAGCGAGGCGGCCAGCTGCTTGGCGACTTCCGTCTTGCCGACGCCCGTCGGACCGGAGAACAGGTAGCTGCCGATCGGCTTGTTCGGTTCGCGCAGGCCGGCACGGGCAAGCTTGATCGCCGATGCCAGCGCCTCGATGGCCAGATCCTGGCCGTAGACCACCGAGCGCAGTTCCTTCTCCAGGTTGGAGAGCACCTGCTCGTCGTCCTTGGACACGGTCTTGGCCGGAATGCGGGCCATGGTGGCGATCGTCGCCTCGATCTCCTTCTCGGTGATCAGCTTGCGGCGCTTGCCGGCGGGCAGCAGCATCTGCGCCGCACCCGTCTCGTCGATCACGTCGATCGCCTTGTCGGGCAGCTTGCGGTCGTTGATGTAGCGCGCCGACAGCTCGACCGCCGCCTTGATCGCGTCCGGCGTATATTTGACGTGATGATGTTCCTCGAACGCGGTGCGCAGGCCGGTCAGGATCTTGATCGTATCCTCGACCGAAGGCTCGTTCACGTCGATCTTCTGGAAGCGCCGCAGCAGCGCGCGGTCCTTCTCGAAATGGTTGCGGAATTCCTTGTAGGTGGTCGAGCCGATGCAGCGGATCGTCCCACCCGACAAAGCCGGCTTCAGCAGGTTCGACGCGTCCATCGCGCCGCCGCTGGTCGCGCCGGCGCCGATCACCGTGTGGATCTCGTCGATGAAGAGGACCGCGTGCGGCATTTTCTCCAGTTCGGTGACGACCGCCTTCAGCCGCTCCTCGAAATCGCCGCGATAGCGGGTGCCCGCCAGCAGCGCGCCCATGTCGAGCGAGTAGATGACGGCTTCCTTCAGCACGTCCGGCACCTCGCCCTCGACGATCTTGCGCGCCAGGCCCTCGGCGATGGCGGTCTTGCCCACGCCCGGATCGCCCACATAGAGCGGATTGTTCTTCGACCGGCGGCACAGGATCTGGATGGTGCGGTCCACCTCGGAACTGCGTCCGATCAGGGGATCGACCTTGCCCTCCAGCGCCTTGTCATTGAGGTTGACGGTGAACTGGTCGAGCGCGCCGTCCTTCTTCTTCTCGGCCTTCGGCTTTTCCTCGCTCGCTTCGGTCTTCGGCTGCTCGGGCGCGGAGGCGGTGACGCCCTTGCCGACGCCGTGGCTGAGATAGGATACCGCGTCGAGGCGGCTCATATCCTGCTGTTGCAGGAAATAGACGGCATAGCTGTCCCGCTCCGAGAAGAGGGCGACGAGGACATTGGCGCCCGTCACCTCCTCCTTGCCGGAGGACTGCACGTGCAGGATGGCGCGCTGCACGACGCGCTGAAAGCTGCTGGTGGGGGAGGGGTCGACATTCCCCTCGACCTTCAGGCTGTCCAGTTCCGTGTCGAGATAATGGGTGACGGCATCGCCCAGCTCGCCCAGTTCCACGCCGCAGGCCTGCATCACCTTGGACGCATGCTCGTCGTCGATGAGCGCGAGCAGCAGATGTTCGAGCGTGGCATATTCATGATGCCGCTCGGACGCGTGGGTCAGCGCATTGTGAAGCGTGGATTCCAGGGCGGAGGCAAATGATGGCATATTCTATACTCCAGCAACCCTTGTGGGCCTGACGACCCAGGGGCAACCCATATGGGTTGAAACCAACCCAGATGTCGGCATGCCGTCCTGTCCCTTCAAGGGGGCGTCCTAGGCCCCTCACATGGGCATGGCCGGCGAGCGACCGCGACAGGTTCCGGTTCAGGCTGGTGGCGAACCGCCATCTCCTCGACCCAACTCTCCCATTCTCGTCATTTTCTCTTTTTATCTATTTCCTGAATAGCGCTTCGGCACTTGCCTTATGGTTAACGGCTTTAAAGATTTTCTGTTTCGTCCGCTCGATCTCGGCGGATAGAAATCCGATGCGCTCTTCCAGTTCGGCAACGGAAAGTGGATCGAGATCCTGCTTTGCCAGCAGGGCCAGTATGTCGCTGTCACCGCGACGGGGCAGAAAGTCGTCCGCGTCCACAGCGATGAATGTTGACCCATAAGTCTCCCCTGTCAATAAGCGACATCTAAAGGGCAAGGCGGGGGGTTCGAATGCACGGTACAGGCACCATCCCGGCAGAGATGACGGCCATCGCCATCAGCGAGCCGGGCGGGCCGGAGGTGCTGCGGCCCGTCAAGCTGCCCGTTCCCGCGCCGGGTCCGGGCGAGGTCCTGATCCGTGTCCGCGCGGCGGGGGTCAACCGGCCCGATGTCATGCAGCGCCAGGGCAAATATCCGCCGCCGCCGGGCGCGCCGGAAACACCGGGGCTGGAAGTGGCCGGAGAGGTGGCCGCGACCGGCGCGGACGTGCTGGGCGCGCTTGTCGGCCGCAGGGTCTGCGCGCTGATATCGGGCGGCGGCTATGCCGAATATGCCCTGGCCAATGCGGCCCATTGCCTTCCCCTGCCGGACGGCCTGTCCTTCGTGGAGGCGGCGGCGCTGCCGGAGACGCTCTTCACCGTCTGGTCCAACCTGTTCGAGCGCGCTTATGTGGCGGAGGGGGACAGCGTTCTCGTCCATGGCGGGACCAGCGGCATCGGCACCATGGCGATCGCCCTGTGCCGCCTGTTCGACATCCGCATCTTCGTGACCTGCGGCAGCGAGGAGAAATGCGCGGCCGCGCGCGGGCTTGGCGCCCATGCCATCAACTATGCGCGGGAGGATTTCGTGGAGGTCGTGAAGGCCGGGACGGAGGGCAAGGGCGTGACGGCCGTGCTCGACATGGTGGGCGGCGACTATGTGCCCCGTAATCTCAAATGCCTGGCCGATGACGGCCGCCATGTCTCCATCGCGGTGCTGGGCGGACCGAAGGCGACGATCTTCGTGCCGGAGATCATGCAGCGCAGGCTGACGCTGACCGGATCGACGCTGCGGCCCCGCTCCGCGGCGTTCAAGGCGTTGCTGACCGGAGAAATCCGCGAATCGGTGTGGCCTCTGGTGGAGGATGGGTCCCTGCGTCCCGTGATGGATCGCAGCTTCCCGCTCTTGCAGGCCGCCGCCGCTCATGCCCGCATGGATGCGGGCGAGCATGTCGGCAAGATCGTGCTGGAGGTCTGAACCATGCCCGAGCCGTTGATCCTCCACGAATATTCGGTCTCGGGAAACTGCTACAAGATCCGTCTCACCGCCGCCTTGCTCGGTATCGAGCTGGACCGGCGGGAATATGACATATTGAAGGGGGAGACGCGCACGCCGCATTTCCTCGACCGGATCAACGCCAATGGCCGCATTCCGGTGCTCCAGATCGGAGAGCGCTTCCTGCCGGAGAGCAATGCGGCCTGTTGCTGGCTGGCGGATGGCTCGCCGCTCATCCCCTCGAGCCGGTTCGACCATGCCGACATGCTGCGCTGGATGTTCTTCGAGCAGTATAATCACGAGCCGAACATCGCGACATTGCGCTTCTGGCGCTCCTATGTCGGCGCGGACCGGCTGACGGACGAACAGCGCGCGGCGATACCGGCCAAGGAGGCCGGCGGCCTGGCGGCGCTGTCCCTCATGAACCGCCATCTGGAGAAGCAGGACTGGTTCGTCGGAAACAGCGTGACGCTCGCCGACATCTGCCTCCACGCCTATACCCATGTGGCGGGAGAGGGCGGCTTCGATCTTCATGCCTTTCCCGCCGTCGAGGCATGGCTGGAGCGGATCGCCGCCTTGCCGCGCTTCACGGCGATGGACGGCAGCTAGCGGCGCGCCAGGCGTCTCCCAACTGTCATAATCGGCGGAAAACTGTCATATTTTTCCGTTAGTGCCCCGGTTCCAAGGACAATGAACTTGGGGTGCAGGATGAACGCGATCAGCGCCATACCGATGCGGGCGATGCAGACCGCCGAACCGAAGCGCGCAGAGGCGCGCCGCCATTTCCGAACCATCTGGATCAGCGACATCCATCTCGGCACGCGCGGCTGCAATGCCGACATGCTGATCGACTTCCTCGACAGCGTGGACAGCGACACGCT
>JASGGS010000123.1:0-12449 GCA_047602685.1 Sphingobium sp.
AGGAAGATGCGGCCAAGCGTCTCGTCGCGGGCGATGCCGGTCACGATGAGGTCGCAGCCCTCCCGCGCGGCCATCGCGAGCAGAACTTCGGCCGGCTCGCCCTCCTCGACGAGGATACGGATGGTCTCCGCGGATTTTCCGAGATCCCGCTTGAGACGCCATTTCATCCGATCGACCGGGCTGGGAAGCCGCCGCCAGGATGCAGGTATGCGATCGAAACGGAACTGGCGGGTTTCGGCGGGATCGATGACATAGGCTGCGATCAGTTCCGCCCCCCATTCCTGGGCCAGCTGGACGGCCCGATCGAGCGCGCGGTCGCAGCGGCAGCTCATATCGGTGGCGAGAAGGATTTTCCGTGGAGGAGTGGCTATGGTCATATGGCTATCCTTTCCTGGGAATTGAGAGCGGAGGTCAGTTAAGCTCCTCGAACCAGCCAAGGCGGCGCATCAGCAGTTTTTCCGCCTCAAGGCAAAAGAACATCACGACGCCCAGGGCGATGATGAGCGCTCCGTCGGTCAGTGTGAGCGACCGGCTTTCGAAGACCGCCTGCATGAACGGGGCGTAGGTGTAAAGAAGCTGCGCCAGCACCACGACGGCGATGGCGCCCAGGACGGCGGGCGTTCCGACCGCGCCGCGCCAGGTGAGCGAGCGCATGTGGAGATAGCGCACATTGAAGAGGTAGAAAATCTCCGCCACGATCAGCATGTTGACGACCATGGTCCGCGCGGTCTCAAGATCGCGGCCTTGCCCCAGCGTGTGGAAGAAGACCCCAAGTGCCAGGGCCGCCAAAAGCACCGAGACCAGCAGGACCCGCCAAAGCAGGAAAGGCGAAAGCAGCGGCGCGCTGGCCGCGCGCGGACGCCGGGCCATCGTGCCCGGCTCGCTCGGTTCGAAGGCAAGCACCAGGCCCAGCGTCACGGCCAGCACCAGGTTGATCCAGAGAATCTGGGTCGCGGTCATCGGCAGGGTGAAGCCGATGAGGATCGCGAGAACGACAGCGACCGTCTCGCCGCCATTCGTCGGCAGCGTCCAGGCGATGACCTTGCGAATATTGTCGTAGACCGTACGCCCTTCGCGGACAGCGGCGACGATCGAGGCGAAATTATCGTCCAGCAGCACCATCTCCGCCGCCTCCTTGGCGGCTTCGGTGCCCTTGTGCCCCATCGCCGTGCCGACATCGGCCTGCTTGAGCGACGGCGCGTCGTTGACGCCATCGCCCGTCATGGCGACGATCAGGCCATGGGACTGAAGCGCCCGGACGATCCGCAGCTTATGTTCGGGGCTGGTGCGCGCGAAAACGTCGATGCCGAGGACGCGATCGGCAAGCGCGTCGTCGGAAAGCTGCTCCAGGTCCGCCCCCGTGAGGCCATGGGGATTGTCGCTGATCTGAAGCTGGCGTGCGATCGCGAGCGCCGTGCCCAGATGATCGCCCGTGATCATCTTGACGGCGATGCCGGCCGACCGGCATTCGGCGATCGCTGCCCTGGCTTCCTCGCGGGGCGGGTCGATGAAGCCCATCAGGCCGAGGAATTCGACGCCGCCTTCCAGATCGTCGAAGGCGATGCGCGCCTTGCTTCCCTGTAGCCGCTTCATCGCAAAGCCGAGCAGGCGTTCGCCATGATCGGCCGCCAGCGCTATCCGCTGTGCCCAAGCCTGCTGGTCGACACCGGCGATCGCCATCACCTCCTCCGGCGCGCCTTTGATGAAGATCGCATGCTCGTCGGCCGGTCCCGCATGAAGCGTCGCCATGAAGCGATAGGCGGCGTCGAACGGGATTTCGTCCAGTCGCCTCCATTCGGCGCGCAGGTGGTCGGGATTGAGACCGGCCTTCATTGCCAGCGCGACCAGCGCGCCTTCCATCGGATCGCCGTCGACCTTCCAATGATCGGCGTCGCGTCGCAGCACGGCATCGTTGCATAGCAGGCCGCAGCGAATGATGGGACTCGCCGCGGCGATGGCGTCGGCGTCGTCCTCCGCACCCTCGCTGGTGAGGCCGCCTTCCGGCGCATAACCCGATCCGCCCACCAGGATTTCATCCTGCTCGATGAGGACGCGCCGCACCATCATCTCGTTGCGGGTGAGCGTGCCCGTCTTGTCGGAGCAGATGACGGAGGTGGCGCCCAGCGTCTCGACGGCCGGAAGGCGGCGGATGACCGCGTTGCGCGCGGCCATGCGCTGCACGCCGATCGCGAGCGTAATGGTTATGACGGCGGGCAAGCCTTCGGGAATGATGCCGACCGCCAGCGCCACGACCGCGATCAGCGCATCGATCCAGTGGAATTCACGCGCGACCACCGCGAAGGCAAACAGCGCTACCGAACCCGCCATGACCAGCCAGGTAAAACGACGTGCGAAGCCGTTGATCTGGCGGAGCAGGGGTGTCGTCACCGTCTCGACGGCCTGGAGCAGGCTGCTGATACGGCCGATCTGCGTGTGCGGGCCGGTGGCTGCAACGACGCCGCTCGCCTGGCCCGAAGCAACCAGCGTGCCGGAAAAGGCCATGCTGCGTTGGTCGGCGATGCCGGCTGTGTCATCGACCGGTTCTTCCTGCTTCTCGACCGGCACGGATTCGCCGGTGAGCGGCGCTTCGTCGATAAGGAGGCCGCGCGCCCGCAATAGCCGCAAGTCGGCGGGCACCCGGTCGCCCGCTTCCAGCATCACGATATCACCGGGCACGAGATCCGGCACCGAAACGGTCCGGCGAGAGCCGTCGCGCAGCACGGTTGCGTGCGGAGCGATCATGTCGCGAATGGCTCCCAGCGCCCGCTCGGCCTTTCCTTCCTGCGCGAAACCGACGACCGCGTTGACGAGGACGACCACCGCGATGACGAGCGCATCGACGAGATGGCCGAGCAAGGCAGCCGCGAAGGCTGCGGCGAGCAGGAAGTAGATGAGCGCGCTGTTGAACTGGGCGAGGAAGCGCAGAAGCGGATGCGTGGCCGCCGTGGTCGGTAGCGTGTTCGGCCCATGCCGTGCCAGCCGCTCTTCCGCTTCGCGCTGACTGAGACCGGCAATATCGGCGTCAAGCCGGTCGAGCACGGAGTCGGTCGCCAAGGCGTGCCACGCTGCGATCTTTTCCGGCTTCACCACTATCACCCCGCTGCTTCGTTGAATTGCGGAAAAGGATCAGGATCGTGGCCGGTTGGGAATATACGGGATCATACTAGGGCGGGGGCCGCCGGTTACGGGAATTTGCGTAATGCGGGTCAATCCATCGTACCGCACGCTTGCCGGGAAAGGCGAGGGCCGTGTCGGACATCAATCAAAGCTATTATCTGAAACGCGCGCTGTTTCACCGACGGCGGCTTGAACTGGCCGACTGCCCCGAAGCGCGTCTCTGTCACACGCAACTGATGAGAGCCTATCAGTGCCGTCTCGCGGAAATCCGCGATGAGCGGACGACGGGCCTGAGGCAAGGTCCTGAGGCTGCGTCGGCTCGTGCGATATTGTCGCTCTTCGGCTCCAATGGCGCAAAAGCCCATATCAACGAAACCTGCTGAGAATGATGATGCGCACAGCACTTGTAACAGGCGGCACCACAGGCATTGGCGCGGCTATCTGCGCAGCACTTCAAGCTGCCGGCATTCGTGTCGCAGCCACCTATAGCGGCCACGAAGCGCGTGCGACCGATTTTTCGAAAGCGACGGGCATTCCCACCTTCCGCTGGGACGTGAGCGACCATGCTGCCTGCGCTGCGGGTGTCGCACAGGTGGAAGCGGCGGTCGGTCCCGTCGATATCCTCATCAACAATGCCGGGATCACGCGCGATTCGAGCCTGCTCAAGATGAGTGAGGAGGCATGGAAACGCGTCCTCGCGGTCGACCTCGACAGCTGCTTCAACATGGCGCAGTCGGTGGTCGGCGGCATGAAGGCGCGCCGATGGGGCCGTATCGTCAATATCGCCTCGATCAACGGGCAGACCGGCCAGTTCGGGCAGACCAACTATGCCGCGGCCAAGGCCGGGATGTTGGGCTTCACCAAGGCGCTGGCGCTCGAGGTGGCGCGCGACGGCGTGACGGTGAACGCGGTTGCGCCGGGTTATACCGATACCGAGATGGTTGCGGCCGTGGCGCCCGAGATCATGAAAGCCATCGTCGGGCGGATTCCGGTCGGCCGTCTCGCGCGGCCGGAGGAGATTGCCCGCTGCGTCGCCTTCCTCGTGGCCGAAGAGGCCGGGTTCATCACCGGATCGACGCTTTCGGTGAATGGCGGCCAAGCGATGATATAAGCGGACGACCCCGGCTTCAAGCTGGCTTCAGGCCCAGCAGATTGCCGGCCCTTTTCGAGAGGATTTCCAACGATCCTTCGCTGGTCAGGGTCGCCCAGCCTTCTGGCTTGCTGGTCAAGCTTTGCGACTGTGCCCGCACGATGTCCGGGTTCGCATCGGACGCGTCGGCAATCCGCCCCTCGACGCGGGCAACCCTCTCTCTTTCGGGCAGTTCAAGCCACAGACCGGTGAAGGGGCAATCGGCACGGCTGGCGATCTCCCTGATCGCATCGCGTTCCTCGGGCAGGCCGAACACGGCATCGGCGATCACGCCATGGCCCGTCGCCAAGGCGGCCCAAGCAAGGCCGTCCAATGTCATGTAGACGGCACGGCTGGACTCCGCCGTGTAGCTGGCGGCGGAGAGCGGCGTTTCGGCAGAGACGCCTGCGAGGCGCTTGCGCAGGACGTCGCTGCGCAGGATGCGCGCGCCGGGCGGCCTGCCGACGTCAGCCCCAAGCGTTCGCGCCAGCGTCGATTTGCCCGTGCCGGACAAGCCTCCGATCGCGATCAGCCGCGGCGCTTCCCCGGCGATCAACTGTCCTGCAAGCCGGAGATAATGCATGGCCTCTTGGTCGGCGTTACCGGCATCCCCACCGCGCCTGGCGCGCGCGGCCATCACATGGGCGCGGATGGATGCGCGCACGCTCATGAACAGAGGCAGGAGGCCGATAGCGCCCTCGTCCTCGGGCGAAAGATCGAGATAGCGATTGAAGACCATATTGGCTTCGTGACGCAGGTTCCGTTGCCAGAGATCCATCAGCAGGAAGGCAAGGTCGTAGAGGACATCGGTCGTCGCCAGCTCGGCATTGAATTCGAGGCAGTCGAACGGCGTCGGCACGCCATCGATCGTCGCGATATTGGCGAGGTGCAGGTCGCCGTGGACATGACGGATGCGACCGGCCTTGCCGCGCGCATCCAGTAGCGCGCTGTTGCTTTCGACAAGGAGATTGAGCCTTTCGGTCAGTTGGACGGCGGCTTTGGGGTCAAGGATGTCAGGATGGATCGCCATCGCTTCGGCATTGCCGGCGACGATCCGGCGAATGCGTTCCGCGCCATCGCCGGACCAGGCGATCTGAGCCTTGGAATGGAAGCCGACAAGGGTATCGGCCAGCTGGCGCAGCGCGGCCTCATCGAGCGCCTTCCCGGCGGCCAGATCGCTCCAGAGCGCACCATCCGGGAAGCGCCGCATCTCAAGCACCCAGTCCACCGCCTCGCCTTCGCCGTCGATGGCAAGCAGGCCGCCCGGACTCCGTGTGATCGGATGCACCGCTTTATAGAGGTCCGGCGCTATCCGCCGATTGAGTGTGAGTTCGGCCTCCAGGGCCATCCGGCGCTTGTCGGGTGTGGAGAAGTCGAGATAACCGAGATCGACCGGACGCTTGATCTTCCATGCGGTCTCGCCGCTCAGGAAGATGCTCGCTGCATGAGTGTCGATACGCCGGACCGGCCCTGCAACTGCGAAAGCATCGCCGGATTCCAGCCATTCAGCCAGATCGGGCGCGTTCTTGCCGGTCGCATCAGCCATGGTTGCCGTTCGCAGCATCTGCCCGTGTAGGGATGAGAACTGCGGCGCCCGTGAGCGCTCCGCTTCGCAAGCGATTGAGCGCGACATTCGCCTGTTCGAGCGGAAAGGTCTCCACGACCGTGCGAAGGCCGGAGCGGGCGGCGATCTCGAAGAACGACGTCCCGTCCTCTCGCGTCAGATTGGCGACGGAGAGGATTTGGCGTTCCTCCCACAAGTCCGCATAGGCAAAGGCGGGAATGTCGCTCATGTGGATGCCCGCGCAGACGACCCGGCCGCCCTTGCGCACCAGCTTCAGCGCGGCCGGAACGAGCGCTCCCACCGGCGCGAAGATCAGGGCTGCGTCCAGCTCCACTGGCGGCCGCTGCGTCGAAGCACCGGCCCAGCAGCAGCCGAGCGACCGCGCGAACGCCTGCGCCTGCGTGTCGCCCTCGCGCGTGAAGGCATAGACCTCGCGTCCCTGCCAGAGGGCGACCTGAGCGATGATATGCGCAGCCGCGCCGAAGCCGATGAGGCCGATATGGCGGCCTTCTCCCGCGAGCCGGAGCGCCCGCCAGCCAATGAGTCCCGCGCACAGCAGCGGCGCCGCGTCGACATCCGAAAATCCCTCGGGAAGCGCGAAGCAGAAATGCGCGTCAGCGACGACATGGGTCGCATAGCCGCCGTCCCGCGTCGCGCCAGTGAATTCGGGTGTATCGCAGAGATTTTCATGACCGGACAGGCAATAGGGGCAATGGCCGCATGTATGGCCCAGCCAGGGCACGCCGACGCGCTGGCCGATATGGAAGCCCTCGACCTCCGAGCCGATCTCAAGCACATGGCCGACGATCTCATGACCGGGAATGACCGGATAGCGAGCGGGTATCTCGCCGTCCGCGATATGAAGATCGGTGCGGCAGACCCCGCAGGCAACGACCCCGACGAGAAGCTGACCGGCGCCTGGACGAGGCACGGGGCGCTCGACGCGCCGCAAAGCTTCGTGCGGCGCGCCGAACTGCATGGCGACCATCATCGTCATGGATCAACAGCCTCGAAGACCGAACGGATCTGTCGCTGATCCTGCATAGGCTTACGCCCCGGGGACGGCATCTCCTGCAAGGTCGGCTTCCACGAGGACGAGCGTGGGATCGCCGGGATAAGCCCGCGCGGAAAAGCCCAGTTCGCGCTCGACCTCGATTGCGGCATGATTGTCGCGGCTTTCGATCGACTGCAAGTGCAAGATGCCTTTCGCGCGCGCGATCCGCGCCACGTGGCTGAGCAGGCTCCAGCCGATGCCTTGCGCCTTCCGGTCGCGGTGGACCGAGACCGCGACTTCCGCGGTCTCTCCTGTCGCATCCGCCGCGAGGGTCGCGATCCCGACGAGCGCTCCATTCTCCTCGAAGGCGAGGAAGGTCTCGGTCCGCTCACCGTCGGCGCGCAGCATCGCGGCGATCTGGTCGTGCCCGACATGCTGGACGGCCGAGAGGAAGCGGAAGCGCAAATCTTCGAGGGTCACATTCTCGAAGAAGGCCGAGAGCCTGGTTTCGTCTGCGGGATGAGCGGGACGAATGCGCAGCCGCAATCCCGTACGCGTCGTGACGTCCGCCTCGCTGCCGGACGGACCTGGTTGCTTGAGGAAAGGGGATGTCATTGCTTGACCTCTACTGATGCGTCTTCAGGCGGCGAATAGGATCAACGTCCCAGAAGGACGGGGAGGGGCGCGCCATCGATCAGGTCGTGGGTGACGCCGCCGAGAAACAGTTCGCGCAGCCGCGAATGCGCCGAGGCACCGATCACGAGCAGATCCGCTCGGTGACGCCGCGCGAAATCGACCAGGATCGCGGACTGGTTCTCGCCTTCGGAGAATAGCGCATGGACCGTCACCTCGAACCCGTGACGACTGAGATTGCGGGCGATGTCTGCTCCCGGTTCCGACCCGTGCCCCTTTGTGCTGGGCTCGGCGTCGACGAGGAGGACATCGATTCTTGCGCCAGGCTGCGCGAGCTTCAATGCGTCGCCAAGCGCCCGGGTGGCCTCACGCGTCGCGTTCCACCCAATTGCCAGATGAGCGAAAGCCCGCGGCTTCCATTGCGGGGGCAGGGCGATCACGGGCCGTCCCGAGGACAGCGCGATATTCTCGAAAAGCCGCCGTCGAAGATGCGTGTTGGCATAGGCGCCCACCGGGCCGAACAGGACCAGATCGGCATAGCGGGCCTCGACCGGCGCCTTGTCGAGCAGGGCACCCGACTCATCGCTCAGGATGCGCACCTCGAAGCCGTCACGCTCGCCGAGCTTGGTCACCTTCGCCTGCTTCTCCTCGGCAGCTTCGACATAGTTTGCGAGCAGGATATAGGGTGGTCCGAACGCAGCGACATAATCCGGCGTCGGCACGGCCGACAGGATCGCCACGGTGAGATGCGCTTCATGAAAACGCGCGAATTCGCGTGCGTCCTTGAGAAACTGCTCGTCTTCATCGCCCGTGTCGACGATCGCCAATATGTCCTTTACCGCCATGTTGCCCTCACATGTAGTAGCTGGCGCGAAGGTCGATCATCCGGCGAGGCAATGCATTCGTGGAATATACTTAGCCCCTGTCGTGCGGGAATAATTTCGAGCAGCCGGCCGCGGCTGAATGACAGGGCATGGTGCGAACATTGTCGCCTGTGGAGCAGGCGGGGTCGCGGACGGATCAGGCCGGAGAAGGTTGGCCATGCTGTTCCTTCGCAGCGTTCACCACCTCCCGCGCCAGGCGGACGATCGCGAAAGGGCGTCCATCCTATGCTCGGCCCGTCGCGCGATCGACGCATGCGCACAGGCGACGATCCAGCAACGGCTTTTCCAGAATCTCATCGAACAGCACGCTCTCCGCGTCCTCAATATAGTCGCTGCGATGTGCGGTGATCAGAATGGCGGGCCGCCGCCATCCGACGGCGCGAAGCCCGCGCAGCAGATCCAGCCCGCTCATCCCCGCCATGCGATAGTCCGTGACGAGGCAGGCGGCCTCCATCGCATATGGATCGGCAAGGGCGCGGGCGCCGCTGGCAAAGGCACGCACGTCATAGCCGTGGGCCTGAAGGATCAACTGGATCGACCGGCGGACCGCACTGTCATCCTCCACCAGCAGGACGCGCGGTCGTTCCGGTTCGGCGGAACTGGGTAATTGCGGCATCATGCATCCCCTGCCGGCAAAATGCGATCTGTTGCCACTATGTGTCCCGTGCCGAACCTCGTCCCTACGTAATGATCCCATCCAGGATGCGAGGTGTCGATCGGCGGCGCCTTACAATCGGCATAGCATTTCTGGTGGCAAGTCAAACGGTCGCCTGATGCGATCTATTCCCGTTCCGTGCCGAGGCCCGCCGCGAAAGCGATCCGCAGGGCGTCGGGGAAGGAATGAACCCCGAGCTTCGTCATCAGATTGGCGCGATGGACCTCCACCGTCCGGGCCGAGATGTCGAGATCATAGGCGATCGTCTTGTTGGGCAGGCCGCGGGCAAGGCCGTCGAGCACATCGCGCTCGCGCGGGGTGAGGCCCGCGATCACGAGGGCGGCTTCCTGCGCCGATGCCGCATAGCGTTCCCTGTCGTCGAGACGGGTGAAAGCCGCCTCGATGGCACCGAGAAGGACGGCCATGTCGAACGGCTTTTCGACGAAATCGACAGCGCCTGCCTTCATCGCGCGCACGGCGATCCCCACATCGGCGTGCCCTGTGAGCAGCACGATCGGCATCGTCACGCCCTGATCCACCAGCGCCTTCTGAACTTCCAGGCCGTCCATCACCGGCATGCGCACGTCGAGCAATATGCAGCCCTCCGTCGCATGGCGAACCTCCTTCAGAAATTCGACGCCCGAAGCCCAGGCTTCCACGCGATATCCCGACTTCTTGAGCAGGAAGCCCGCCGAACGGCGGATCGCGGCTTCGTCATCGACAATATGAACGGTGCGCCTATCCGTCATCACGGTCCTCCGAAACGATGTGCATCAAGGTGAAATGAAAGCGCGTTCCGCCTTCCGCAGGCACGTCGACCCAGATCTTTCCGCCATGCGCCTCGACAATGGTGCGGCAGATCGACAGCCCCAGACCCATGCCTTCGGTCTTGGTGCTGAGGAACGCCTGGAACAGCTGGGCCGCGACCTCCGGGGCAAGTCCGGGACCCGTGTCGGCGATGGTGACACGCACCATGGCCGGCCCGTCGAGCGCCGTCGCAATCGTGAGTTCGCGAACAGGGCTTTCCGCCATCGCTTCCGCGGCATTGCGAATGAGGTTGACGAGGACCTGCTCGATCTGGACGCGATCGCAAAGCACGGGCGTCGCCGCCGGATCGATCTCATGCCGAGTCCGGATGCCATGCTGGCTGAGGCCCACCAGACCCAGCGAGCAGGCTTCCTCGATCAGCTTCGGCAAGTCCTCCACCTGCTTCTGCACCTCGCCGCGCGCCACGAAATCCCGCAGCCTGCGAACGATCTGGCCGGCGCGGAGCGATTCCGATGCCGCATCCGCCAGCGCGTCGCGCACTTCCGCGATGGTTTCCGGGTCCGGCTCTTTCAGGAGGAGGTGGGCGATCTGGACATAGTTGACGACCGCCGTGATGGGCTGGTTGAGTTCGTGGGCCAGGGTCGAGGCCATGGCGCCCATCGCGCTGACGCGGGAGACATGGATCAGCTCAGCCTGCAAATCCTTCAGATGGGCGGCCGTCGCCTCCTGATCTGTGAGATCGCGCATGAAGCCCGTGAAGACCCGCTCCCCGCCGCCGGTGGCTTCGCCGATCGCCAGTTCATGCGGGACGAGGGTGCCATCCTTGCGGCAACCCATGACGCGCCGCGTGCTGCCGATGATATGCGCTTGTCCCGTCTGGAGATAGCGCGCGATATAGCCGTCATGCGCTTCGCGATCGGGGGAGGGCATCAGCATCGAGACATTCCTGCCGAGTACTTCGGCTTCCTCATATCCGAACATCTTCTGCGCCGCATGACTGAAGGAGAGCATCGTACCCTCGGCGTCGATGACCACCATGGCGTCGGGAACGGTCGCGAGGATCGAATTTAACTGAGCCTCACGCTTTTCGATCGCACGTTCCGCCGCTTTCTCGTCCGTGATGTCGCGGACCACCTTCCCAAAGCCGCGCAACCGGCCGTCTTCGTCATAAAGCGGGGTGATCGTGACATCGGCCAGGAACTCCGACCCGTCCTTGCGCAAGCGCCAGGTTTCCTCCTGGAATCGGCCCTCCGCGCGTGCGCAATCGAGGTCTGCCTGAGGTTTGCCATGCGCAACATCGTCATGAGGGTAGAAAACCGCAGCGCTTCGTCCGAGGATTTCTTCTTCCTTCCACCCCTTGATCCGCTCGGCGCCCTTGTTCCAGATCGCGACCCGGCCCTCTTCGTCGAGCATGTAGATAGCAAGCGTCGTCGCGCCGTCGATAAGGAGGGCCAGTTCTTCCGCCGTCTCATGCGCCTTTCGCGAATTCTCGCCCGCGTCGATCTCGTGGACATGGGCGGCCTCCCGCCAATGCGAGAGTCGGCTGGTGAGCAGGATGATCCCGATCGAGATCGTCGCGAAGCCTGCCGCATGGACGAGGTGATCCATGTCGCGGAACGGCGTCTCGACCAGAAGGAAGCCCGTGGCCGTGGAAGCGGCGGTCGCAAAGACGGCCGCTATGACGCCGCTTGCCCAGGCAGACGCGAGAACCGCCACCGTGAGCAGCAGCCAGGTCGGACGATCGGCCAGCAGGGGCTCGAGGGCGAGCGCGGCCACCGTGGCGATCACGACAAAAACCGCCGCCGAGGCGAGCGAACCGACAGGCGTCGCGCGTGGAGCCAGGGCTGAAAGCGTCTTGGTCATCAATCTCGATCCGCGGGGCGAAGATGGGGCATGTCTCAGGATGTTACCGAGGCCAGCTTACTGCAACTCCAGAAGAATATTTCGCGACTTTTTCGCGCCATGTGCAGGAAAAATAACGAAACAGAAACGAAGCGGCGCGGGCTTCGCTGTGATCGTATTGCATCTGGCGGATTGGATAACGGCAGCACAGGGACGAATTCGCAGCTACGTATAATCCACGATGGCTGTCGGGGCCTGCGAAGATCAGGCTCGCAGCGATCCGTCTGAAAGGACACGCCATATCAGGAGAAGACTGTGGCACAGCCCCTCGAAAACGTCGTCGCCCTTGCCCAGGCGAATATCCGCCTTGGCCTCAAGCTCGCGGAAACGTGGCGCGAGAGCGGCCAGAAGCTGATCGAACTCGGCACCAAGGGAGCCTCCGAGATCAGCGAGGAAACCCGCCTCGCGCTTGCAAACGGCCTGTCAACTGAAAAGGCAGGAACCGTCAACAGCGTCAACGGGCATTGGCAGGACATGCTGGCCGAGATCGAGGCCGTCCGTACGGCGACCGCGCAGGAAATCGAGACAGCCGTCGGCGACTGGCGCAAAAGCTGGGCCGAAGCGTTGACGGTCGAGCCGACGACGCTCCCCGTGGAGACGCTGTTCAAGCCGTGGCTGGCTTTGGTGCGGCCGGCCGCGCCGTCGCCGGATCAGGACAAGGACGCGCCGTCCAGGAAGGATTGAGGGGGCGTCCGTCAGCGCGGGCGCGCTCAAGTCATCAGATATCAGGCCATCAGATGTTGTCCGCTGTCCACCGGGATGATCGTGCCGGTGATATGGCGGGCAACGTCGCTGACGAGAAA
>JASGGS010000124.1:0-12415 GCA_047602685.1 Sphingobium sp.
GCGGCGCGCAGCCTGCCCGCGGGCATGCCGGTGCAGGGCAATCTCGATCCCCTCGCGCTGATCGCCGGGGGCGTGGCGCTGGACAGCGCGGTGGACAAGATTCTTGCGGCCTTCGCGGGCCGTCCCCATATCTTCAACCTTGGCCACGGCATATTGCCCGACACGCCGATCGCGCATGTCGAGCATCTGCTCGCGCGGATCAGGGGCGCCTGAGGCCGGATCAAAAAGGTTAGAGGGAGATAAGGACGATGAGCGGCTTTCTGGGGCTGGCCTATCCATGGGTGCTGGCGGCGCATGTCATCTTCGTCATCTTCCTGATGGCGAGCCTGTTCATGATGCCGCGCTTCTTCATCTACCATCACCAGACCGCCGTCGGTTCGGCCGAGGACAAGGCTTGGGTGGAGCGGGAGGCGCGGTTGAAGCGCATCATCATGAACCCGTCGCTGATCCTCGTCTGGGTGCTGGGGCTGGCGCTTGCCTTCAATATCGGCGCCTTCACGCAGGGATGGTTCCACGTGAAACTCCTCTGTGTGCTGATCCTCTCCGGCTATCATGGCTGGGCCGTCGGCTATGCCAGGAAGCTGGCGCGGGGCGAACGGCCGCTGGCGGATCGGACGCTGCGCCTGTTGAATGAGGTGCCGGGAATATTGGTCGCCATCATCGTCGTGGCGGTGATTGCCTTCGGTCCGCGTTTCGGGCTGGCTTAAACCGGCCCGCAAAGACCAGATAGGACAGCAACAGGAGGGAGGATCGACCATGAGCAGGACAATCGGCCGCATCGGCATCTGGTCCATGGAACTGCGTTTTGGCGATCAGGGTCAGGCGGCGGAGGCCGTCGCCGAACTGGACGAGCTGGGCTATGGCGCGCTCTGGGTGCCGGGCGGCATTGGCGGCGACCTGACCGGCGATCTCCAGCGGCTCCTTTCCGCATCCTCCCGCATTACGCTCGCCAGCGGCATCCTCAACATCTGGAAGCATGAGGCGGCGGATGTCGCGGCTTGGTGGAAGGGCCTGCCGGTGGATTACCGGTCCCGGCTGCTGCTTGGCCTCGGCGTCAGCCATTCGCATATTGTCGGCGAGAATTATGCGAAGGTGAAGCCGCTCACCCTCATGCGCTCCTATATAGACGCGCTGGATGATGCGGGCGTGCCGGGCGAGGCGCTCTGTCTTGCCGCCCTGGGTCCCAAGATGCTGGAGCTGGCACGGGATCGCACGGCGGGCGTCCATCCCTATCTGGTGACGCCGGACCATAGCGCCATTGCCCGTGCGGCGGTGGGACCGGAGCGGCTGGTGGCCCCGGAACAGGGCGTGGTCCTGGAAAGCGACCCGGCAAGGGCGCGGGAGCTGGCACGCAAGGCGCTGTCGCAATATCAGGCCTATCCCAATTACCGGAACAGCTGGTTGCGTCTCGGCTTTACGGAGGCTGAGATCGACAGCGCTGACGACCGGCTGGTCGATGCCCTGTTCGCCTGGGGTTCGGTCGACCGGATCAAGGCGCGGGTCGACGCGCATTTCGACGCGGGAGCGGATCATGTCTGCCTGCAGGTCGTCACCGGTGCCGGACTTGATATAGCGGCAGCCCGCCCTGCCTGGCGGGAATTGGCCGCTGCTCTAATATAAAGCATTGATTTATAATATTTCTTTTCTGGAAGAACCGGCACATGGTGCCCCGTTTTCACCCCTGATTGACAGCCGCGCCCACGCGGCGTAATCCGTGGGCGTCTCCACCGTGGCGCCCCTTTCCATCCTCTGGCGCAACTATCGGTTCTTCAGACCATTTCCCTCTCAGCATATATCCAGCCGGAATCTCTTCCCATGCATCTCAAGGAACTCAAGAAGCAGTCCCCCGCCGATCTCGTCAGCCTTGCCGAGGAGTTGGGTGTCGAGGGCGCGTCCACTCTCCGCAAGCAGGATCTGATGTTCGCGATCCTCAAGGTGGAGGCGGAGAATGGCAAGGAGATCATCGGTGAAGGCACGATCGAGGTGCTTCCCGACGGATTCGGCTTCCTGCGCAGTCCCGAGGCCAATTATCTGGCAGGTCCCGACGACATCTATGTCAGCCCCAATCAGGTCCGCAAATTCGGCCTGCGCACGGGTGACACGGTGGAGGGGGAGGTCCGCGCGCCCAAGGACGGCGAGCGTTATTTCGCCCTGACCAAGCTGGTTTCGGTCAATTTCGACGATCCGGATGCGGTCCGTCACCGCGTCAATTTCGACAATCTGACGCCGCTCTATCCCAACCAGAAGCTGAAGCTCGACACGCTCGACCCCACGGTCAAGGACAAGTCGGCCCGCGTCATCGACATCATCTCGCCGCAGGGCAAGGGCCAGCGCGCCCTGATCGTCGCCCCGCCGCGCACCGGCAAGACCGTGCTGCTGCAGAACATGGCCAAGGCGATCACCGACAACCATCCCGAGGTGTTCCTGCTCGTCCTGCTGGTCGACGAGCGGCCCGAGGAAGTCACCGACATGCAGCGCAGCGTGAAGGGCGAGGTGATCTCCTCGACCTTCGACGAGCCGGCCACACGCCACGTCCAGGTCGCCGAAATGGTCATCGAGAAGGCCAAGCGCCTGGTCGAGCACAAGCGCGACGTGGTGATCCTGCTCGATTCGATCACCCGCCTGGGCCGCGCCTACAACACCGTCGTGCCCAGCTCGGGCAAGGTCCTGACCGGCGGCGTCGACGCCAATGCCCTGCAGCGCCCCAAGCGCTTCTTCGGCGCGGCGCGCAACATCGAGGAAGGCGGCTCGCTGACCATCATCGCCACCGCGCTGATCGACACCGGCAGCCGCATGGACGAGGTGATCTTCGAAGAGTTCAAGGGCACCGGCAACTCGGAAATCGTGCTGGACCGCAAGGTCGCCGACAAGCGCATCTTCCCCGCGCTCGACGTGGGCAAGTCCGGCACCCGCAAGGAAGAACTGCTCTGCCCCAAGGACCAGTTGTCCAAGATGTGGGTCCTGCGCCGCATCCTCATGCAGATGGGCACGGTCGATGCGATGGAATTCCTCCTCGACAAGATGAAGGATTCCAAGACCAACGAGGATTTCTTCGCCACGATGAACCAGTAAGGGGGACAGGGCCATGGTCCTCGAACAGGCGCTGCTGCATGTGCGGCCGGGCCAGGACGAGGCCTTTCGCGCCGCCATGGCGCAGGCCCGTCCCTTGATCGCGGCATCCCCCGGCTTTCTGGGAATGGAGGTCTGTCCCGCATCGCAGGAGACGGGCCTCTATCTGCTGCTCGTCCGCTGGGAAAGCATCGCGCATCATCGCGATGGCTTCCGGAAATCGGATCGTTATGAACAATGGCGCGCGCTCCTGCATGGATATTATGATCCCATGCCGGAGGTCCGCTATTTCGGAGACCCGTTTTGATCGAATTGTTGATCGCCGCCGCATCGGCCGCTGCTCCATCCGCTGGCGGACTGGGTGAAATCTGGGCGCATATCGTCGCGGACTTCAGCAATCTGAACACGCCTGGGGCACTGGCGGCCTTTGGCCAGGTGCTGCTGATCGATCTGGTCCTTGCGGGCGACAATGCGATCGTGGTCGGCGCCCTGGCGGCCGGTCTGCCCGCCGATCAGCGCAAGAAGGTGATCCTGATCGGCATCGTGGCCGCGCTGGTCCTGCGCATCGCCTTTGCCTTGGTGGTTTCCCAGCTTCTCCAGATAGTCGGACTGATCCTCGCGGGCGGCCTGCTGCTCCTGTGGGTGGCCTGGAAGATGTGGCGTGAATTGCATCCGCCGCGCGGCGCGGACACCCCGCACGATCCCACGGACGACGATATATCGGGCGTGCGTCCCATGAAGAGTTTCGCCAGCGCCGCATGGGCGGTGGCTGTCGCCGACGTGTCGATGAGCCTCGACAATGTGCTGGCCGTGGCAGGGGCGGCGCGCGAGCATCCCGGTATCCTTATCATCGGCCTCATCCTCTCCGTCGCGCTGATGGGCATCGCGGCGAACATCATCGCCAAATATATCGAACGCTATCGCTGGATCGCCTATCTGGGCCTTGCCGTAATCGTCTATGTCGCCGGCAAGATGATCTATGACGGCATTATCGACCGGGATGTCGGCATATTGACGCTGTTGGCCTGAGAGGCACGGCTTGATTCCACAATTTTTTCGTGAACATATGGCTCAATGGCGGGTGGGGTCGCCCGAGGCGTGAGGGAAAGCAGCTTCATGAAATTCACCGTCGATGTCGATTGCACGCCCGAAGAAGCCCGCACTTTCCTTGGCCTGCCCGATGTGAAGCCGATCCAGGATCGTTATGTGCAGGCCGTCCTCGATACGATGAGCGGCGCCAACAGCATCGAGCAGATGGAAACCCTGTTCCGCAACCTGTCGCCCTTTGGCGATGCCGGTCTCAAGCTGTTCTCCAACATGATGGAGATCGGCATGGGCGCGGCGGGCGTGAAGAAGGACTGACCGTCCGCCTTTCCGCGGAGGCTATCGCCATGACAGAGAGGCCTGAGGCGCGGGAGACGATCTTCGCGCTGTCGAGCGGTTCACCCCCTGCGGCAATCGCCATCATCCGCATATCCGGCCCGAGTGCCGACACCGCTCTGGCGGCCCTGTGCGGCGTCCTGCCGCCGGAACGCAGGGCGAGCCTGCGCCGATTGCACGATCCCGCCGACGGACATCTTTTGGACGAGGCGCTGGTCCTGCGTTTCGGCGCGAAACGGAGCGTCACTGGCGAGCCATTGGCCGAGCTGCATTGCCATGGCGGCCGGGCCGTCGTTGCGGCCGTCCTGGACGCGCTGGCACGCCTGCCGGGTCTCCGTCCCGCCCAGCCGGGCGAATATACCCGCCGTGCCCTCCAGAACGGGCGCATGGACCTGAACGCGGTCGAGGGACTATCCGACCTGCTGCGCGCGGAGACGGAGGCTCAGCGCCGCGCGGCCATGGCCATGTATGGCGGCGCGTTCACCGCGCGGGTGGAGGATTTCCAGAAACAGGCCCTCATGGGCGCGGCCCTGGTCGAGGCGGCCCTGGATTTCGCGGATGAGGATGATGTGGGCGGGGAGGATGCCACGCTCGGCCGGGCGCGGCATATCCTGTCCGGCTTGCTGGCGGGCATTGAAGGCGATCTGGCCGCACCGCCCGCGGAACGCCTGCGCGAGGGCATCAGGCTGGTTATCGCCGGGCCTGTGAATAGCGGCAAATCGACGCTGCTCAACTATCTGGCGGGCTATGAGGCGGCGATCGTCACGGATATTGAGGGCACGACGCGGGACAGGATCGAGGTGCCCGTTGCGCTGGGCGGTACGGCCTGGCTGCTTACCGATACGGCCGGATTTCGCGATGCGGGCACCGATCCGGTGGAGCGCATCGGTATGGACCGCGCGCGCGAGGCGATAGAGGCGGCGGATGTGCTGCTCTGGCTCGGCGATCCCGTGCAGGCACCGCGCGCTGATGCGATACGCGTCCTGTCCCGCATCGACCGGTCCGATGTCGACCGGGCGAAGGCCCATGACGTTGCCATCTCCGTGGCTACGGGCGAGGGGATGGCGGAATTGCTGGCATTGCTCGCGGCGCGCGCCACCGCCCTATTGCCCCAGGATCGCAGCTATCTCCTCTCCGCGCGGCAACGCATGGAACTGCGCCATGCGGCGGATGCCGTGGCACAGGCAATCGGGCAGGGAGATCCTTTGCTGGTCGCGGAGCATGTCCGGGATGCGCTGGCGGCGTTCGACCGCCTTACAGGCCGGGCCTCGACCGAACATATGCTCGACAGCCTGTTTGGCGGTTTCTGCATCGGGAAATAGGCGACCCATTTCCAGAAATGGCCTGATCGCATAGCTAAGGCCATAATAGCATCGTTCCTGGCCTCGCTGTCCGGCCGGGTGCGGCTAGAATGGGGGCTGAGAGAGAAAGCGAGAGGAGAGGACGATGAACCGGCCTCTACAGGAATTCACCCGCATAGAGGGTGAGGTCACGACCGGCATAGGCAATGTGCAACTCGTCCGTTCGCTCTGGACGCGGCCCATAGACAAATCCGCCGACGGGGCTGGGCATCATCATCTCCAGTTGTCGCTCATGCCCTTGCCCGCCCGGGCGGAAGGCTGTTTTCCGGATCATTGGGGACCGCATCGGTTCGAGCCTGTGGGCGAGATGTTCTTCCTGCCCGCTACGGAGCGGGTCCGCATCCGCAGCAATTGCCGCGACCAGAACGCCATTGTCTGCACCTTCATTCCGGAGCGTGTGGCACAGTGGCTGGGCGAAGCGAGGGAATGGAGCGATTCCCGCCTTCAAGGCATGCTCGATATCAGCAACCCTGCGGTCCGGCGTCTGCTGTTCCGGATGGGCGAGGAGATCCGCAGCCCCGGCTTTGCGTCCGAAACGCTGATCGAACTCATGGCCACACAGGTCGCGGTGGAGCTGGCGCGATATTTCCGGGGTATTGAGGGCGACCAGGCATTGGGCGGACTTGCCCCATGGCGGTTGCGCCGCATCGACGAACGGCTGGCGGAGGGAAGCGGTATCCCATCCCTCCAGGAATTGGCGGAGCTGTGCAACATCTCCGTGCGTCACCTGACCCGCGCCTTCCGGATCAGCCGGGGCCGCTCCATTGGCAGCTATGTCGCGGAACACCGCATGGACGAGGCCAAGCGGTTGCTGGCCGGGGGTGTCAGCGTCAAGGAAGTCGCTTTCCTGATGGGGTTCACCGCAGCTTCCAATTTCGCCGCCGCCTTTCGCCGCGCCACGGGGGAGACGCCGCGCGACTATCGCCAGCGTACGGGATGCCGGCGGCCGGGTGATGCCGACGCCGGCGGTGATCATGGCTAAGGCCGTGTTTCCGCCCGATCAGGCCCGCACCAGTTCGAGCTATCCGCCGCCCCATGATGAACAGGTCGCGGGCCGCAAGACTTGGCCTCTCACCAGGGCATTCGGCATCGCGCAATTCGGCGTGAACCGGGTCGAGCTGCCGCCCGGCAAATGGTCGACCCAGCGTCATTGGCACAGCATCAACGACGAAGTGGTCATCGTCATCTCCGGCGAGGTCACCGTGGTCAGCGACGATGGGGAGGAGGTGCTGGGACCGGGCGACAGCATTGCCTTCCCGGCGGGACGGGCCAATCCGCATCATCTCCAGAACCGGGGCAGCGAGATCGCGATATTCTACGATATCGGAGGACGCGATGCCTATGACGTGTCCACCTTCCCGGACATGGGGCTGGAGGCGCGGGTGAGGATGACGCTCGATTTCCGGCCCGCAAAGCCGCCGCGCCCATGACCATCACGCTCTATTATTTCCCCACGCCCAATGGCCGCAAGATCAGCATCGCGCTGGAGGAAATGGGTCTGCCCTACCGTCTGGCCTTTGTGAACATCTTCGCGGGGGAAGGGACGGCGCCCCCTTTTCTCGCCATCTCGCCCAATGGCCGGATACCCGCGCTGGTCGATGCGGTGCCGGGGGAGGAGCCGGTCACGATCTTCGAATCCGGCGCCATATTGCAGTATCTGGGCCGCAAGACCGGCCTTTTCTATCCTCTGGAGTCCGAGGCCCGGCGAGCCGAAGTGGATGCCTGGCTGATGTGGCAAATGGCCGGACTGGGGCCGATGACGGGGCAGATAAGCTGGTTCAGGCGGGCGGCGCAAAAGCCCGGCCGAGATCCGGCCGAGACGTCGCTCGCCATTCACCGCTATGTGAAGGAGGTGACGCGTCTTTACGGCGTGCTGGATCGGCGGCTGGCCGGACGTGACCATATTTGCGGGGACTATAGCATCGCCGACATGGCATGCTGGCCCTGGGTGACGCAGCATGGCGATTATGTCGGTGTCGGCAATTTCCCCAATGTCGCCGCATGGCAGTCGCGTATCGCGGCGCGGCCCGGCGTGCAGCGGGGCGTCGAGGTGGGCGTGGACCTGGTTCCGGCGGACCTCCGGCGCTGATCCGTCAGGCTGGCCCCTCGCCGCCCCGATCCGCCAGCGCATGGTCGCCCGCCAGCCGCCGGATCAGGCCGAGGGAGATGTCCCACAATCCGGCCGCCGTCCTCGGATCGGCAATGGCGGTGTCATAGCCTGACCAGGCATGGGTTTCCGGCCCCACGGGCAGGGCCTCCGCGCAATCTTCCAGCACCAGCCCGCCGCGCCCCTCCAGTTCCGGGGCGGTTGTGGCCCAGAGGGTCGTCGCTGCCGCCTGTGCCGTGCTCTTGACCATGGGATCGATCGATCCGTCCTCCCGGATGAAGCCGATGCGCCGCTTCAGCGCCTCGCCATGATGGCGTTGCAGGCCCGTGAGCGCCGATCCGGGCAATATGGCATTGGTTGTGATCCCATCCGCCGCCCAGCGCCGGGAGGCTTCCTGCGCGAAGAGGATGTTCGCGCTCTTTGACTCCGCATAGGCCATTCCGTCCCGATGCGCCCGTTCCGTCCATTGCAGGTCGTCGAGACGTACCGGGCAGCCTTTATGCGCGGCGGAGGAAAGCATGACGATCCGTGCATGGCGGTTTGCCATCCGGGGGTGCAGCCTGTGGGCGAGGAGGAAGTGCCCGAGATGATTGGTTGCAAAGCGTATATCCAGTCCATTGGGCAAATGGCTGGCTGGCGTCTTGGACACACCCGCATTGCAGATCAGCCGGTCGACCGGCCCCTCTATCCCATCCGCAAAGGCGATGACGGAGGAGAGATTGGCGAGGTCCAGTTCGGCTATCCGGACATGCGGGCCGAGAGTCCGCGCCACGGCCTCGCCCTTTGCAACATCCCGTACGCCCAGAATGACGGTCGCGCCCGTCAGCGCGAGGGCGCGCGCCGTCTCCTCGCCGATGCCGGACGATGCGCCGGTCAGGACGACGGTCAGGCCCCGCAAGCTGACGCTGCGCGCCACCTCTTCCGCTGTGCTGTGGCGGCCGAAGACAGGCATGGCGTCAGGCCGGTTGGGGTTGTGTGAAGCGTTCCGCGTAAAAGGCGAAACGCGCATGCAGCCCCTCCGGACTCAGGCCGAATAGCGCCATGTCGTTGCGTTCATAACTTTGCCCTTCCCGGGGTTTCTCTTCGCGCCAGGCCTGCATGCCCGCCCTGGCCTCGTCGGTCAGTTCTTCGCCCAGCCAGTCATAGAGCCGCTTCAGCGCCGCAAAGGGGTCCCGCTGGAACGGCGCGAAATAGATGTCGTGAAAGCGGCCTTCCTGGCCTGCCTCGCGGAAGGCGATCATTCGCCGCATGCCCAACTCGCAGAAATCCGCCGTCTCCTCGCCAATAGCGCGCGGGTCCACATCGTCGCTGAACGCGGTGTGCAGCTCATAATAGAGATCCGCTACGGAGGGGATGACCTGCGCAACATCCCGATGCGTCATGACGAAGCGGGCGTCCGGAAACACCTCGTCCAATGCCGTGATGAAGAGGCTGTGAGAGGGGTTTTTAAGCCGCCAGCGATCCGGCGGGCATCGCCATTGCAGCAGCTTCAGCACGCGCTTCACATAATGATAGGTGGGCACCAGATCGGCGCGGTGATTGAGCCAGTCCACATAGCTGGGGATATGGACGAAGGCCTGGAATATCTGCGACTTGAAGTCATGTCCCATGAAGGTCTGGCATTCGGTGGGGGAGGTGGCTGTGCTGGGCAGCATGCCGGTCATGCGCGGGAACAGCCGCGCCCGACGCTCCATGCTTGCCTCCGCCATGGCGAGACGGGGATCGGTGGCGACCGTCGCGATATCCGGCGGCGGGCAGGGCGCCATCGCTTCCCAGTTGCGGATCGACCGGACAGCGGGATCGGCGCCCAGCAGGCAGGCAAGGGCGGAGGAGCCGGTGCGCGGCAGGCCTATGCCGATCAGCGGGGCGGCGATTTCCTGTTCCTCTATTTCCGGATGGCGCGCATACCAGTTCTCGACCTCCAGCCGCCGGGACAGATAATCGACGATCTGGCCGCCAAAGGCCGCGTTCCCGACATCGTTCAGTCGCGCTTCCTTGCCTGTCGCCTCGACCAGTATCTCCAGCCCTTCGCGGAAACTGTCCTCTCCGAAATCGTCGAGCGACGTGGCCGTGCGTGCGCGGTCCATCAGCGCCTTTGCGCTTTCCATTCCTCTTCCTTTCCCTTGGCTGGCGTCGTCGCCCTGCCACCGGGATAGTGAGGAATCGCTTTCGCTTGGGCAATGTCCGGGCCGGATGGCAGGAGGCCAAAGCGATGCGGCCCGGCCGCCTTCCTCCACTTCGGAGGATCAGGAAGAAACGGGTATGGACGCACCGCCCGCCGCCGCCGATGCGCGGATTGCGTCGATCACGCGCATCGCCGCCAGACCATCGGCAAAATTCGCCAATGGGGCAGGGACCGGCCGTCCTTCGATGGCCGCCCGCCAGCTTTCCATAAGGCGCAATGACGGCGGCAATTCGACATGGAGATAAGGCTTGGCCGGATCGCTGCTCGGCGCCATCGGCACAAGGGCCAGATCGGCGGGGACGGCCAGTTCCCGCGTTCCCTCCCTGTCCGCCAGCCATGCGCGGCCGCCATCCAGCCAGACGGTTCCCGATGTCCCTGCCACGCGGACCATTGCCACCGGTGCGCCCCAGGCGCCGCCGGTCTGCTGTACCACGCCTTCCACGCCGCTTATGGTACGGAAACGGACGGAGAAACTGTCCTCCGCGACATTGGCGCGGTCGGAGACAATCGGCAGGGCCGCGCTGACCGTCGCAAAATCGCCAAGCCAGCTGCGGATCATGTCGATCATATGCGATCCCGACGCGCCGAGCCATCCCCCGCCCGCTTCCCGATCGAACCACCAGACGGGCCGCCGGGCTTCAGGGTCGGCGACGAGGCCGACATATTGCACGATGCTGACAAGGCGGGGTTCCCCGATCAGTCCATCCGCTATCGCCCGGCATATGACGATGCGTTCCGGTAGCGTCCGCATCTGGTTGCCCATGACATGCACAATGCCTGCCTGCTCGGCCGCGGCCAGCATGCCTTCGGCTTCGGCCGCATCCTTCGCGAAGGGCTTTTCGCACAGCACATGGCAGCCGCGTGCAAGCGCCGTGAACGACAGGGGGGCATGGGTCAGTGGAGGCGAGGCGATGGTGACGGCGGTCGCGCCGGTCTCCGCGATCGCGGTATCGAGATCGGTATAGGCCCCCGCCACCTCATGGGCGTCCGCGGCCGCCCGGATGCGGCCGGGGTCGGAACCGACAAGGCCCACCACATCAAAGCCCGCACCCCGCAGGGCCGGCAGATGGACGCGGCAGCCATGGCCCGCGCCGACGATCAGGACGCGGGGTCCGCTGCCGACGCCGTTCATGCCTGCTCCATCCTCAACCCGCCTGCTTCGCCATGGCGGCCTGCAATAACGGGATGATCTTCTCCCGCACGGGATCGGGATTGAAATGCTCCGCGACCGACGCGATCTGCCCATCCCGGATGCGGAACAGGAAGACGTAGCGATTGCGGAAAATGTCGCCATTGACGAGTATGCCCTCGGCCCGGACCTCCGCGGCCACGCGATCCTCCTCCGCCGTGAGCGAGTCGATGCTGTATTGAAGGCCGCCCTGGAAAAGCGAGGCAAGCATCTGGATGCCGCCGGCATATTTGTCTCGTGGCTGATCGGTGCCGGAACTGGTGGTCCACGCCGTCATATCGTCCGCAAGCAGGTGGACGGGCGGTTGCCCGCTGGTAAGAGCTGAAAAGAAATCCCGCGCGATCTGATGCGATGTGCCTGTCATAAGCCTCTCCCTGTTCCGGCGATTGAACCGCGCTGTTGCAGACTCGGCGCGGGGCGAATAGGATAGTGATTGCTATCCTGACTGCATGGGCAGTGCAATGCGGGGCGTGAGGCGAGGATGACGGAGTGGACCATATCTGCGTCCTGGCGATGGCGTCCGCTATCGCCCTTTGGCGTGGAGATCGATGGCGACCTGGCAAGGCTTTCGACAGAGGGGACAGGGGTGGAGCATCGCTTCTTCCTCGACCTCTATCGGCAATATGGCCTGATCGTCGCGCATCGTCAGACTCTTGATAGAATGGCGCAGGCCGGGCTTATGGAGATCATCGGCCCGATCCTCGAACGGGCAGGAGAAAGCGGCTATATATCCACCGACAAGGGCGGCGCTTCCCTGTCTGAATTGCGCTTCCATGCCGACGGCGCTTATGCTTCCCGTCCGCTCGATGCCCTGTCCTTGCATGCGGTCGATGTTGTCGACGGGGCTTCCTCCACCTGCTTTGTGAGTGCGGAACGGGCATTCGCCGCCCTTCCCGCGCCCTTGCGGGCGATGCTGTCGGGCCTCTCCGTACGCATGATGTCGCCCGCTTTCGAGATATTGGGCGAGAGGATTTGCGACATACGCGATCCGTCCTTCATGCAGAGCGGCATCAAGCCGCTCGTTCATCGGCAGGAGGGGACAGGGCGGCCATGCCTTTGGGCGAGCGAGATGCATGCCGCGTCCATCGAGGTCATGGATTGGGAGGAGGGGCGGGCCTTGCTGC
>JASGGS010000125.1:0-12106 GCA_047602685.1 Sphingobium sp.
GTCACGGAGCCGGGCGGCGGCTTCTTGCGCGCCAATGATCCGGCAGGCGACAACTGGTATTCGCGCGATGTCGCCGCGATCGCCGCGAAGCGCGGCCTCGCCCGCGTGGCGCCCTATTTCATCGACGCCGATGCCAGCCTGAACGGCGACGGCCGGCCGGTGGGCGGACTCACCGTCATCCGCTTCTCCGACAACCACATGGTCTATGCGCTGACATGGTTCGGCATGGCGCTGCTTTGCCTCTATGGGCTGTGGCGGCTAAGGTCGGCGGCATGACACAAGCCGTCAGTCCCACCCTGTCCCCGCCGCTGGCGGATGCCGGGCGGCGCAACATGCAATTGCTGCTGCAATTGCGCTGGATCGCGGTGGGCGGCCAGCTCATCACCATCGGCGCCGTCCACTGGCTGATGCATATCGACCTGCCCATGCTGGACCTGATGTTCGCGCTAGGCATGCTGATCGCCATCAACCTAGCCAGCGCCATCATGCTGCGCGACCGGGTGCGGCCGGTGACCAATGGCGAACTGACGTTCGCCCTGCTGGTCGACGTAGGCACGCTGGCATGGCAGCTCCACCATAGCGGGGGGCTGTCCAACCCCTTCTCATCGCTCTTCCTGCTCCAGGTCGTGATCGGCGCGATCATGCTGAAGCCGTCCTCCTCCTGGGGTATTGTCGGGGCGACGCTGGCGGCGCTGTTCGTGCTGGGCGCCGTGTCGCGCCCGCTGGACCTGCCGCCCGCCTATGCCGACGACCGGCTGAAGCTCTATATCGAGGGGAGCCTCGTCTGCTTCCTCCTCATCGCCGTGCTGCTGGTGCTGTTCATCGCGCGGATCAGCCGCAACCTGTCCGAACGCGACGCCGCCCTTGCGAGCATCCGCCAACGGGCGGCGGAGGAGGATCATATCGTGCGCATGGGCCTGCTCGCATCCGGCGCCGCGCATGAACTGGGCACGCCCCTCTCCTCCCTGTCCGTGCTGATCGGCGACTGGAAGTCCATGCCGCGCTTCGCCGGGGATGCGGACATGCAGGAGGACCTGGCGGACATGGATACCGCCATCAAGCGGTGCAAGGCCATCGTCAGCGGTATATTGATGTCGGCGGGCGAGGCGCGCGGCATCGCGCCGGAATTCACCACGGTGCGTGGCTTCATCCGGGGCATCGTGACCGACTGGAGCGCGATAAGGCTGCCCGGCACCATCCATCTGGACGACCGGTTCGGGGAGGATGTCCCCATCGTCTCCGACCTCGCCCTGCGGCAGGTGATCGCCAATGTCATCGACAATGCCGCGGACGTCTCGCCCCGCTGGGTCGGCATCGGCGCGCATCGCGAGCGGGACGATCTGGTGCTGGAGATCGCCGACAACGGCCCCGGCTTCTCCGAGGAGATATTGCGCGCCTTCGGCCAGCCCTATCTATCCACCAAGGGCAAGCCGGGCGGCGGCCTGGGCCTCTTCCTGCTCGTCAATGTGGTGCGCAAGCTGGGCGGGGAGGCGACGGCCTCCAACCGGGCGGGTGGCGGGGCGCTGGTCCGCGTGACCCTACCGCTCCGGCCCCTCTCCTACGGCAAGGAGATACGGGCATGAGCGACGCCGTGGACGATCCGCGCGTACTGGCGATCGTGGAGGATGACGCAGCCTTTGCGCGGACGCTCAAGCGCTCCTTCGAACGGCGTGGGTATCGCGTCTTTGCGGCGAGCAACCATGAGGAACTGGCCGCCCTGCTGGAGGACGCGCATCCCGATTATGCGGTGGTGGACCTGAAGCTGGGCGGTGCGTCCGGCCTCGCCTGCGTCCAGACGCTGCGCGCCTTTGACGATGCGATGAAGATCGTCGTGCTGACCGGCTTCGCCAGCATCGCGACCGCCGTGGAGGCGATCAAGCTGGGCGCCAGCTATTATCTCGCCAAGCCCTCCAACACCGACGACATAGAGGCCGCCTTCGCGCGCGAGGAAGGCGATCCGGACGCGCCGGTGGATGGGCGGCAAACGTCGATCAAGACGGTCGAATGGGAACATATCCACCAGACGCTGGTCGAGACCGACTTCAACATATCCGAGGCCGCGCGCAGGCTGGGCATGCACAGACGGACGC
Source organism: Sphingobium sp. (assembly GCA_047602685.1). Lineage (GTDB taxonomy): Bacteria > Pseudomonadota > Alphaproteobacteria > Sphingomonadales > Sphingomonadaceae > Sphingobium. The sequence goes on from JASGGS010000125.1 coordinate 2,091, forward strand.
TGGCGCGCAAGCTGGAGAAGCGGCAGCTGCGCTAGTCAGTTAAACTCCGCCAGACGCCCCTTCAACTCCCGCTCGAAGAAGTCGAGGAACGCCGCCTGCTCCTGTCCCGGACAGGTGAGGACGATATGGTCATAGCCCGCATCCACATAATGGCGGATGACGGCCAGATGGCGCTCTACATCCGGACCGGCGGCGACGGAATCGGCCAGATCCTCCGGACGGACGGTCGCGGTCGCCGCCTCGAACCCGCCCACGGTCGGCAATTCGCTGTTCACCAGCCAGCCCAGTTTGGAGAAGCGGAAGCTGCGATGGGCGCGCGCCAGCCCCTCCTCCTCCGTCGGCGCATAGGCCAGCAACACCTCCGAATAGGCGGGTCCGTCCTTCCCGGCACCCGTCCGGAAACCCTTCACCAGATCGGCGTCGGGCGACGTGGCCATGATGCCGTCCGCCTTGTCCACGGCCAACGCCACGGAGGCATCGCCGCTGACCCCGACGACAACCGGGATCGGTTCATCCGGCAGGTCGTGGATTTCCGCGCGGTCGATCAGGAAATGATCGCCCTGCCAGCTATGCAAGCCGCCCTGCCAGAGCAGGCGGAATATGTCGATCGCCTCCCCCAGCATGGCGTGGCGTTCCGGATTGGAGGGCCAGCGCGCACCCGTGACATGCTCGTTCAACCGCTCACCGGCGCCGACGGCCAGCGTGAAGCGCCCCTCGCTCATCACCGCGATGGTGGCGGCTCCCTGCGCGATGATGGCCGGATGATAACGGATGATCGGGCATGTCAGCCCCGTTGCGATCCCGATGCGCGAGGTCGCATGGGCGATGGCGCCCAGCACGCTCCAGGCAAAGGGCGAATGGCCGTGCGATTCCAGCCAGGGGTGGAAATGATCGGATATGGAGAGGAAATCGAAGCCCGCCTGCTCTGCGCGCACGGCATTGGCAACCAGCGCGGCAGGACCATGCTCCTCGGTCATCAGCTTATATCCGAACCTGATCATGTCTCTCTCCCTGGCGACCCGTTCCTCCAGAATGCGGGGGCGCCCGGATCGATCCCCCAACACGTCCACTTACGCCTCTGCAACGGTTGGAACGCGCATGCCGCGGGAGCCGTTGTGGTCGCTTCGCCAGCAAGAGGAATAGCCATGACCGATATCGCCAATGCACGGGTGCTGTTCATCGCCACGGACGGCTTCGAGCAGTCCGAACTCTTCGAACCGCGCAAGGCCCTGCTCGAGGCGGGCGCGCAGGTGACGCTCGCTTCCAACAAAAGCGAACCGATCCAGGGAATGCAGCATCATGAGAAAGGCGAGACCATACGGCCAGACGCCTCCATACATGATGTGGACCCGGCCGATTATGACGCGCTTGTTATCCCCGGCGGCGTCGCCAATCCCGACGAGCTTCGCACGGAGGAGGATGCGCTGAAGATCGTGCGTGCCTTTTTCGAGACCGAAAAGCCGGTGGCCGCGATATGCCACGGTCCCTGGGTGCTGGCGGAGGCGGACGTGATCGACGGCCGCAGGCTGACCGGCTGGCCCTCCATCCGCACCGACCTCGCCAATGCGGGCGCGGAAGTGGTGGATGAGCAGGTCGTCGTGGACGGCAATCTCATCACCAGCCGCAAGCCGGACGATATCCCGGCCTTCAACCGCGCGATCATCGAGGCGATCCAGGCCGCGTGAACGCCATGACGGAGAAACGGAATGACCAGCTATATCGATAATGCGGAGGCATCACGGCCGGCCGTGACGGACGCCGGGCCATCGGGTCCGGATACCCCGTCCCTGCCCACGGTCCTACCGGGCCTCATTACCCTCTGGACGCTACCGCTGTCGGCCTTCCATATCTGGGCGGACAATTGGACGAAGCTGCTGACGCGGAACGATCCGGAAACGGACCGAGACCAGTCGCCCGATCAATTGCCCGTGCCCAATCCCCTGCAACAGGACAAGGACCGCGAATTATTCGCTTGAAGTCGAACCGTGGGCGGTTGTCCGGCGGGGCGGCCGTCCCGCGATCAGTTCGCGGGGCCGATGCGGTCCACGCAGATCAGCTTTTGCGAGTAGAGTTCCCCCTCGACCCGCACGGGATGGTCGATGAGGTGAGCGGGTGCCCTGTCCAGTTCCAACCACATCTCCGCACCGTCGTCGCGGCGCAAAGCATAGCAATGATCCTTGAAGATCAGCGTACCCACCGCCTCGCAGGGCGACGGAAGCGCGGCCTTATTGTCTGTCATGGACGACTCTCCCTCTCTGGCCAGTCATCCTCCCCTGTCAGGGCAATCTGATGCAAGCCGGCAGGGCAGGCAAGAGGACAAAGTGACGTAACGATGACAAGTTCATCCGCTGCGACAAATGGGAGACACCGAGGAGCACGGAGGTGCCAGGCGAGTTTCAGGCGACCAGGGTGGGCACGCCGCAGCGTATCTTGTCCACGCGGACATCCGCCGCGCCCAGCTTGACGCCCAGAAGCCCCGCGACCTGGTTCAGGACGTCGTCCAGCAAGGGTGCAACGCCCAGCAGCACGCCTGCGAGCGAATTGACGAGCGGCCCCGCGCTCACGGTGATGCCGAGCGTGGTCACGCCGATCTGCACGCGGTCGGCAAGGGAGCCGACCGCGCCCGAGGCGAGGTCCTGCGTCGTCACCGTCCGGGTGCGGCGGTTGGAGATGTCGTCGCGGCTGAACAGGACATTCTGCGTCTGAAGCCCTCCCAGCGCGATATCGGCATAGGCGTTCGCCTTCGTCCCCAAAATGTTGACCAGCGTCGCGGGCTGCTTGGTCAGGGCGACCGAGAAATCGTGGATATCCGCGCTGTTCACGTCGGCAATGGCGATCGACCCGACGGAGGGCGTCACCGCCAGCGTCACACCGTCGCCATTGCCCCCGTCGCACCGGATGTCGGACAGGCGGGCCTCCGACGCCGCCAGTTCGACATAGACGGGGATGCGGACGGAGGCGATGCCCGCCAGCACCGTCGCGACCTTCGTCTCCAGATAGATGCGCGCGGCGGAGGTGCGCACCACCACGTCGCGGGACCGGGTGATGGTCAGCCAGGGTGATTGGGCCACGCTGCCCCCCGCGACGATGAGCTTGACGCCGGTCAGTCCCGGAATAGAGACATCCAGGCTGGCGTCGTAATTGCCGCCCTTTGACTGGACGAGCAGGGAGCGCAGGAAAGACAGCGCGTCGATCCTGATGCCGCTGTCCGGTCCTGGGGCGATCTGCCGGCCGACGGGGCCGAGGTCGATCATGTCGGACAGGCGGACGCTGGCAGTGCCGAGGTGTGCCGCGACTATCTGAAGCGTGGACATGCTCGTACCCGTGGGCGCGACGTCGCCCAGCGCCTGGACCAGCATGTTCAGGGGGATATTGGTGTTGAAGATGTCGGCATAGGTGGCGCCCTGCGCGTTCAGCCGCAGGCGCACCGCATCCGCGAAGCCCAGCAGGTCGATATCCGCCGACGCCAGCCCCTGCATATCCACGACCGACAGGTTGAGGTTGGTACCCGCCAGCGAGGACAGGAGATCGTTGGCGACGCCCCCCGACAGCCCCGCCAGTTTCGTGCCGATGGAGAAGGCCGCCATGTTGACGCGTGAAGCGGTCGCCTTTGCACGGATCACCATGCTTTTCTTGCCGAGCAGCAGCTTGCCGAAGAAGAGGGGCACGGTGCGTTGCAGGGTCAACTGCGCCGCCGAGGGCGCAACGGTGCCCTGCGTGAAGCGGTCGGCGATCGCGACGCTCTTGTCCTGCATATAATGGCCGGGCGTCAACTGGTCGATCTGGATACCGCTGACGCCGGTCCGGTTTATGATGGTCTGCGCGGATGCCGCGCCCTGTCCCGTTATGTCGCCCTGCGCGGCGGCCAGCACGGCCGAATCCGCGATACCCTGCAACTGGCGCTTGGCCAGGAACAGCGACCCGATGTCCACCGCCGCCGCCGCCGCGCCGGCCAGCGCCATCAGCGATGCGGCGAACAATATGGCGGCCCCGCCCCGGCGGTCCCGCCACAGGGCGTACGGGTGGAAGAACAGGCGTGCGACATGCATGGTGCCTCTCCTCAGGTCCGGATCACAGGGCCGCGAGCTTCACCACCGAGGCGCGCTGTATGGGCCCAGGCGGCATCGGGAGCAGGGACGTCGCGACGAACTGCGCCCGCGCGACATTGTAGCTGACGGTCACGGTGTAGAAGTCGCCGCTCGACGAATAGCTGGTCGTGACCAGCGAGCCGTTGACCACGCTGCCAGCCGCGCCAAGGCTGCGCCGCACCGCCTCGCCCGCAAGGGACTGGCGCTCGGCGGGGTCGATCCCGGCCAGAGAGGCGCGGGCGCCCTCGTTCGCCGCCTGCTGCACGGCATGGGCGGCCATGAACCACAACCCGTAATTCACCATGCCGACGAGCAGGAGGATGAGGATGGGCAGGAGGATCGCCGCCTCGATCAGCACGGCCCCGCCTACATCGCGGCGTAGTCCCCCGCCAATGCGCAGGACGCGGCAGGCGACCGTGCGGCGTGTCTTACGACTTATGGCCTTCAGTATCTCCATGCCGCAAGAATGCCAGAAAATGGCGAACCGGCTTTTAGCTGGCGGCGCGGCGCCAACACGGAAATTATGCAATAGCGGACGTTCCCCGTTCGCGCTTGCCCGCATCGCGTCACGGGCGGATATGGGCGATCCCGTGCCTCCGATCATCCCGGCATGGCGGGCTTTATTGACGGGCGGTAAAGATTCCGGCCGCCCTCCGCTGGCGAAAATACTGAACTATGCGCCTCTGCACCGGGTCATGCTACCGATATCCTAGGCGACAGCCGCCGCCCACCCGGCCCCGCGCCGACATGTTTTTTTATGTTTCCGCCCTTTCCTGACGGCCGATAATGGCTCAAATACTTAATTGGCAGGCGGCAAAGACCGCATCCTCCCCGTCACGACAGCAACAGAAATCGGGTCGCATCGTGGGTGAAAATTTCGCGTTCTTTCTTCCCGTCATGATGGCGGCGTTCAGCATTGCCTTCCTTTTGGTCTGGCGATGGGGTGCGCGCGAGGCCTTCTACTGGAGCGCGGGCTATGCCTTCTCGGCAGCGGGATTCACGGTTCCGCTGATCGTAAGCGAAGGCGATCCCGGCTATTGGCCGCTGATCGCCGACACATTGTTCGCCAGCGCTTTCCTTCTCTACGGCACGGCATTGCTCGAACGCTGGCGGCCGCACTGGATGCTGCCGCTGCGCATCGGCATATGGGGATTGTCCATCCTGCTATGCGCCTGGGCCATCTCCATCCGCGACCTGTGGATGGAGTTGCTGGCCTCCGACCTTGGCTGCCTCCTCCTCATCGCTATCCCTCTGATCGCGGGCGCGCGGAAGCTGGGATCGACCATCGACCGGGTGCTGTTCGCGTCGATCTGCCTCGTCGCCTTCGACAATCTTTTCCGTGCGGCCACCATGACCTTCACCATCGCGCCGGACGGCGCGAGCAGCTTCATGGACAGCGGCTATGCCTTTCTGATGCAGGCGATGGCCTGCATATTCGGGCTGTTCATGGGACTGACGGCCCTTGCCGCCACGGTGACCGACATGATCGAGCGCCTGCGCCACGACGCGCATGTCGATCCGCTCTCCGGCCTCTTCAACCGACGCGGATTCGACCATGCGATCATCGTCGACATGGCGGACCCCGCGCCGAGGGGATGCGTCATCACCTGCGACATAGACCATTTCAAGCAGGTCAACGACCAGCATGGCCATGCCGTGGGAGACCGGGTGATCGTGGCGCTCGCCGATATCATCCGCGCCGCCCTGCCCGATGGGGCCGTCGCCGCGCGCTTCGGAGGGGAGGAGTTCATCCTTTTCCTGCCCCATGCCGATGCCGGGACCGCCGCGCGGCTGGCCGAGGGCATCCGCGCGGGCTTCGAGGAAGGCGCGCATGAGGCCGTGGGCATCGATCATCCGCTCAGCGCCAGCTTCGGCCTCGCCGTGACCACATCCTCCGATTATTCGCCCCTCGACGCCATCGCGCGGGCCGATCTGGCCCTTTACGAGGCGAAGCGGACGGGACGGAACCGGGTGTCCGTCTGGCGATCGCTGGAGGCATCCTCGGCCAGGCGCCCCGGCTCCTCCTCCGCCCATATCGCCTGAATAGCTTTTCATCCTATGCCGGGGGGCGTTTTGGTTTGAACTGAGCGGGTCTGGGGACTAGGCAGGCCTCATCTCCGCCCTGCCCCGCCCCTTCGCTTCAAGGTTTCCCATGGACGACACGCTCCGCCGCGCCGCGCTCGAATATCACCAGTTTCCTCAGCCCGGCAAAATGCGGATCGAGCCGACCAAGCGCATGGTCAACCAGCGCGACCTCGCTCTCGCTTATTCGCCCGGCGTGGCCGCGCCGTGCATGGAGATCGCGGCCGATCCGGACAAGGCACTGGATTATACCGCGCGCGGCAACCTCGTCGCGGTCATCTCCAACGGCACGGCCGTCCTCGGCCTCGGCGCGATCGGCGCGCTGGCCTCCAAGCCAGTGATGGAGGGCAAGGCCGTCCTCTTCAAGAAATTCGCCGATATTGACGTGTTCGATATCGAGGTGGACACGACCGATCCGGAGAAGTTCGTGGAAGCCGTCGCCCTTCTCGAACCCACATTCGGCGGCATCAACCTGGAGGATATCAAGGCGCCCGAATGCTTCGCCATCGAGGCGGCGCTGAAGGAGCGGATGAACATCCCCGTCTTCCATGACGACCAGCATGGCACCGCCATCGTCGTCGCGGCGGCGGTGCGCAACGCGCTGGTCCTGCAAGGCAAGACGCTGGCCGAGGCGAAGCTGGTCACGTCGGGCGCGGGCGCTGCGGCGCTGGCCTGCGTCGACCTGCTCGTCTCCATGGGCCTGCCGCAGGAAAGCGTGATCCTGACCGACAAGGACGGCGTGGTCCACACGGGCCGCGAGAACATGCCGCCCAACATGGCCCGCTATGCCCGCGACACCAATGCCCGTACCCTGCCGGACGTGCTGCCGGGCGCCAATGTCTTCCTGGGCCTGTCAGCGCCGGGCGTGCTGAAGCCGGAATGGCTGCCGCTGCTGGCGGAAAAACCGCTGATCTTCGCGCTCGCCAATCCGGAGCCGGAAATCTTGCCGGATGTCGCGCGCGCCGAGCGGCCAGACGCCATCGTGGCGACAGGCCGGTCCGACTATCCGAACCAAGTCAACAACGTCCTGTGCTTCCCCTATATCTTCCGGGGCGCGCTCGATGCCGGAGCGACCACGATCAACGAGGCGATGAAGGTCGCGGCAGCCGAAGCCATCGCCTCCCTCGCCCGCCTGCCCGCGCATGAGAGCGTGGCGTCAGCCTATGGCGGTCGCAAGCTGGTCTTCGGTCCCGACTATATCATCCCCACCCCCTTCGACCCGCGCCTGATCGCGGAGATCGCCCCCGCCGTGGCGAAGGCCGCGATGGACAGCGGCGTGGCAAAGCGGCCGCTCGACGTCGACGCCTACAGGAAGTCGCTGGAGCAGCAGAATACCCGCTCCACCCAGCTCATGATGCCGGTCTTCGAGGCGGCGCGGCATACCCGCACGCGCATCGCCTATGGGGAAGGCGAGGATGAGCGCGTGCTGCGCGCGATCCAGGACGCGCTGGACGACGGCATCGTGCGTCCCGTCATCGTCGCGCGCCGCCGAATACTGGAGCGCCGCCTGCCGGAGCTGGGCCTGCGCTTCGAACTGGAAAAGGATGTGGAGGTCGTCGATCCGGAGACCGACCATGCCATACTCGAACCGCTGGTGGATGCCTATCGCGCCGCCGCCGCGCGCAAGGGCGTGCCCTCTCCGGAGATCATCCGCCATGTCTATCGCCGCCCCACGGTGACGGCGGCGATGCTGCTGCGCACCGGCCATGTCGACGCAGCGCTGGTCGGCGGCAATTCCGAATATTGGGGGCAGATGGATTATGTTCTCAAGATCATCGACCGAGCGCCGGGGCAGAGCCGCGTCTATGCCCTGTCGGGCCTGATCCTCGACGCGGGCGCGCTGTTCATCACGGACACCCATATGGTGCCCGATCCGACGCCCGATCAGGTTGCGGAGATGACCGTGCTGGCGGCGGCGGAAATCCGGCAATTCGGCCTGGAGCCGCGCGTTGCCCTGCTGTCGCACTCCAATTATGGCGCATCCCACAGCCCCAGCGCGCGCAAGATGCGCACCGCCTTCCAGCTGGTGCAGGAACGGGCGCCGGACTTGCTGGTCGACGGCGAGATGCATGCGGACGCCGCCCTGTCGCAGCGCCTCCGCGAACGCCTGGTCCCCGACAGCCGGTTCGAGGGGCCTGCAAATTTGCTCGTCATGCCCAATCTGGATGCGGCGAACATCACGCTGACCGCACTCTCCGCCTCCTCCAGTTCGCCCACGGTCGGGCCAATGCTGATGGGCCTGTCCAAGCCGATCCACGTGCTGACGCCGGGCGTCACCGCGCGCGGCATCCTGAACCTCACCGCCATAGCGGCGGCGGAAGTGATGCAGCGCCGCTGATGGACCTCGACACGCTCTGCACCCGTTATTTCGGGACGGCCGACCTGGAGACGCTAGACGATGCCGCGCTGGAGACAGGCAAGGAGCAACTCGCCATCGACTTTGCCGTGGAGCAGGAGCCGAGCCGCCGTTTCGCCCTATGGGCGCTGATGGCGGGGCTGGACATCGCACCCTCGCCCGCCGATGCCTTTCCCAAGGACGAGAAATTGCGGCAGGCAGCAAACCTGTATCTCGACATGCAGTGGAAGCTCACGCGGGAGGAGTGATCCTCCTACCCCTCAGCCGATCTTGACGTCCCGCGCCACGCCGAGCAGGCCCGCCAGCGTCGCCGTATCGTCACCCTTTCGCCATGCCAGCCCCGTCTCCAGCACCGGCGCATCGCCAAGGTCCAGATAACGCACCCCCGTCCGCGCCAGATTGCGCAGCGAGGCGGGCACCAGCGCGAACCCCATGCCCGCCGAGACGAGGCTGATGATCGTCTGCATCTGGATCGCCTCCTGGCGGATATGCGGGGGCTGCCCCCGCCCCTCCAGATAGCCAAGCACGAGGTCGTGAAAGACCGGCGCGACCCGGCGCGGAAAGAGGATCAGCGGCTGGTCGATCCAGTCATCCTCCACCCCCTCCGGCACGGCGGCGACCAGCGGCTCCCGCAGCAGGGGCATATAGGCCAGAGTCTCCGGCAAGGGCGCGTCGGGCGGGATGATGATCCCCGCATGGCCGCGCCCATCCAGCAGCGCCGCGATCTGCACGTCGCTCGTCGCCTCCGTCAGCGATATCTCAACCCGCGGAAAGCGGGCCGCATATTGCCGGACGAGCGCGGGCAGCAGGCTATAGTCAGCGGTGCTTACGAAGCTGAGTCCCACCTGCCCCGCCGTGCCGTCGCGGATGCGGCGGGCGATGCCGGACAGCGCCGCCACCCCCTCCACCGCCGGGCGGACATGTTCCAGCCATTGCCGCCCGAAGGCCGTCAGCGCCACATTGCGCTTCGACCGGGTGAACAGAGCGGCGCCCAGTTCGCGCTCCAGCGCCAGGATCGACTGGCTGAGCGGCGGCTGCGTCATGGCCAGCCTTTCCGCCGCGCGCCCGAAATGCAGCGTGTCGGCCACGGCGATGAAATGGCGAAGCTGGCGCAGGTCCATAGCAATAAAGTCCTCTTGCGACCTTATATTGATCCAATAATATATTTCACAACCTTGAAGAAGGGAGGTAGGGCCGCGCGTTAACAAGAACAGATTTTCGAGGAATAGCGGAAATGCCCCATTATCGTTCACGCACCAGCACCCATGGCCGCAACATGGCGGGCGCGCGCGGCCTGTGGCGCGCCACCGGCATGAAGGACGAGGATTTCGGCAAGCCGATCATCGCGGTCGTCAACAGCTTCACTCAGTTCGTGCCCGGCCATGTCCATCTGAAGGACCTCGGCCAGCTGGTGGCGAACGAGATCGAGGCAGCGGGCGGCGTCGCCAAGGAATTCAACACCATCGCGGTCGATGACGGCATCGCCATGG
>JASGGS010000126.1:0-12051 GCA_047602685.1 Sphingobium sp.
CCGTGCTTGCCGACCGGCAGTTCCTTCTCATGCGTCGCCCCGGCAACGGGACGGTTGATCGAGGCGAAGGCGCCGCCATTCTCCCTGTCCCAGGTCCACACGCGCGGCGGCACATAGTCGGTCTGATCGGTCATGGGGATATCGCTCCTGCCTGAATCTGCCGGGCGATGTAGGGACAGGCGGCGAAGGCGAAAAGACCGTGCAGAATTTTTGATCGATGGACGAGCGGCGCCAATAAGGCCGCCGGGCCGGAAAGCGGGCGTTCATGCCCGGCCAACGCATGTCGCAAAAAAATCTCTCGCCGCCGGTGGAGCGGGCGGGCGCTCATTGCCTTCGCCAATCGGGGAATTATGGTGCGCCGCGTCGGACGGTCGCCCATATCCCACCCTGAGCACATCATTTCGACCATGCTTTCCCTTTAAGAAAGCGGCCCTTTGCCGCCCAAGGAGTCATTGATGAAGGAACTCGTAGCGTTCGACCTGGACGGGACGCTCGCCGAGAGCAAGCAGGCGCTGGAGGCGGACATGGCCGAGGCGCTGGCGGACCTGCTCACCGTTGCCCATGTCGCGGTCATCTCCGGCGGGGACTGGCCGCAATTCCAGAAGCAGGTGGCGAGCCGCCTTCCGGCGCGCGCCGACCTGTCGCGCCTGTGGCTGATGCCGACCACCGGCACCAAGCTCTACACCCATCGCGACGGCGCGTGGGGCACGGTCTATGCCGAACTCTTCTCCGAGGAGGAGAAGGCCGGGATCATAGAAGCCTTCAACGCCTCGCTCGACGCGACCGGCTTCCAGCCGGAGGAACTGTGGGGCGAGCGGATCGAGGATCGCGGCAGCCAGATCACCTTCTCGGCGCTGGGCCAGCAGGCGCCGATCCACGCCAAGGAGACGTGGGACCCCGACTTCGCCAAGCGCAAGATCATCCAGGCGGACCTGCGCGGCCGCCTGCCCGGCCTTGCCATCAACATGGGCGGCGCGACCAGCATCGACATCACGCGCGAGGGCGTGGACAAGGGATATGGCCTCAAGAAGCTGCGCGACGAGAGCGGCATCGCGCTCGACCGGATGCTGTTCATCGGCGACGCCATCTTCCCCGGCGGCAACGACTATCCCGCCAAGGAAATCGGCCTCGACACCGTGCGCGTGCGCGACCCGCAGGATACGCTGGGCGTCATCGCCGCCATCGTCGCCTGCCAGAAGGATTGAGCGAGTCCGGGGGAAGCCTAGTGCTTCCCCCGAACAACGCCGTGACCATGCGTTGACAGGAACCTCCATGGACCGGACAGTCGATCCGGTTTCCGAGCAGGAGGTCGCATGAAGCCCGTTACCCTCTCCATATTTCCCTCGCTTCTCGCGCTGGCGCTGCCGCAGATGCTGCCCGTGGCCGCGCAGGCCGGGACGGTCCATTTCCCGGTCGTGCGCGCGCCCCTGCCCGCAGGCGCCGCGCCGCCCGCCAATGCGCCCGCGGCAGGGCCGCCGTTCAGCGCGGCCGTGCTGGCGGGGGACACGCTCTATATTTCGGGATCGACGGACAATGATCCGGCCACCGGCAAGCCGCCGCCCGATCCCAGGGACGGCGCGAGGCTGATCCTGGACGGCTTGAAGCGCACGGTCGAGCGCGCGGGCATGACGATGGACGATCTGGTCTGGGTACAGGTCTTCGCGACCGACCTCGGCCATTATGGCGCGTTCAACGAGGTGTATCGCACCTATTTCACGGGACCGCTGCCCGCGCGTGCCTTTCTCGGCGCGGGCAGCCTGCTGGGCAATGCCCATTTCGAGATCATGGGCATCGCGGTGAAGACGAAACCCAAGCCGTAGGGCCAATCGACATTCAAATCCCGAATAATCGCGTCCGCATCCCTTTTCGTCATCCTGAACCTGTTTCAGGATCTATCGCGCCTCGCACGCCTGACGGCGCGAAAGGAGGGATGGATGCTGAAACCAGTCCAGCATGACGGTTCCCGCGGAGGCAATGACGCGCACGACATCTGAATGGCCGGAAGGCGAAGGCGCCGGGACTATTCGGCCGCCTTCGCCTTTTTCGCGGGGGCTTTCTTCGCCGGAGCCTTTTTCGCGGGGGGCTTTTCCCCGGCATCGGCGGCCTTGGCCGGGGCCTTTTTCTTCGCGGGCGCCTTCTTCTTGCCCTTTGCCGGTCCCTTGGCGGCGCGCTCGTCGATCAGTTGCGCGGCCTCCTCCAGCGTCAGGGCCTCCTGATCGATGGACTTGGGCAGGGTCGCGTTCGTCTCGCCATCGGTGACATAGGCGCCGAAGCGGCCCGCCATCAGCTTGATCTCCGCCTCCGTGCGGGGATGCTTGCCGAGTATCTTGAGCGGTTCGCGCGATCCGCGCGCGGGACCGCGATTGGCGGCCTCGGCCAGCTTCACCACGGCGGCGTTCATGCCGGTGTCGAACACCTCCGCCGTGGAGCCGAGCCGCGCATATTTGCCGTCATGCGCCAGATACGGGCCGAAACGGCCGATGCTGGCGGTGATGGGCTTGCCGCTTTCCGGATGGTCGCCGATGGTGCGCGGCAGGCTGAGCAGCTTTACCGCCCAGTCGAGCGTCAGCTCGCCGTCCGGCAGGTCCTTGGGAATGGAGGCGCGCTTGGCCTCCTTGCCCGAACCTGCTTCGATATAGGGGCCGAAACGGCCCGCCTTGCGCGTGATGTCGAGGCCGGTTTCGGGGTCCTGCCCCAGCACCTCGGGCTGACCGTCGGCGGCATCGCCGCTGCCGCCGGGCTGGCCGAATTTACGGGTATATTTGCATTCCGGATAGTTGGAGCAGGCGATGAACGCGCCGAAGCGGCCGCCGCGCAGGGCCAGCTTGCCGGAATGGCAGAGCGGGCATTCGCGCGGGTCCGTGCCGTCGCCCTTGTCCGGGAACAGCATGGGCGCCAGGAAGGCGTCGAGTTCCGCCGTCACCTCCGACGGCTTCTTCTCCATGATCTCCGCCGTCTTGGGCTTGAAGTCGCGCCAGAAGGCTTCCAGCACCGCCTGCCAGTCGGCCCGGCCGCCGGACACGTCGTCCAGCTCATTCTCCAGGCCCGCCGTGAAGTCGTAGCTGACATAGCGTTCGAAGAAGCGTTCGAGGAAGGCCGTGACCAGACGCCCGCTCTCCTCCGCGAAGAAGCGGTTCTTCTCCACCCGCACATAGGCGCGGTCCTTCAGCACCTGAAGCGTGGAGGCATAGGTGGACGGGCGGCCGATGCCCAGCTCCTCCAGCCGCTTGACCAGGCTGGCCTCGGAATAGCGGGGCGGCGGCTGGGTGGAATGCTGGTCGGCCGTGACCGTCTTCTTCGCAGGGCAGTCGCCCCTGGAGAGGCGCGGCAGCAGCCTGCTGTCGTCTTCCTCCGCCCCGGCGGAGGGGTCTTTCCCGGAGCCGCGATCGGGATCGTCGCGCCCTTCCTCGTACAGGGCGAGGAAGCCGGGGAAGATCACCACCTGCCCCGTGGCGCGCAGGCCGTGCTGGCCGGTGCCGTCGAGCAGGTCGATGGTCGTGCGCTCCAGCCGCGCGGCGGCCATCTGGCTCGCCAGCGCGCGCTTGTAGATGAGGTCGTAGAGGCGCCCATGGTCGCCGCTGCCCGCCCGGTCCTTGCTGAAGTCGACGGGGCGGATGGCCTCATGGGCCTCCTGCGCGTTCTTCGCCTTGGTCTGGTACTGTCGCGGCTTCTCGGGAAGATAGCCGCCATCATAGCGGTCCGAGATGGCGCGGCGCGCGGCGGAGATGGCGCTGCCGTCCATCTGCACGCCGTCGGTCCGCATATAGGTGATCGCGCCATCCTCATAGAGGGCCTGCGCGACGCGCATCGTGTGGCTGGCGGAGAAGCCGAGCTTGCGCGCGGCCTCCTGCTGGAGGGTGGAGGTGGTGAAGGGCGGCGGCGGGTTGCGGGTGAGCGGCTTGGTCTCCACCGATTCCACGGCGAAGCGGCCGGCCTCCACATCCGCCTTCGCGCGCTCCGCATCGCCCCGATTGCCGATGGACAGGCGGTCGAGCTTCTCGCCCTTCCAGCGGACGAGGCGCGCGACGAACTCCTGCCCGCCCTGCTCCATGACCGCCGCGACGGACCAATATTCCTGCGGGACGAACGCCTCGATCTCCCGCTCGCGCTCGACGACGAGGCGGAGGGCGACGGACTGCACGCGGCCCGCCGACTTGGCGCCGGGCAGCTTGCGCCAGAGGACCGGCGAGAGCGTGAAGCCGACCAGATAGTCGAGCGCGCGCCGTGCCTTATAGGCGTCGATCAGGTCGGCATCGAGCGCGCGGGGCCTGGTCATCGCCTCCGTCACCGTCGCCTTGGTGATCGCATTGAAGGTTACGCGGTCGACCTTTTGCGGCAGCGCCTTCTTGGCGCGCAGCACCTCCTGCACATGCCAGCTTATCGCCTCCCCCTCGCGATCGGGGTCGGTGGCGAGGATCAGCCGGTCGGCCTTCCTGGCCTCGTCCGTGATGGCCTTGAGCTGGCGCGCCTTGTCGCCGTAATTCTCCCAGTCCATCGCGAATCCATTGTCCGGATCGACCGACCCGTCCTTGGCGGGCAGGTCGCGGACATGGCCGTAGGAGGCCAGGACGCGGAAATCCTTGCCGAGATATTTTTCGATGGTCTTCGCCTTGGCCGGCGATTCAACGATGACGAGTTGCATGACGCCCCGTTACAGTTCCTCACGTGTACGCGCGAGGGTGAAGAGCGGCGGGGCACTCCGTCAAGGGGCCCGATCAAAGGTCAACAAGTGTCACGATGCGGACCGCAAGCCAGATTGATCTGGATCAGCCAAGGGCGCGCGGATATAACGCCCGCGCAACATATCGTGGTCAGGAGAGTGTCATGGTGCCTCTGTCCCAACGCCTTTTCGCGGAATCCTTCGGAACCTTCTGGCTGGTCCTCGGCGGCTGCGGCAGCGCGGTGCTGGCCGCGGGCGTGCCCGATGTCGGCATCGGCTATGCGGGCGTCAGCCTCGCCTTCGGCCTCACCGTGCTGACCATGGCCTATTCCATCGGTCATATTTCGGGCTGCCATCTCAATCCCGCCGTCACCATCGGCCTGTGGGCGGGACGGCGTTTCCCGTCCGCGCAGATACTGCCCTATATCGCCGCGCAACTGGCCGGCGCGATCGTGGCGGCCGGGGTGCTGCTGCTCATCGCGCGCGGACAGCCGGATTTCGTGCTGGGACCCACGGGCCTTGCCGTCAATGGCTATGGAGAGCAGTCGCCGGGCGGCTACAACCTGCTGTCCGGGCTGGTGATCGAGATCGTCCTGACCTTCGGCTTCCTGATCGTCATATTGGGATCGACGGACAGCCGCGCGCCGTCGGGCTTCGCGCCCATCGCCATCGGGCTGGCCCTGACGCTGATCCACCTCATCGCCATCCCCGTGACAAACACGTCGGTCAATCCGGCGCGCAGCACCGGCCCCGCCCTGTTCGTCGGCGGGCTGGCGCTCCAGCAGCTCTGGCTGTTCTGGGTGGCGCCCATTGCGGGCGCGCTGCTGGCAGGGGGCACCTATCGCGTGCTGGCGGGCGAACCGCCGTTGCCGCCGGTCACCGGCGAACCGCTCTGAGGCGGCCCACGGGTCAGTCGAGCAGGCTGACCCGTCCGCCCGCGTGGCGCTGGAGCCGTCCGGCGATCTCCAGTTCGAGGAGCGCGGTCTGCACCGGGCCGGGCGCGCATCCCGACAGGCGGATCACCTCGTCCACGGCGACGGGCGCCATGGACAGGAGGGCGACGATCCTCCGCCTCTCCTTCTCGTCCACATCGGCGGGCGGCGGACCGGCATAGCCCGATGCGGGCTGGCGCAGCAGGCCGCCGCCGACATGGCCACCCACACGGCCGATGGATTCGAGAATATCCTCCGCCGACTGAACCAGAGTCGCGCCCTCGCGGATCAGGCCGTTGCAGCCCTGCGCGCGCGGATCGAGGGGGAAGCCGGGCACGGCCATCACCTCCCGCCCCTCCTCCGCCGCGAGCCGCGCGGTCAGGAGCGAGCCGGAGCGCGGCGCGGCCTCCACCACCACCGTCCCCTGCGCCATCCAGGCGATGATGCGGTTGCGGGCGGGGAAATGGCGGGCGAGCGGGTCAGTGCCGGGCGGATGCTCGGTGAGGAGCAGGCCCTCCGCCGCGATCCGCTCCTGAAGGGCGGCATTTTCCGGCGGGAAGATCCTGTCGAGGCCGCAGGCGATGACCGCCACCGTGCCCGTGGCCAGCGATCCCATATGCGCGGCGGTGTCGATACCGCGCGCGAGGCCGGAAACGGTGATGCCGCCCCGCGCGCCCATATCCTGCGCCAGTTGCCGGGCGAAGCGGCAAGCGGCGGCGGAGGCGTTGCGCGCGCCCACCATGGCGACGATCGGACGCCCCTCCAGCGCCAGCGACCCCATGGCCATCAGGACCGGCGGCGCGGCATTCGCCTCCTCCAGCAGCGCCGGATAATCGGCATCGCCCAGGAAGACATGGCGTCCGCCCAGCCGCTGGACCGACTGCCACTCGGCGGCGACCATGCGTTCGTCGGCAATGCGGAAGGCGCGCGCCCCGCCCCGCGCGGCAAGGGCGGGAATGGCGAGGAGCGCCTGCCCCGCGCTGCCATAGCGGGCAATGAGCTGGCGCCAGGCGACCGGGCCGACATTGGGAGAACGGATGAGGCGGAGGCGGTCGAGGCGATCCTGTTCCGGGCCGCTCATGCCGGGCCGGACTTCTGGCCGATACGGCTTTCCGTGCCGTTCAGCAGGCGCCGGATATTGGGCCGGTGCTTCCACAGGACGAGCGCGGCCATGGCGGCGAACGGCATGACGAGATCGCCGCGCCCCAGCGCGAACGCGGCCGCCGGCATGGCCAGCGCGGCGCTCATGCCGCCGACGGAGGATATCCGGGTGAGACCGGCCATGGACAGCCACACCAGGGCGAACACCAGCACGGCGGGCCAGTAGAGCGCCAGCGCGACCCCGAGCAGGGAGGCGACGCCCTTGCCGCCGTTGAACCGCAGCCAGACCGGATAGCAATGACCGACCAGCGCCATGACGCCGCCCAGCGCGCCGCCCGCCCCCGGCAGCAGCGCCGCGCCCGCCAGCACCGCAGCAAAGCCCTTGGCCCCGTCCAGGAACAGCGTCGCGGCCGCCAGTCCCTTTCGCCCGGTCCGCAGCACGTTGGTCGCGCCGATGCTGCCGGACCCGATGGCGCGCAGGTCGCCCGCGCCCGCTCCTTTGGTGAGGATGAGGCCGAAGGGGATGGAGCCAAGGAGATAGCCGATGGCCATCACCAGAACCGGCATCTGCCATTCACTCACAACCGCACTCCCTTCCCGTACCGGCGCTCCTCCCGGAGTCGTGCCGGTTCAGGTTGAACCGGAACGAGGCGGACAATTCCCGTTTGCCGTGATTTCCGAGCCGCCGGATGATGCGTCCGGCTCGAACCCTCTAGCCGGTCAGGCGGAGCGCCGTCGAGATGCCTTGATATCCGGGACGGTTCATTCCTCCCGGAGCAGATGGACGATATAGGCGCGCACATCCTCCGGCCATCCGGCGACGTGGGCGGCGAAATCATCCTCCTCCCCGCGGTAGAGGGCGCGCAGGGCCTCCTCATAGCCCGGCCGGTCGCCGCAGCCCGCCGCCATGAAGGCATAGACCGCGTCCCGCCGCTGGAGGGCCGAGCGCGGCCGGGCGGCGGCCGCGTCGACCAGGCGGCGCAGGGCGGCGGAGGCGCCGCCGCGTTGCGACGCCAGCCATTCCCAATGGCGGGGCAGCAGCGTCACTTCCCGCGCGGTGACGCCGAGGCTGGGGCGCCCGCGCCCGCGCGCCGCCGGGGCGGCGCGATAGTCGAGGTCGACCACCCGACCGCTGAGGTCGTCATGCACACGGACCGCGCCCTCCTGCCCCGGATGACGGGCGAGGATGAAGGCGGCCACCGCCTCCCGCTCGCCCGTGGCAATGCGGCTGTCGCCCAGAAAGGCAGTTACTGTCCCGGTCATAAGCTCACTGGTTTCCCTACCCATTGTCGATTCCCAATTTATCCGGGTGAAATACATGGTATTTTTATCCGGGTCAATTGTTGATGTTGACGAGCGCCCCGCCAAGGCGGCAAGCAGCGCGGCATGACGGCCTCCCCCGACGCGCCCGTGCTGTTCTTCGACTCCGGCGTCGGCGGGCTGTCGATCCTGGCCCCCGCCCGCGCGCTGATGCCGCATATGCCGGTGGTCTATGCCGCCGACCGGGCGGGCTATCCCTATGGCACCAAGAGCGAGGCGGAGCTGATGGCGCGCGTGCCCGCGCTGCTGGGCCGCCTGGTCGAGCGCTATCGCCCGCGCATGGCGGTGATCGCGTGCAACACCGCCTCCACCATAGCGCTGGCGGACGTGCGCGCCGCGCTGGACGTGCCGGTCGTCGGCACGGTGCCCGCCATCAAGCCCGCCGCGCTGGAATCGCGAAGCCGCGTCATCGGCGTGCTGGGCACCAGCGCCACGGTGCGCCAGCCCTATGTCGACCGGCTGGCGAAGGAGCATGGCGCCGACTGCATCGTCCTGCGTCATGGCAGCGCGGCGCTGGTCGACCTGGCCGAGGCGAAGCTGCGCGGCGAGCCGCTGGACCACGGCATAGCGCGGGACGCGCTGGCGGGCCTCACCGACCAGAAGGGCGGCGACCGGATGGACATAGTGGTGCTGGCCTGCACCCATTTCCCGCTGGTGGAGGCGGAACTGCGCGCGGGCGCCCCCCGCCCCCTGCGCTTCCTGCACGGCGGAGACGGAATCGCGCGGCGCATCCAATATCTGAACGGCGACATGCCCTGGCCCGACACGACGCCGCCGGGCGTGGCGGTGTTCACGCGGAGGGACCCGGACGTGGAGGCGCTGGCCCCGGCGCTGAAGGGCTTCGGGCTGGAGAGGATCGAGGCGCTCTGAGCCCCGGCCCTATGTGGGGGAATGGAATGGGCAGGGTTACGCTTCGTGAAGCGGTCGAAGGCGACGCGGCCGAGCTGGGCAGCTTGCATGTCGCGTCATGGCACGAGACATATAGGGGCATCCTGCCCGACGAACTGCTCGCGGGCCTGTCCGCCGACAGCCGTGCCGCCATGTGGCGGAAAATCCTCTGCGGGCGGCAAGCATCCGGGTCCACCGCCCTGTTCATCGCGGAGGACGGCGATGGCATGATCGGATTCGGTTGCTGTGGCGAGCAGCGGGACGAGACGCTCGGCCAAGCGGGTTTCAGCGGCGAGATCAGCGCGATCTACATCCTGCGCTCCCATCAGAATGCGGGCGTGGGACGCTCCCTGATGGCCGCGATGTCGCGGGCGCTCCTGGCGAGGGGCCACCGCTCCGCAAGCCTTTGGGTGCTGCACGAGAATGATCGGGCGCGGGCTTTTTACGAAGCGATGGGCGGCATGATAGTCGGAGAGAAGGTGGATGAACGGCCCGGTGCGACCCTCGTCGAAGTGGCCTATGGGTGGCGCGATCTGACTCGCCTTGGCGGATAACGGGGTTCTACGGGGCCGGGTGTCGTGCACCATCGAATGCCGGGCGCTCGATGGGCGGAGATTGAGGCGTTCGCGCCGCGATATGGGCGCGCCGCGATATGGGCGCGCCGCGACATGGGTTTCCCGAGGAGGCGGGAACCAGTGCGCAGGCCGTGCCGGATGCCCTTTGCTCCTGCCCGCGCAGGAGCGCGTCGCGGATGAGTGTTGCTGGCGAAACGGCCCGACGGCGCGGCAGGCAGGGGCGACATGTGGGCCGCCCGATGGAGAGCGGCAGGTCGGCCGCACGGGATCGGGCAGCCCCGGCGCCAGGCCCCCTGGCGGAAGAATCCGTCCATATCCTTGATGACATGCGATTTTTCCGGAAATCGCGGCGGCCCATGGCGGATTGCCGCGTCCTAGCGCGCTTCGGGCCGTCGCTCATCCCTTGCGTCCGCCGTCATCCGCCCGTAGGTCGCGCCTTTCGTTCAGCGAACAGCAAGGCAGACTGGCGTTGAAGCGCATGCTATGAGGCGCGGGGGCGTCGGGGAAAAGACAGGCAATTGGCAACCCAGTTGAACAATTCGGGAGAGGCCGTGGGCCGGGCCGGCGCCGTCAGGGCGCGGGGCGGCAGGGACACGCCCATCCCGCTGCGCTGGATCGTGGGCGCGGCGCTGGCGGGACTGGTCGCGCTGGCGGTGCTGATGCATCTCACCGGCCTCACCATCGCGCTGAACGGCGCGTGCGCCGCCTTCGCCGTCGCCGTGGCCGCCCTGCTGTCCGTCCGCCATGCCTTTCGCCGCGCAGGTCCGCGCCCGCGCCCGGTGATCAGCGACAGCGCGGAGGATTCGCTCCTCTTCATCGTCATCAGCCTGACAGGCGCGGTCGCCAGCTATGGCGTGGCGGCGCTGACCCATGGCTGGGTCGACGATGCGATGATGCGCTTCGACGAGGCCATCGGGTTCGACTGGAACAGCCTCTACGCGCTGACCGCCGCGCATCCGGCCCTGCAAATCGGCGGGCGCGTCGCCTATGCCACCATCTTCGCCTCGCCCGCCATGCTCGTCCTGTCCTTCGCCACCCATGGGCAGAGGGACGAGGCGCGATGCTTCCTCGCCTCCTTCTGGGTCGCGGCGATCCTGTCCCTCATCGCGTTCCGCTGGCTGCCGACGCTCGGCCCGCTGGCCTATATGTGGAACGGTCCCGTCACCTATATGCCGACCAGCGGCCTCTATCAGGCGGACCTGATCCCGATCCTGCGCGAGGGGCGCGCGGTGCCCATCGACCTTGCCCGTCTGCGCGGGCTGGTGGGGCCGCCCAGCTTTCACGCGGCGAGCGCGGTCCTCTATATCCTGGCGGCGTGGCGCACGCGCAACCTGCGCTGGCCGCTGACCGTCGTGAACGGCCTGATGCTGCTCTCCATCCCGGTGGAGGGCACCCATTATGCCGTGGACGTCATCAGCGGCGCGGCGGTGGCGCTGACCGCCCATGCCGTGGTGCGCAGCGTCGCCGGGCGGCGGCGCATGACGATGCGGGGACAGGAAAAATGATACGATATGCGCCGACGGCCGCCGCCATGGCGGCCCCTCTCCTCATCCTCCTGCCCTCCGTGGCGGCGGCGCAGAGCGAAATGCCGCCGGAGTTGCAGGAGGCGGCCCGGCGCCCCGGCGGCGACGCCGTGCTGCGCCGCGCGCGGGAGGAGGACCGGCGCCAGGTCGCACGCCTCAACCGGGCGCAGGCCAGCGCCACGGCGGACCGCGACCGCGCCATCGTCCGGTCCCGCGATGCCGCCAATGACAGGGCGCAGGAACGCTATCGCGCGGAAATGGCCGCGTGGCGGCGGCGCGTCGATGCCTGCCGCGGCGGCGAATGGAGCCAGTGCGACCGATAGGACGGATCGGCATTCAGCCCTGACGGCCTGCAAATGGACGTGGCGGCTGTGATCGATAGCATCGTTCACTCTGTCTCCAACAACGCGTTTCCCCACTTACGGCAAACTGCGTACTATTGCGCATGAACAGGCGGGACAATTTGTCCCATATACAGGCCGCTCCTGTCTGTTCAGGGCAACAGACCCAGGAAAATCGTCATGGAACGATATGTCAAGGCGAGCCGGATGGATAGTTGCGAGCCGTTATCAGTGGCCTTTGCAGCCAGGTCGCGTTATGGCGCCCGGGATAATTGCGCCGTGCAAGGCGGGGAATACCGAATGAATTATCAGCAGGTTTTCGAGCAGGCGATCGATCGGCTTCACAGCGAAGGTCGCTACAGGGTCTTTATCGATATTCTCCGGAACAAGGGGATGTTCCCCAATGCCCGCTGTTTCGCCGGGCATAACGGACCGAAGCCGATCACCGTGTGGTGCTCCAACGACTATCTCGCCATGGGCCAGCATCCCAAGGTGATCGCAGCCATGGAGGAGGCGCTGCACGATGTCGGCGCCGGGTCCGGCGGCACGCGCAATATCGGCGGCAACACCCATTATCATGTCGACCTGGAGGCGGAGCTGGCCGACCTGCACGGCAAGGAAGGCGCGCTGCTCTTCACCTCCGGCTATGTGTCGAACGAGGCGACGCTGGCGACGCTGGCCAAGATCCTGCCGGGCTGCATCATCTTCTCG
>JASGGS010000127.1:0-12037 GCA_047602685.1 Sphingobium sp.
CTTTTCCGCCCGCTGGATCACCGGCGGCGCCAACGCGGCCACGCTCGCGCTGGGCCGGTTGCTCGGCACGCGGATGGCGCCGGGCGGCCCGGTCGGGCAGGCGGGCGGCAGGCTGGTGGCGCAAGGGACGCTCGACAGGGCGCTGACCACGCAGCTTGCCGCCGCCGACGCGCGGCCGGTGCGCATCCTCCTGTCCCTCGAAAATGGCGGGGGGCAATATTGCCGCGTGTTCGAAACGGGGGCCATGGCGGGGCTGGCCTGCCGGGACGGGGATCGCTGGGCGATCGAGCGGGTGCAGTCCGGAGGCGCGCAAGCGACGGGCCAATATCGCCAGGCGGGCAGCCCCCTGGAAGAGATCATGGCGGCGGCCCAGGCGATGACCGCCGGAGGCGCGCTGGACCCCGGACAGGAAAAGGCCGCCCTGGAAAAGGGATGGCGGCGATAAACCGGCCGCCCAGGCCCTGCGGCGCGGCCGGACGACTTATGAGCGGTGGTCCCCGCCGTTCAGAACATCTTGTTTGCGATCGCCGGGGGCGGCTTTCATAGTGGCCGGGTCTATTCCCCTTTCCCCCATCGATCCAGGATAGCCCCCGCATGCCGCTCCCTCGCCGCCGCCCGCTCCTTCTGGCGATCGCCGCGCTTGTCCTGCTGGGCGTGGCGACGGCGGGCTGGCTTCTGACGCGGGGCGGCCAGCCCGCGGGCAAGGGCGGCGCGCAGGTCGTGCTGCGCGTCGGCAGCCAGAAAGGGGGCGCCAAATCGGCCATGCTGGCGGCGGGCGTGCTGAAGGACCTGCCCTACACCATCGAATGGAGCGAGTTTCCCGCCGCGCAGCATCTCCTTGAAGCCCTGTCGTCCGGCGCGATCGATGTCGGCACGGCGGGGGATGCGCCCTTCCTCTTCGCCTATCAGGCGGGCGGGCCGCTGGTGGCGGTCCAGGCGGCGAAGACGGCGGACGTCAGCGGATCGTCCGCGATCCTCGTCCGCAAGGGATCGGCCATTCGCGGCGCGGCGGACCTGAAGGGCAAGCGCATCGTGACGGGGCGCGGATCGGCCGGCCATTATCTGCTGCTGAAGGCGCTGCAATCCGCCGGGCTGACGGCATCGGACGTCACCATCATCTTCCTGGCGCCCAGCGATGCCAATGCCGCCCTGGCATCCGGTTCGGCGGACGCCTGGTCGGTCTGGCCGCCTTATGTGGGCGCGGCGCTGCTGCATGGCGACGCGCGCATCGCCGTCGACGCCAGGGGGCTGGCGAGCGGCCACCTCCTCCAGGTCGCCAATCGGAAGGCGGTCGAGACCAAGCGGGCGGCATTGGCCGACTTCCTGAACCGCTATGCCGATGCGCTGGCCTGGACCAACGCGCATCCGGACAAGGCGGCATCCGTCCTGTCCGGGGAAACCGGCCTGCCGCTCGACGTGGCGCGCTATTCGGTGGAGCGGCAGAAATGGGCGCCGGTGCCGATCGACGCGGGCCTGCTGGAATATGAGAAGACCATGCTGGCCCTGTTCAGCGAGGGCGGCGGTTTCCGCATCACGCGGCCGGTGGACGAAGCGTTCGACGCGACGCTCTACACGCCCAAGGTCCCCTAGGCCCCATCGGCCAATCTATCACCACTACTCAATATCGGGGGCCGGGAACTTGTTTGCGGCGGGCGTTCCCGCGCCATAGCCTTCGGCATCACCGCATTTCAGGAGTGGCGCCATGGCTCTTTTCGCAGCAGGCAGGATCGGCAAGCTCGACCTTCCCAATCGCATCGTGATGGCCCCGCTGGGCCGGGGACGGAACGAGCCGGCGTCGCGCGAGCCGCTCGGCCGTTCCGCCATCTATTATCGCCAGCGCGCCACGGCGGGCCTGATCATCTCGGAAGCGACCCATGTCGCGCTCGACAGCGTCAGCCGTCCGGGCACCGGCGCCATCCATGCGGAGGCGCAGGCCGCTGCGTGGAAACGCGTCACCGAGGCGGTGCATGAGGAAGGGGGACGCATCTTCCAGCAGCTTTTCCACTTGGGGCGGAAGGCCGACCCGGACCGGCTGCCAGGCCGCCTCGCGCCGGTCGCGCCCTCGGCCGTCGCGGCGGCCGGATCGGTGACCGGCGTGGACGGCGCGCAAAAGCCGTTCCCCACGCCCCGCCCCCTCGATGCGGCGGGCATAGCCGCCGTGCGCGGACAGTTCGCCCAAGCCTTTGCCCATGCGCGCGCGGCGGGATTCGACGGGATCGAACTGCACGCGGCGAACGGCTTCCTGATCGAGCAGTTCCTGCGCGACGACGCCAATCTGCGCGACGACGATTATGGCGGCCCGGTCGAGAACCGGGCGCGGCTGCTGCTGGAACTGGTCGACGCGGCGATCGCCCTGTTGGGCGCCGATGCCGTGGGCGTTCGCATCTCGCCCCATTTCGCGGTGGACGGGCCGGGCACCTCCGATCCCGGCAGCCTCTACCCCTATGTCGCGCGGCAATTGGGGCAGCGGGGCATCGCCTATCTGCATGTGATCGAGCCGGACGGCACCCCCGATGCGCGCAAGCTGGCGCCCCTCCTGAAGGAAGCCTTTGGCGGGCCGTTCATCCTGGCGGGCGAATTCACCCGCGACAGCGCCCTGCGGGCCGTGAGCGAGGGACGGGCGGATTTCGTCGCCTTCGGCCGCCTCTACATCGCCAATCCCGACCTGGTGGCCCGTTTCCGGCGGCCGGACGCGCCGCTCAACGTGCCCGAAGAGAAGAGTTTCTACGAGGGCGGGGACCAGGGATATATCGACTATCCGGCACTGGACGCGGCTCTTCCCGGCGCGGGCGATCCGGCGCTGGCGCGATGAGATGCGTGACCGGCCCGGCGCGCGGGCGGGCCGCCAG
Organism: Sphingobium sp.; assembly: GCA_047602685.1. Lineage (GTDB taxonomy): Bacteria > Pseudomonadota > Alphaproteobacteria > Sphingomonadales > Sphingomonadaceae > Sphingobium. The sequence continues at coordinate 2,850 of JASGGS010000127.1, forward strand.
CGTGATTGACACCCCCGGCGGCACGGGAGATAGAGGCGATACTCTACCCGGCCGATAGAAAACCCCATCATGAAGCTTGCCCGTGCCGCACGATGACATCCCGGCTGTCCGACTGGAAGAGGTGCGCCGGAGCTTCGGCCATGGCCATGCCGCGCTGGACGGCGTGAGCCTGGACATTGCGCGCGGGGAGATTTTCGGCATCATCGGCCGGTCCGGTGCCGGGAAATCCACGCTGGTGCGCCTGCTCAACGGGTTGGAACGGCCCGATTCCGGCCGCGTGCTGGTCGATGGCCTCGATGTTGGCACCCTGTCCGGCGAAAGGCTGCGGCGGCTGCGGCGGCGCGTCCAGATGATATTCCAGGGCTTCGGCCTGCTCTCTTCGCGCACCGTGGCCCAGAATGTCGCGCTGCCCCTCCGGATCGCGGGGGAGGATCGCGGTTCGATCCGCGCGCGCGTGTCCCATCTGCTGGAACGCGTCGGCCTCGCCGATCACAGGGACAAGTTCCCCGCCCAGCTTTCCGGCGGCCAGAAGCAGCGCGTCGGCATCGCCCGCGCCCTGGCGACGCGGCCCGACATCCTGCTGTGCGACGAGGCGACCAGCGCGCTGGACCCGGAAACGACGGCGAGCATCCTGTCCCTGATCGCGGACCTCAATCGCGAGCTGGGGCTGACCATCGTCGTCATCACGCATGAGGTCGACGTCGTGCATCGCCTGTGCGACCGGGTTGCCGTGCTGCACGCGGGCCGCGTCGCCGAATGCGGGCGCGCCGCGGATATCGTCCTGTCGCCCCGTTCGCCGGAGGCGCACGCCTTGCTGGCGGAGGCCGGGGGCGGCGGGGCGCGCGACCGGATCGCCTTCGACGGACCCGTGATCGACCTGATCCTGCGCGGCGACATGGCCCATCAGCCCGTGCTGAGCCGCGTGTCGCGCGAGACGGGCGTCGATTTCGTGATCCTGTCGGGCCGTGTCGGGCAATTGCGCGGCGGCGGGTTCGGACGCTTCACCCTCGGCCTCGTCGGCGGGGATCAGGCGCGCGCGCGGGCGGCGCTGGCACAGGCGGGCGAGCTGTCCTGATGAACGGCTTTTCCGCCAATCTCGACTGGGCCGGAATCGCGGGGGCCTGTCTCGATACGCTGGCGATGCTGGGCGGCTCGCTGCTGCTCACCATCCTGTTCGGGCTGCCGCTCGGCATCCTCCTGTTCCTGACGAGTCCGGGGCAGATGTGGGCGAGCCGTTTCGGACACGGGCTGCTGGGCATCATCGTCAATTTCCTGCGCTCCGTGCCTTTCATCATCCTGCTGATCCTGATGATCCCGCTGACCGTCGTGCTGGTCGGCACCTCGCTCGGCGTGGCGGGCGCGATCCCGCCGCTGGTCGCGGGGGCCGCGCCCTTCTTCGCCCGTCTGGTCGAGACGGCCCTGCGCGAGGTGGATCGCGCGACGATCGAGGCCGTGCAGGCCATGGGCGCGACGACGCGCGACCTGGTGCTGCGCGCGCTGCTGCCGGAGGCGCTGCCCGGCATCGTGGCCGGCGCCACCGTCACGGCGATCACGCTGGTCTCCTTCACCGCCATGGCGGGCGTGGTCGGCGCGGGGGGCCTTGGCGACCTGGCGATTCGCTTCGGCTATCAGCGTTTCCAGACGGACGTGATGGTCGTCACCGTCGCGTTCCTCGTCCTGCTGGTGCAGGGCCTCCAGTTTTTCGGCGACCGCCTGGTCGTCCGCGTCAGCCACAGATGAAGGAGCCGATCATGACCAAGCGAATCCTGCTTCCCCTCCTTCTCGGCGCGCTGGCCCTGACGACGGGCTGCGGCGGGAAGGAGGAGCCGAATCTGCTCACCGTCGGCGCGACCGCGGTGCCGCATGCGGAAATATTGGAAGAGATTTCGAAGCGGCTGGACCGGGAAGGCGTCAAGCTCCAGGTCCGTGTCTTCAACGATTATGTGCAGCCCAATGTCCAGGTCGCGGAGGGCCGCCTCAAGGTCAATTATTTCCAGACCAAGCCCTATCTCGACGAGTATAATGCGTCGCACGGCACGACGCTGACGCCGATCGCCGCGATCCATGTCGAGCCGTTCGCCGCCTATTCGCGGCGATGGAAATCCGTGACCGCGATCCCGAACGGCGCCGATGTCGTCATCCCCAGCGACGGGTCCAATGCCGGGCGCGCGCTGCTGCTGCTCCAGAAAGCGGGTCTCGTCACGCTGCGGGAGGGGGCCGGCGCGTTGGCCTCCCTGCGCGACATCACCGCCAATCCGCGCAACCTGAAGATCCGCGAACTGGAGGCGCCGACCCTGCCGCGCGTGCTGGATCAGGTCGATCTGGCGCTGATCAACACGAATTACGCGCTGGATGCGGGCCTCAACCCGGTGCGGGATGCGCTGTTCATCGAGGATCGCTCCAGCCCCTATGCCAATTATGTCGTGGGCCTGCCGGGAGCCGGTGACGATCCCCGCGTCCGGAAATTGATCGCGGCCTTGCAGAGCGCCGAGACGAGGGCGTTCATCGACCGCCACTATCAGGGCGCCGTGATCCCGGCATTTTAGAGCCTGCGAAGCTTTGCCGCGCGCCGATCAGCGGGGCGCCAGGAAGGCGCTGAACGACGGATCGAACGCGCCGTCGAGATCGGGCACCCTGTCGATCAGGCCGGCCCGCCTATATCGTTCGAGGATCGCGCGCTGCTCCTCCTGGATCGAAGGGTCGATGGGCACGGCGGCCGTCTGCTGCTGGGTCACGGTGAAGGTGGCGACGTCGAGCGGAAGGCCGGTTTCCTTCGCGAGGACGGCGGCATATTCGGCCTTGTGCGACAGCGCCCATTTGCGCGCCCGCGCCAGACGCTGCACGAAATCCTGTATGATCGCGCGCTTGTTCGCGATCGCCTTGTCGCTGGCCGCGTAGAAGCCCGCTTGCGCCGGCAGTTCGCGGGCATCGGCGAAAGCCCGGTCATGGGCATTGATCAGCGCCGTGCCGACATAGCTGCCCCAGGTCGCCCACAGGTCCACCGCGCGCGTATCCAGCGCGGCCTTCGCTTCGCCATTGTTGAGATAGACCCATTTGACGTCCTTATGGGTCAGGCCGTGCTTTTCGAGAAGCTGGAGCGCCAGATCCTGTCCGGCGGACCCGCGGACCGTGGCGATCTTCCGCCCCTTGACATCGGCCCATGTCCGCAGCGGCGAGTCCCGCCGGACGATCAGGGCAGATGCCGCGCTGCCATGCCCGGCAAGCGAGCGATAGGCGAACACGACCTTGATCCTCGCTCCACCCGCATAGGCGAAGGCGAAGGGCGGCCCGCCTATCCCGCCCACATCGACCGCCCCCGATCCGAGGGCCTCAAGCAAGGGGGAGGCAGCGGGGAAAAGCGCCCATTCGACATGATAGGGCACGTCGTCCAGCTCTCCGGCGGCCTGCAGCAGCGCCTGCACGCCGCCGCGCTGATCGCCGACCGTCAAGCTGCCCCCGGCATGCCCGGCGCCGCCGCGTCCGCGCGCAAGGCCGAAGGCAAGCGCCGCCAGCAGCACCAGAATGACAGCGGCGATCGCGAGCCATCCGCGCCTGCCCAACCCGCCCCGAATACTCACATGATCGTCCCTTGCCCCGCGGGTCATCCCTTCCGGCGATGTCCGGCACCTGTCCAAAGGGAAAAATGGCATGCCGTCCGGCAGGCGCCAATGATTTCTGCTCAACCCTGGCTTGAGCGGAACGGCCCCCTCCGGATGGGGCCGGGGGCGGGGTGGAGGCGGCGCGCGATATTTGGCATGCTCATGGCCGTGTCACCAAAACTCAAGCGACCATGCATTGCCGAATGGCGTAGGGGACAGCCGGATCGGACAGCTTCCATGGCTCCACAGCCAGCCCGATTTCCAGGCCGGCCTTCGGTTCGACGGGGAGGATATGAGTAGATCGGAAACAGGTGGACCGGCCGCGCCGGGCGGAAAGGCGCCGCGAAATTTCTCGGCGGGCGAGGCGATTGCCGCGCTCGGCCTCGGCGCCGCGCGCGCGCCCGTCATCCTGAAGCGCGTGATCGCGCAGGCGGCGCGTTACCGCCTGCGTTTCACCCTCGCCATGGCCGCCTGCCTGGGCGCCGCCCTCGCCAACCTCATGCTGCCGCGCCTGCTGGGGCAGGCGGTCGATCAGGCCGTTGCGCTGGCCGGGCACGGAAGCGAGGGCAATGGCGCGCTCCTTCCCGTCATCCGGACCGCGCTTCTTCTCGTGGGCGCCAGCGCGTTGCGCGGGCTGCTCCAGATGGCGGCGGGCTATAATGCCGAATATGTCGGCCAGAGCGTCGGCCGCGACCTGCGCCTCGCCTTCTTCGAGAAGCTCCAGCGGCTCGACTTCTCCTTCCACGACCGCATCCATTCGGGCGACCTCATCACGCGCGGCATGCTCGATCTGGAGGGCGTGCGCGGCTTTCTGGAACTGGGGCTCCAGCGCATCGTCCAGCTCGTCATGCTGGCGGGCGTCGGCGGATGGCTCCTCTTCGCGCGCGATCCGGTGCTGGCGACGGTTACCCTGGTCTTCCTGCCGGTGGTGAGCGTGCTGGCGGGCCGCATGGGCATTCGCCTGCGCCTCGCCTGGACGCGCTTGCAGGAGCGCATGGCCGTGCTGACGCGCGTGATGGAGGAGAATCTGCAAGGCGCGCGGGTGGTCCGCGCCTTTCCGGCCCGCGCGCACCAGATGGCGGCCTTTGACGAGGCCGGCAATGCCGCGCTTGCCTTCGCCAATCTGCGCATCCAGATCCGCGCCCGCTCCATGGCGCAGATCAACGGCGCCTATTATGGCGCGATGCTGCTGGTGCTGTGGCTGGGATCGCACCGGATCGCGGCGGGGGCGATCACCATCGGCCAGCTTGCCGAATTCCTGGCCTTCATGACCATATTGCAGATGCCGGTCCGCCAGATCAGCATGATCATGAACGCGGGCGCGCGCGCCGTCTCCTCGGGCGCGCGGCTGTTCGAGATACTGGACCGCGAGCCGGAGATCAGCGACGCGCGGGACGCCAGGCCGCTCGATGCGGCGACGGGCACGCTGCGCTTCGAGACTGTCTCCTTCCGCTATGCGCCCGATGCGCCCTGGGCGGTGCGTCATGTGGATTTCACGGTGGAACGCGGGCGCACGCTGGGCATTGTCGGCCCGGCGGGGGCGGGCAAGACCACCCTCGCCCATCTGGCCGCGCGCTTCTACGATCCGCAGGAGGGGCGTATCCTGATCGACGGGCAGGATATCCGCGCCGTAACGCTCGGCTCGCTGCGCACGGCCGTCAGCCTCGTCGCGCAGGACGTCTTCCTGTTCGACGACAGCGTGGAGCGCAACATCGCCTATGCCGAGCCGGAGACGCTTCGTCCGGTCGTGCGCGAGGCCGCCGCCACCGCGCAGTTCCACGATCATGTCGAGGGCCTGCCCGCCGGATATCGCACGGCCATGGGCGAGCGCGGCTCGCGCTTCTCCGGCGGCCAGCGCCAGCGGGCGGTCATCGCGCGCGGCCTGCTGCCGGGTTCGGCCGTGCTGATCTTCGACGATGCCACGTCCGCCGTCGACGCCGCGACGGAGCACCGCCTGCGCCATGCGCTGCGCGACGCCACGGCGGGCAAGGCGACGATCATCATCTCGCACCGCCTCTCCTCCCTCATGCACGCCGACGAGATCGTCGTGCTGGACGAAGGACGCATCGTCGAGCGCGGCACCCATGCCGATCTGGTGGCGGCGGGCGGCTATTATGCCACGCTCTATAGCCTCCAGACCCAATCCTCCGACAATAGCCGCGAGGAGGTCGAAGCATGACCACTGCCGCTGCCACCAGCGCCGCCGCGCCGCTCGACCCGCCCGATCCGCAGGCGGCCGATCCCGACCGCATCGCCGAGCGGGAGGAGCGGGACGAGATGTTCGTGGAGATGTCGTCCGGCGTGGTCCGGCGGCTCATGCCCTTCATCCGCCCGCATCGGCGCCTCGCCTATGCGGCGGTGGGCACGATCCTCCTCTTCGTCGCCGCGCAGCTCGCCATCCCCCTGCTCATCAAGAGCGCGGTCGACAGCCTGATGGACAAGCCGGGCAGCCTCGGCCTGCCGCTCACCATGGTCGCCTTCGGCGCGGTGATCCTGTTGAACAGCAGCACCAATTATCTGTCGGACGTGACGGCCGCCCGCCTAGCGCAGCGCATCATCTTCGACCTGCGCCGCGCGATGTTCGCGCATCTCCAGCGGGTGAGCCAGGGTTTCATGGACCGCAGCCATGTCGGCCGCATCATGTCGCGCCTGCAAGGCGACGTGAACGCGCTTCAGGAATTTTTCGAGACATCGGTGACGGCCGTGGGCGATTTCGCGCTGCTGGTCGGCATCGTCGGCGTGCTGTTCGCGCTCGAATGGCGGCTGGCGCTGCTGACGCTCCTGCTCCTGCCCGCGCTGATGGGCGTGCGGGCGCTGTGGCTGCCCAGAGCGCGGATCGTGTTCTCCCATGCGCGCGACACCTCCTCCATCGTCAACGGCGCGCTGGCGGAGAATATCAACGGCGTGCGCGTGGTGCAGGCGACGCGGCGGGAGGAGATCAACCTCGCGGACTTCGACCGCAAGGCGACCGCCAACCGCGATGCGCAGGCCGCCGCGGCCTGGACCGCGCAGATCATGGTGCCGACAATCGACATATTGACCGGCGTCGCGCTCGCCATCGTCGCGCTGGGCGGCGCCTGGCTGGTGCTGGAGGGGCGGACCGACGTGGGCGTCATGGTCGCCTTCATCTTCTACGTGCAGCGCTTCTTCGAGCCGGTGCGCACCCTGTCGCAGCAATATACGGCGGCGCAGCGCGCCACGACGGCCGCCTATCGCATATTCGAGGTGATCGACGTGCCGGTCGACATCACCGACAAGCCGGATGCTCCGCCGCTGGATGCCTCCCGGCCTTCGGTCGAGCTGCGCGGCGTCACCTTCGGCTATCGTTCCGGACTGCCGATTCTGCGCGATTTCTCCCTTTCCATCGCACCGCATGAGGTGGTGGCCCTGGTCGGCCCCACCGGATCGGGCAAGAGCAGCATCGCGGCCCTCATCTGCCGCCTGTACGACATATGGGACGGCGCGGTGCTGATCGGCGGGCAGGATGTTCGCGACGTGCAGCAGCAATCCATCGCCCGCCAGGTGGTGATGGTGTTGCAGGACCCGTTCCTCTTCACCGGCACGGTCGAGGAGAATATCCGCTTCACCACGCCGGACGTCACGCATGAGGACATAGTGCGGGCGGCGAAGGCGGTGCGCGCGCACGACTTCATCATGGCGTTGCCGGACGGCTATGCGACCCTGCTCGACCAGCGCGGGCAGAATATCTCCATCGGCCAGCGCCAGCTCATCAGCTTCACGCGCGCCCTGGTGGCGGACCCGGCCATATTGATCCTGGACGAGGCGACGGCGAGCATAGACAGCTTCGTCGAGGCGCAGATACAGGAGGCGCTGCGCGTGCTGATGGCGGGCCGCACGTCCATCCTCATCGCCCATCGCCTCGCCACGGTGAAGGATGCCGACCGCATCATCGTGCTGAAGGACGGCGCCATATTGGAACAGGGTTCGCCCGCCGAACTGCTACGGCTGGCCGGCCTTTATGCCAGCCTCCACCGCCATAATTTCTCGTCCTTTGACGAGCTGTAATATTGGAAAGCCAAATATAGGGGCGTAGCCGCCATTATAATATTGCGGAAAACCACCCGCTTATTACGCATAATAGTTATACATCGGCACGGGGCATCCCCAAGGACAGGGTTGTGGGGGCCGTATAGAAAAATGCTCGTGACCGTCCCCCGCCTTTTCTTGGGGGGAATGAATGTCGATACGCCGTCATCGTGCCAGATATGCCTGTTGGCTTGCCGCCGCCAGCCTTGCCGCCATCGCCGCCAGTCCGGCCGCGGCGCGCCTCGCCGAGGCGGACAATGCGGAAGGCGCCGCCGGGGTCGCGGAATCCGAGATCGTCGTCACCGGCCAGAAGGACGGCCGCCTCGCGGAAATCCAGAAGACGCCGCTCGCCATCACCTCCCTGTCGGGCGGCAGGCTGGAGCAGTCGGGTATCACCGCCACGCGCGAGCTGGATAATATCGTCCCCAATCTCTACCAGGCCCGCACCGTGGTCTCCTATCTCAATGCCCGTTTCTTCATCCGCGGCGTGGGCGAGGCGGACGAGCAGGGCGAGCCGTCCGTGCCCGTCTATCAGGACGGCATCTACATCCCCAAGAATCTGGGATCGCAGTCGGAACTGCTGGACATAGAGCGGGTCGAGGTCTTTCGCGGTCCGCAGGGGCAGGCATTCGGCCATAGCGCGGCGGGCGGCGCGGTGGTCATCACCAGCACCGTCCCCGACGAGACGCCCAAGTTCAAGGCGACGGCCTCCATCGGCACCTATTTCGACCGCCGCCTGGGCGTCGCGGCGTCCGGCCCGATCGGCGAGGATGTCTTCGCCTCCGTCGCCCTGTCCTATCATGGCCGCGACGGCTTCGATAAGCATATCGCCTCCGGCCGGGACGTGAACACGGTCGATTATCTGGCGGGCCGCACGAAGCTGCGCTGGCTGCCCGCCGACAATCTCGACATCCAGCTTTCCGTCTATGGCGTGCGCGACCGTTCGTCGGCGCGGGGCGTGCAGAACCTGCTGTACAACGACCGCGATGCGCATAACCAGCTCTATCCGGACCAGCGCTTCGACCATCTGACGGGCAGCCTCAAGATCATCTACGACATTGACGACCATCTGCAACTGACGTCGCTGGCGGGCATATATGGCTGGCAGCAGGTCGTGCTGTTCGACAATGTGGGCGAATATTACGGGCGCGGCAGCCAGTGGGTCGATTATCGCGACCGCACCTTCCAGGAGGAGTTGCAGCTCAAGGGGACCTATGACCGCTTCAGCTTCACGACCGGCGTCTATCTGTACCATGAATGGTGGTTCACCAATCGCCGCGCCAATACCGGCGCCGCCTTCAACGGCATTGCCAACAGCAATATCGAAAGCGAGGTCCGCTACCGGCCCGTCTATTCGGAAATCCGGCAGAAGACGGACAATATCGCCTGGTATGGCGAGGGCAAGCTCGCGGCGACCGACGCGCTGACGCTGACCGCCGGGCTGCGCTTCAACTATGAGCGGCACAGCAACAACAACCAGCTTTATAATCTCTCCGCCACCACCGCGACCGCGAGCAACTTCTATCAGGTGCTGTTCAGCGA
>JASGGS010000128.1:0-11925 GCA_047602685.1 Sphingobium sp.
GCTCGGCCTTCTACATGGCGACCGGCTTCCACGGCTTCCACGTCCTGGTCGGCACCATCTTCCTGATCGTGAACCTCGTCCGCGCCTATAAGGGCCATTTCACCCCCCGCCAGCATTTCGGTTTCGAAGCGGCGGCCTGGTACTGGCACTTTGTCGACGTGGTGTGGCTGTTCCTCTTCGTCGCCATCTATGTGTGGGGCGGCTGGGGCGCACCGGTCCACGGCGGCTGATCCCGGCCGGCAGTCCAGGCGTTCGCGGCGCACCCGGAGGCAGCTTCGGGTGCGTCCTGCCTTGTGAGGGCGGCGGAGACGGCTAGCGCCAATCGACATTCAGCCCATAGGGGGCTGCAAATGGCGGCGTTGCGCGCTTCCGGTGCTCACGTACCTTTAGTGCGCTGCGTTCAAGCGAGGCACGGGCCTCGCTTGAAGGGTCATGCAAAACCACCATTTCGACTCCATCTGAACTGAATGTCGATTGGCCCTAAGCCTTTCCATGATCCCGCCGAGCGGCCATAAGGGCGCCATGACCGCCGCCCCGCCGCCATCCGCACCGCAAAAGCCTGCGCCGCCCCTCCTCGCCGCGACCTTCGCCTCCCGCTGCCCGCGCTGCGGCGAGGGGCCGCTGTTCGCGGGATGGACGCGCTTCGCCGAGCGGTGCGGGGCCTGCGGGCTGGATTATACGCGGTTCAATGTGGGGGACGGTCCGGCCGCCTTCCTCATCCTCATCGTTGGCGGGCTGGTGGTCGCGGGCGCGCTCATCCTGCAACTGAGCGCCGATCCGCCCTTCTGGGTGCATGTGCTGCTCTGGGTGCCGCTCACCACGGCGGCGGTCATCTATTGCCTGCGCCTGTCCAAGGCGGCGCTGCTCATCCTCGAATATCGCAACCAGGCGCGCGAAGGGCGGCTGGCCGACGGCGGCGGCGGAAACGCATGACGGGCCGCATCCCCGTCGTCCCGACCCTCATCGTCGCGCTGGCGCTGGCCGCGATGATCGGCCTCGGCCTCTGGCAGCTCGACCGCCGCACGGAGAAGGCGGCGCTGCTCGCCCGCTTCCGCGCCAATCTCTCGCTGCCCGCCACCGCCTATCCGTCCAATCCCTCGGACGAAAATTATGTGTTCCGCACGGTGACGGGCTATTGCCTGCGCGTAACCGGCTGGCAGACGAAGGGGGGCAGGCTGCCCGACGGCAGGCCCGGCTGGCGCCAGATCGCCACCTGCGCCACCGGGGCGGAGGGGCCGGGGCTGGTGGTGGATATCGGCATGTCGGCCGATCCCAGGGCGTTGCCGGCATGGAAGGGCGGTCCCGTCACGGGCACCGCCATGTGGGAGCCGGACCCGAGAAGCGCGCTGCAACGCTGGCTTGGCCACCGCGCGCCGCTCCGTCTGATGATCGTCTCGGCCAGGGGGGAGGGCGGCCTTGCTCCGTCGCCCCGGCCCGATCCGGCGGAGGTGCCGAACAACCATCTCGCCTATGCGGTCCAGTGGTTCCTGTTCGCGGGCGTGGCGCTGGTCATCTACGCGCTGGCGCTCCGGCGGCGCGCGCGCGGCAGGGACGCCGACCGGCCCTAGAGATTGCACGTTAACTCGCCTGACGGCCCGGAAATCGCGGGAAACAGGCCAATCCGCTGTCCTTGCGCCGGGCGGCCCGCGCGGCGATCTGGAGGGCCGATCAAGCCCGCTGGACGTCTGATCCTTTCACGGGACGCAAAGCCTGCCATGCTCGCACCGCATGGCAAGGGGAGAGGCATATGGGCGAAAGGCTGGCGGGCAAGATCGCACTGGTCACGGGCGCGGCGCAGGGCATAGGCGAGGCTTGCGCGCGGATCTTCGCCCGTGAGGGCGCCACCGTCATCCTCAGCGACATACAGGCGGAGAGGGGCGAGGCGCTCGCCACGGAAATCGGTGCCGCCGCCGCCTTCCAGCCGCTCGACGTCACTGACCTGTCCGACTGGGAAAGCGCTGTCGCGGCTATCGCCGCGCGCCATGGCGGCCTCGACATACTCGTCAACAATGCGGGCGGCGGCGCGGGCGGCGGCCCCATCGACCGGCAGCGCGTGGAGGGCCATCGCTCCATCATGGAGGTGAACGTCACCGGCACCTGGGCAGGCATAAGGACGGCGGCGCCCGCCATGGCCGCGCGGGGCGGCGGCTCCATCGTCAACATCTCCTCCATTGACGGGCTGGCGGGCATGCGCGACCTGTCCTCCTATGTCGCGGCCAAGCATGCGGTGCTGGGCCTCACCCGTTCGCTGGCGCTGGAGTTGGGCGGGCAGGGCATCCGGATCAACAGCGTGCATCCCGGCTTCACGGAGACGCCGCTGGTGCGGAACACCCATCCCGCCTCCCATGCCCGCCTGCGAAAGGCGCTGGCGATGCAGCCCATACAGCGCATGGCCCGGCCGGAGGAGATCGCGAACGCCGTCCTCTTCTTCGCCTCGGACGAAAGCAGCTATTGCACCGGCGCCTCGCTGGTGGTGGACGGCGGCCATCTGGCGGGACCGTATCGGGAGCCGCTTTGAGGGCGCCCGCTGTCCGGCGCCTTCCCCTCCGCTCCATTCGCATCGTCTCGCCGCCTCCGCGACAAAGCATTAGGGATTTCGGCCATCGGGGTGTAGCATGGCTCCATTGGCGTCATGGGGTTCCCGAGCGCGGCGCCGACTGACAGAACTTCGTTGGTCTGCCGCTTGATGTGGAGGCCATTTCGATGAATTCTTCCAATCCCATGATCTACGCGGCCCGCGCGGGCGGCATGACCGACAACCAGCTCTACGAGGTTTTCCACCGCATGAAGGGCGGGGAGAGCCTCAGCGACTTCCAGCAGGCGGTCCTCGACGAGGCGCGGCTTCGCGGCATATTGAGCGCGAGCGAAGTCGGCGCCATCAACGGGCAGCCTTTCTTTCTAGAGCATTTTCAACTTGGCCGTTCCCGGTCAACGGCCCGGAAAACGCGGCATCGACAGACAAGAGCGTTTCCGCTCAATTGGGGAAACGCTCCAGCGCCTGTTTCCAATGGCCCAGGGACGCCGCGCAGGCGAAGCATGCTCCTGCCGGCCATGCGGAGAGAGAGAGAGCGGGGGTCCCTTCCGCACCGCGCTCCAGCGGGGAAGTCTGGGTAGCTTCTGGACAACGCCGCCCAATGCCGCGTCGCTCCCGCGCCCGTCCCCTCCGCACGCCCGGACCGCTCCCCATGTCCGCGTCCATGCCGTGCGGAGTGCCCAGACCGTTGCGCCGGATGCCGCGCACCGCTAAGGCCGCGCGATGCACTATGTCAGCACCCGTGGCAGCGCACCCGCGCTCGATTTCGAGAATGTGACCCTTGCCGGTCTGGCGAAGGATGGCGGGCTGTATCTGCCCGACGCCTGGCCCAGCTTCTCGCGGGAGGAGATCGCGGCCCTGCGCGGTCTTTCCTATGTGGAAACGGCGGTGCGGGTGATGACGCCCTTCGTCGCGGACGCCCTGACCGGGGAGGAGCTGCGCGACCTCTGCACGCAGGCCTATGGCCGCTTCTCGCATCAGGCGGTCACGCCGCTGGTGCAACTGGACCACCAGCATTGGCTGCTGGAACTGTTCCACGGTCCCACCCTCGCTTTCAAGGACGTGGCGCTCCAGCTTCTCGGCCTGCTGTTCGAGAAATTCCTGTCGCGCCGCGACACGCACCTGACCATCGTCGGCGCGACGTCCGGGGACACCGGCTCGGCCGCCATCGATGCGGTCGCGGGCCGGGAGAAGGTCGACATCTTCATGCTGCATCCCGATGGGCGCGTGTCCGACGTGCAGCGGCGCCAGATGACCACGGTCCTCTCGCCCAATGTCCATAATATCGCGATCGACGGCAGCTTCGATGATGCGCAGGCGCTGGTGAAGCGCATGTTCAACGATGCGGACTTTGCCGGGCGCTTCAACCTGTCCGCCGTGAACAGCATCAACTGGGCGCGGCTGATGGCGCAGATCGTCTATTATTTCTACGCCGCCGTGCGCCTCGGCGCGCCGGACCAAAAAATCGCCTTCTCCGTCCCCACCGGCAATTTCGGCGACGTGTTCGCCGGCTATGTGGCGGAACGCATGGGCCTGCCCGTGGAGCGGCTGGTCGTCGCCACCAATGTCAACGACATCCTCCACCGCGCGCTGGCCCATGGCGACTATAGCCAGGGCAGCGTGACCGCCACCGCGACCCCCAGCATGGACATCCAGGTCAGCTCCAATTTTGAGCGGCTTCTCTTCGATCTCGGCGGACGCGACGGTTCCGCGCTGGCGGATCAGATGAAGGGGTTCGAGGGCACGAGGGCGATGCGCCTCACCAATGCGCAGCGGGAGGGGGCGGGCCGCCTCTTCTCCTCCTGCCGCATCGACGGGGACGAGATGGCGGGGGCGATCCGCTGGGCCTATGACGGGGCGGGCCAGGTGATCGATCCGCACAGCGCGGTCGGCCTCGGCGCCGCGCTCAGGGCGGGCATCGATCCGGCCGTTCCGGTGGTGACGCTGGCGACCGCCCATCCCGCCAAGTTCCGCGACGCGGTGGAACGGGCGACCGGCTTGCGCCCCGCGCTGCCCTCGCGCCTCGGCAATCTCTTCGACAGGGAGGAGCGCTATGCGAAGCTCTCCTCCGACTATGCCGGGGTGACGGCCTATATCGCGGAGCGGGCGACACCCCGCGCGGGTTGAGGGCATGAGCGATCCCGTCACCGTCTCGACCCTGGTCGGGGAGCCGTGGGACGATTACGGCCTGATCGATAGCGGCCATGGGCTGAAGCTCGAACGCTACGGCCCCTATTGCTTCGTCCGGCCCGACGCGCAGGCGCTATGGGCGCCCGCGCTGGAGGACTGGGATTCGCACGGCGCCTTCATCCCCGGATCGGACGAGGATGGCGGCGGCCGCTGGCAGTTCGACAGGCCCGTGCCGGGGGACTGGCCGCTTCGCTGGAACGAGGTGTCGTTTCAGGCAAGCTGCACCCCCTTCCGCCATCTCGGCTTCTTCCCCGACATGGCGCCGGTCTGGGGCTGGATGCGCGGGCAGATCGCGGACAAGGCCGATCCGCAGGTGATGAACCTGTTCGGTTATACCGGCGTCGGCACGCTGGCCCTGTCGGCGGCGGGCGCGAACCTCACCCATGTCGATGCGTCGAAGAAATCCGTGGCGCAGGCGCGGGCCAATGCCGCGCTGTCGGGCATGGCCGAGCGGCCGATACGCTGGATCGTCGACGATGCGGCCAAGTTCGTCGCGCGCGAGGGGCGGCGGGGCAGGCGCTATGACGCGATCCTGCTCGACCCGCCCAAATATGGACGCGGGCCGGATGGCGAGGTCTGGCGGCTGGAGGAGCATCTGCCCGGCCTCATCGCCGATTGCCGCCGCCTGCTCGATGCGGACAGCCGCTGCCTGTTCCTCACCGTCTATGCGGTGCGCCTGTCGGCCCTGGCCATAGGCGCGCTGCTGGCCGAGCATCTGGGCGACCTGCCGGGCAAGGTGGAATGCGGCGAGCTGGCCGTGCGGGAGGAAGCGCGCGGGCGCCTGCTGCCCACCGCCATATGGGCGCGCTGGTCCCGCGGCGCCTGATCCAACAAATCCAACAAATCCAACAGGCCGCACGCCTCCGCCGGACCCCTGCCATTGGGTAGGGAAGCCTGTGAGCTTTTGCGCTACTCGCGCCCCGCCCGCATCGCCGCGCCCGCCGCGAAGGGCGCCATCGCCACCAGCACCAGCGCGCTCGCCGCCAGCAGCTTGAGCGCCGCCCCGCCGCTTTCCCCCAGCGCTCCCGCCCCGAAGATGAGCAGCGGCACCGCCAGCGGCAGGACGAGCAGGCCGGTGAGCGCGCTGCTCCCGCGCAGGCCCGCCGTCAGCGCCGCCGTCATGAGGGCGAGGGCGGCAAGGCCCGGCGTGCCGATGAGGAGCGACAGTTCCAGCCGCCAGACCGTCTCGCCCGGCAGTTGCAGCAGCGCGGCGGCGGGCAGGCAGGCGAGGAGCAGCGGCGGCCCGAAATTCAGCCAGTGCGCCGCCAGCTTGGCCGCCATCACCGTCTCGTCCCGCGCGCCCCGCACGATGAGCTGGTCGAACAGCCCGGACTCGCGATCCGGCTCGATCAGGCGGTCGACCGGCAGCAGGCTCGCCAGCAGCGCGGCCACCCACAGCATGCCGCCGCCCGTCGCCGCGAGCAGCGCGGGATCGGGACCCAGGGCGAAGGGGACCAGCGTCGCCACCATCGCCACGAAGATGACGGGCATGGCGACCGCGCCGCCCGACCAGCTCCGCGCGCAGTCGCGCCCTATGATCGCGCCGATCATGCCCGATCCTCCGCCACGTCCTCGTCATCCTCCTCCGGCTCGTCCGGCCGGGCGAGGGTGAGGCTGGTGGTGGAGACCCAGGGCAGCGGCTGGTGCGACGCCGCGACCACGATGCCGCCCGCCCATAGATGCCGCTCGACC
This sequence comes from Sphingobium sp., assembly GCA_047602685.1. Classification (GTDB taxonomy): domain Bacteria; phylum Pseudomonadota; class Alphaproteobacteria; order Sphingomonadales; family Sphingomonadaceae; genus Sphingobium. Next base: position 6,416 of record JASGGS010000128.1, read on the forward strand.
GCGCCGCCCAGCAGGACGAGGGATGCGGTGTCGAGGCCGTTGCCCGGCTCGTCCAGCAGCCAGATGGGGGCGCCCGACGCGATGACCCGCGCCAGCGCCGCCCGCTTGCGCTGCCCGGTCGAGAGCATGCGGACCGGCACGTCGAAAAGGGGGGAGAGGTCCAGCGCCTCCAGCGCGTCCGCCACCGCGCCCGCCCGCCCGTCGATCCCGGCCCAGAAGGCGAGCGCCCGGCCCAACGGCCGGTCGGTATCGAGCGCCAGCCGGTCGTCGGCCAGCGCCAGGCCGCCCCCGGCCGCGATCTCCCCGGCAAAGGGGGACAGAAGGCCGCAGATCATGCGCAGCAGGCTCGACTTGCCGATGCCGTTGGGACCGGCGACCAGCGCGGCCTCTCCCGCGGAGAGGGAGAAGCTGAGGCCGCTGAACAGGATGCGGCCGCCCCGGCTGCACGCGGCATCCCGGACGTCGAGGCGCGCCGCCCTGTCGTCCGCCGCTTGACCCGTCACGCTCATTGGCGTCCCATGGCGCATGCCGTGCGAAAGGACAAGGAGACGATCATGGCCGGATTGCTGAACGAGGAGGATCGGGCCGCGTTGCTCGCCGAACTGACGGGCTGGGCGGAGGCGGATGGCGGGAAGGCGATCCGGCGCGGCTTTACCTTCGCCGATTTCCCGGAGGCCTTCGCCTTCATGACCCGCGTCGCGCTGCTGGCGGAAAAGGCGGACCATCATCCCGACTGGTCGAATAGCTGGAACCGGGTGGACATCACGCTCAGCTCCCATGATGCCGGGGGCCTGACGCAGCGGGATGCGAAGCTGGCCCGCGCCATTGACGGCCTGCTGCCATGAGCGATGGTGGCGGGCCCGACAGCACCGCCGCGCGCGTGGCCCTGTGGCGGGCGCTCCATGTCGAGCAGGACGCGCCGCCGCATGTGATCGAGGACGCGATCGGGCTGGAACTGCTCGAACCGGAGGAAGGCTGGCGCGAGCGGCCGGACATGCATCCGCAGGGAACCGCCCCCTTCCGTGCCTCCATTGTCGCGCGGGCGCGTTTCATCGAGGATCGACTGACCGGCGCCGCCGGCGGGACCGGCCAATATGTGATCCTCGGCGCGGGACTGGACAGCTTCGCGCAGCGCCGTCCCGACATCGCCTCCGCCATGACCCTGTTCGAGGTTGACCGGCCGGGACCGCAGGCGTGGAAGCGGCGCAGGCTGGTCGAACGGGGCTATGGCGTGCCGGACTGGTTGCGTCTTGTGCCCGTGGATTTCGAGAAGGAGGAGGATTGGTGGCAGGCGCTGCTGGTCCATGGCTTCGATCCGGCGCGCCCTGCTCTTTTTGCGTCGACCGGGGTCAGCATGTATCTGAGCCGGGAGGCGATCCTCGCGACGCTGCGGCAACTGGCGCGGGCTGCGGCCGGATCGACCCTCGTGCTGTCCTTCCTGCTGCCGATCGAGCTGGCTGATCCCGACGCGCGGCCGGGGCTGGAGAGGGCGGTCCGGGGCGCGGCGGCGAGCGGCACGCCCTTCATCAGCTTCTTCACGCCCGGCGAGATCATGGCCCTCGCCCGCGAGGCCGGTTTCCGGGGCATTTCCCATGTCTCGGCCGATGCCCTGGCGGCGCTGTATTTCCAGGACAGGCCGGATGGTCTCCGGCCGCCGCGCAATGCGGAGGAACTGCTGGTCGCCTCGACCTGACCGCCTATCCTCAACTCATCGCGAGGACGAGGTTGCGTACCTGCGGATAGACCTGCCGCTCCCACTTGGAACCGGAGAAGACGCCATAATGCCCGACCCCCGGCTGGAGATGGTGGCGCTTGAGGTGCGGGCGCAGGCTGGAGCAGAGGAGATGCGCCGCCGCCGTCTGGCCCACGCCGCAAATATCGTCCCGCTCACCTTCCACGGTGAGAAGGGCGGTGCGCTGGATCGCGGAGCAGTCGACCGGCCGCCCGCGATGGGTCAGCTCCCCCTTGGCCAGCAGCGCCTTCTGGAACACCCATTCGATGGTCTCCAGATAGAATTCGGCAGTCAGGTCGAGCACGGCGAAATATTCGTCGTAAAAGTCGCGTATCCTGAGCGCCTCCTGCGCCTCGCCCTCGACCAGATGCCGGTAGCGCTTGCGATGCTGGCTGGTGTGGCGTTCCATGTTCATGGACATGAATGCCGCGAGCTGGAGGAAGCCCGGATAGACGCGCCGTCCCATGCCCGCATGGGGAAAGGGGACGGGATGGATCAGATTCTCCTCGAACCAGTCGACGGGATGATCGTTGGCAAGATTGTTGACCACCGTCGGCGCGACACGCGTATCGACGGGACCGCCCATCAGCGTCATGGTGCGGGGCTGGCAAGGGTCCTTGTCCTCCGCCATCACGGCGACGGCGGCGAGTGTCGGAACGCAGGGCTGGCAGACGGCAAGGACATGGGAGCGCGGACCCAGTTCCCGGAGGAAGCGGATCACATAATCCAAATATTCCTCGAAGCCGAAGCGTCCCGCGTCCGGCGGCACGTCGCGCGCATTCTTCCAGTCGGTGATATAGACGTCATGGTCGCGCAGCAGCGTATGGACGGTGTTGCGCAGCAGGGTCGCGAAATGGCCGGAAAGGGGCGCCACGACCAGCATCTTGGGCTGCGGTGCCTCGACCCCCTCCTTGGTGAAATGCAGGAGGTTGCCAAAGGGTAGGTCGAGCGTGACCTCTTCCCGGATCTTGACGGCCTGATTGCCGCTCAGCGCCGCCTTGATGCCATAGCCGGGACGCTGATGCGTGATCTTCGCGCCGTCGAACACCTCGCATGCGGCGAAGAAGCGCCGGGTCAATGGCCATGTATCGAGATCACCCATATAGTCCCGGCGGAAATCCAGCGTCCAGCGCGTTGCCATGCGCGCGGGTTCCATCCAGTCCTGCAAGGCCTGATAGCCCTGATACAGCATCACCTGTCCCCCGACAGAGATTGTCCCCTCGCCTGATTCGGCTTTCCAAGTCCGGGGATTTGTGCATTCATGCTGCACTGCATCATTTGGTGATGCAAGCCCGTTGCGTTCCCTGGAGGCGAATATGGCCAAGGCGAAGCTGACGATATCGAGCAAGACCTATTCCGCATGGTCCCTGCGCGGATGGCTGCTGTGCCGTCTCGCGGGGCTGGAGATAGAGGAACTGCCCGCGCCCAATGATGCGAGCAACCGGGCGGAATTGCTCCTCCTCTCGCCCTCCGTGCTGGTGCCGCGACTGACGCATGAGGGCGCAAGCATATGGGATACGCTGTCCATAGCGGAATATCTGAACGAGCTTTATCCGCAGGCGGGACTGTATCCGGCGGACAGGATCGCACGGGCGCATTGCCGCTCCATCTCCGGGGAAATCCATTCGGGTTTCACCAATCTGCGCTCGGCCCTGCCCATGAACCTCAAGGTGAAGCATGAAAGCTTCCCGGTCTTTTCGGGCGCCAAGCCGGACATAGAGCGGATCGAGGCGATCTGGCAGGAATGCCTGTCGCGTTATGGCGGTCCGTTCCTCTTCGGGGAGAAGCCGACGGTGGCGGATGCCATGTACGCGCCGGTGACCCGCCGCTTCATCGGCTATGCCGTAGCGCTGTCACCGGAAAGCGCGGCCTATTGCCAGACCATCGCCGATTGGCCGCCCATGCGGGAATGGGTTGCCGCCGCGCAGGCGGAACCGGAAGAGATGGAGGAACTGGAGGTCGAATTCTAGGCTAGAGAACCGGCGTATTATAATGGTGCCAGGCGAAGATCGCGGCGGCACCGCGCCAGGGACTCCAGGGCGAGGCCAGGTCGCGCGTCAGCTTCTCGCTCGGCCGGTCGGGCAGGCCGAGAAGGCGGCCGATCTCCACCTGCACGGCGAGGTCGCCCGCCGGGAAGACATCGGGCCGCCCTTCCGCGAAAAGCAGGTAGATTTCCGCCGACCAGCGACCGATGCCCTTGATGCGGACGAGTTGGGCAATGGCTTCCTCCTCCTCCTCCGGCAAGGCCGAGAAATCCAGTTCGCCCGAAACGGTCAGTTCCGCCAGGCTCCGGGCATAGCCCTGTTTCTGGCGAGACAGGCCGCAGGCGCGCAGGGCATCGAAATCCTGTGCCAGGAGCGCCTGCGCGGGCGCGCCTTCGCCAAGCGCGGCCTCCAGCTTGCGCCAGATGGCGGAAGCGGAGGCGACGCTCACTTGCTGGCCGACGATCGTCCGCAGCAGCGTTTCATATCCGGGCGCGCGCAAGCGGGGTTCGGGATAGCCCACCCGCTCCAGGCCACGGCCGAAGCCCGGCTCCACCGACACCAGATGGTCGATCGCCGAGCGTAAGACACTGCTATCAAGCATGCTGGCACCAATTGATTTCCCTGCGGCCTTCACACATAGGATCGCCCACGGAATATGAGGAGAGAATAATGGCGCAGTTGAACATCGTCTCTCAATCGGGCGACAGCAAGTCCGTCGAGGCGAAAGAAGGTCTGACAGTGATGGAAGTCATTCGCGACAACGGCTTCGATGAATTGCTCGCGCTGTGCGGCGGCTGCTGCTCCTGTGCGACCTGTCATGTCTATGTCGATGAAGGCTATGCGGACAAGCTGCCCGCCATCTCCGACGATGAGAGCGACTTGCTCGACACGTCGGACCACCGCAAGGAGAATAGCCGCCTGTCATGCCAGCTTCCGGTGACGGCGGCGCTCGATGGCCTGACCGTGACCATCGCCCCGGAGGATTGAGGGCAGCGGCCGGCACTGTCGGGATTTTACGGGAAACCGGGTTGGGGAAGCATGGGGAATTGTCACGATCTCGCGTTCCTGCCCCTACGCACCGCGAATCGGGCCGAACTTCATTATGTCGTGAAAGAGCGCGGAAATCCGCAATTTCCGGACTAGGTAGCAATTTGTTAAGCCCGTTATGGGAAAAGCAGGCTCAAGACTCCGAGGCAACGGGGCGTGTCATTTCCTGACGTGCCGGCCATGGTGTCGTGATACGAATAGGGGAGTATGACATGAAGCATCTTTTTTCTCTTTTGGTCCTCGGTTCCGTCCTTGCCTCGCCCGCCATTGCGGGTGGTTCGCCTGAAAAGGGCAAGATGCTGTTCGACAATGGCGGTGCGCGCCTTGGCGTCATCTACAAGGTGACGGCTGACGGCTCGGCCCAGATCATCCTGGACGGTCGTCTGATCACCGTTCCGGCCTCGACCCTTTCCGACAATTCCGGTCGCCTGGAAACCAGCCTGACCAAGAACCAGCTCACCTGATCGTCGTAGGGCGATGTCCTGCCCGTCGGGGCATTGCCGCGATATGAGCGCATCCAAAGCCGGTCTCTTCCATTGGGAGGGACCGGCTTTTGCTTTGTCGATGATGTGCCAGGCGGGAGCCAATTTGCCGTTCAGCGCTTCTTCAGCCCTATGCATGCTATCTCAGCCCATCTTGGCGCCTTCTCCTGATCCCATGACCGTTCTTCAACGACCGAGAGCCGGGCTTCGCTGGATGCTGATGCCCTGTGCCGCCGCCATGGCCCTGACCGCCGCCACGGCCTC